>DATCRM010000425.1:0-6265 GCA_036568985.1 Lacunisphaera sp. | reverse complement strand
GGTGGGAACCGCTCGACCAGCTCCCGCCGCACCGCGTTTTGGGTATCGAGCACTTGGAACGCCCCCTCTCAGCGGGCAAGGGCGTGGTGGTGCTGACCGCCCATTTCAGCACCTTGGAAATCTGCGGCGTCTTCCTCACTTCCCATTTGCCCGTCTGCTGCCTCTACCGCGAGCCCAACAACCCCGTCGTGGCGTTACCCATGCGCCGCCACCGCGAACGCATTGCCTCCGTCGCCGTCCATTTCGACGATCTCAAGGGCCTGATTCGCGCCCTCCGCTCCGGCCACGCGATCTGGTATGCGCCCGACCAGGGCAAGCGCACGCCCGGCTCCGAGATCCTTCCTTTCTTCGGCGTGCCCGCCATCACCAATACCGCGACCGCCAAGATCGCCAAGATGACCGGCGCCGCCGTCGTCCCCTACTTCGCCCGCCGCGAGCGTGACGGATCCTACACTCTCACCATCCATCCACCTTTGGAAAATTATCCGACCGACGACCTGTCCGCTGACGCCGTGCGGATCAACCGTCTCATCGAGGAAAACATCCGACTCGCGCCCGAACAGTATTTCTGGGTCCACAAACGCTTCAAAGCCCGCGGCGAGGGATATCCCGAGGTGTATTGATCATGCGTTGGCCCGACCCGCGTCCGCTCCGCATTTTGGTGATCCGTTACCGGTTCATCGGCGACACCGTCCTGGCCATTCCCACCCTGCGCAACCTGCGGGAGGCCTTCCCCAACGCCATCATCGACGTCCTCGCCGAGCCAATCTCCGGGGACACCCTCGCTCACTGTCCCTACAAGAACGACCTGCTTTACTACGGCCCACGCCTGAAGGGGGAACGAAAGCGTGCGGCGACTTTCCCCACCAGTCTGCTCGGCGCCGCCCAATTTCTCCGCGCCCGCCGCTACGACCGCTGCTACATCCTGCGCCGTTCGTTTTCCAGCGCCATCCTGCCCCTCCTCGCCGGCATTCCGCATCGGGTCGGTTTCTCAACCGAGGGTCGCAACTGGCTGCTTCAGCGGAGCACGCCCTACCCCGACAAGCATGAGGTCGAATGTTTCCTGGACGTCCTGCGCGCCGACGGCATCCCCGTGACCGACGCAGGCAACGAGAACTGGTCCGATCCGGCCACCGACCGGCGCGTGGACGCCGCACTGAGCATCTCTGGTCGCAAACGCGTCTTCATTTGCGCCAAGTCCGTCTTCGACCTCAAGGACTGGGCGCCGGACCGGTTTGCCGAAGTCATCGCCTGGCTCGTTCGCGAGCGGAACAGCGAAATCCATTTCTGCGACTCGCCCGGCAACGCTGGCTACTATTCGCAGATTCTCGCCGGCGTGCCCGCCGATCTCCGTCCCCACTGCCACGATTGGAGTTCGAAACTCGGCATTCGCGAGGCTGGCTCGCTCATGCGCCGGATGAACCTGTGCTTCGGCATCGACACGGGCTTCATCCATATCGCCGCGTCTTTCCACGTGCCGGTGGTCGGGCTCTACGGCCCATTGGAACCGTGGCGGTGGCACCCGTGGGATACCAAGCACACTATTCTGCGCCCGACCGATGTTTCCGGCCCTCGGCCGCTCCTGCGCGTGACTGTCGCCGAGGCGCAGGCTGCCCTTGATCCTTATTTGAAGACGTCATGAGCGCGAAACCCCGCGTCATCCACTTCGTCACCGGCGGTGGCTCCGGCGCGACCAAGGTCGCGCTCGATGTTGCCTGCGGCCATCTGGCTACCGGCAATTATGAACCGCTGCTGATCATGCGCCGGAAGAAGGTTTCGCTTCCCGCCACCATGCAGACCCAGATCGCAACCACCGGTCTGCGCACGGCCTGGGTCGACGATTGGCCCAAGTGGACGACTCGCCGCCAATTGGCGGAGCTGATAGCAGATTTCAAACCGCAGGTCTTTGCCGCCCACGGTTTCAGTGAACACATCTGGGGCCGGCAGGCCGCCTTCGCCGCCCGGGTGCCGGTCGTGCTGCACATCGAGCACAACTGCGAACGTTATGCCTTCTGGCGCCGCTGGGCCGCCCGGCCGCTCGGAACCCGCACCAGCGCCACCGTCTGCGTGTCCCAAGGCGTGGCCGACCATGTGCGCCGACTCGGGCTGGCGGGTCCTCGCCTGGAGGTTCTCCACAATGGCATCGAGGTCGCCCGGTTCGCCGCTGGCGCTCCGTCTTTCACCGCCCGCGGTCAGGACATCGTGATGCTCGCACGCTTTGCCCGCCAGAAGGACCAGCCGACTTTGATTCGCGCCGTGCAACGCTTGGTTTCATCCGGTTGGACCGGACGTCTGTTGCTCGGTGGTGGCGGCAAGACTTCACACCGGCAAGCCTGTGAAAAACTCGTCCGGAAACTCCATCTCACCGACCGGGTGGATTTCCTCGGCCAAGTCAGCAACAGCCCCGCTCTGTACCACCGTTGTCGCGCCGCCGTGTTATCCACCCACTACGAAGGACTGCCGCTTACGCTCGTCGAGTACATGGCTGCCGGCTGCGGCGCGATCGGCAGCGCGGCGCCGGGCGTCACCGATGTCATCGAGACGGGGAAAAACGGCTGGCTGTTCCCGACCGGAAACGATGCCGCCCTCGCCGACCTTTTGCAGCGCGTACTGGCGGGCGGACCGGAGATCGAGGCCGTCGTCGCCCGCGGCCAGGCCGACGCCCCCGCGCGTTTCTCGGTCGCCCGGATGGTCGGGCGCTACGAATCCCTCTTCGCAGAGTTGCTGAACTCCGCGCAACCGCTTTCCTGACTCCGTGCCGCTTCTCGACGTCCGCAACTTCAGCGTCAGTTTTCATACCCGTTCCGGTGTGTATCGGGCCGTGAACGATGTGAGCTTCGCGTTGGAAAAGGGCGAAATCCTCGGGATCGTCGGCGAGTCCGGCTCGGGCAAATCCGTCACCTGCTCTTCGCTGCTCGGCCTCATCCCGCAACCGCCGGGGCGGATCGAGTCCGGCACGGCGATGTTTGACGGGGTTGACCTGCTCACATGCCCGCGGTCGCAGCTCCGCGACATCCGGGGCCGCCGCATCGCGATGATCTTTCAGGACCCAATGACGTCGCTGAATCCCTACCTGCGGATTTCCGAGCAACTCATCGAGCCGCTGCTGATCCACGGGCAGGTTTCCAAGGCCGACGCCCTGGCCCGCGCGCTGGCAATGCTCGAAGCCGTCGGCATTCAAAACGCGGCTCAGCGGCTGCACTCGTACCCACACGAGTTCTCGGGTGGCATGCGCCAGCGCGTGATGATCGCCATGGCGCTCATCACCAAGCCCGACCTGCTGATCGCCGACGAGCCAACCACGGCCCTCGACGTCACCGTGCAGGCCCAGATCCTCGAGCTGCTCAAAAAGCTGCAACGCGAGTTCGGCATGGCCGTGATCTTCGTCACGCACGACCTCGCGGTTGTCTCGGGCCTCTGTGATCGCGTGCAGGTCATGTATGCGGGCCGCATTGTCGAGACCGCACCTACCCGCGCTCTTTTCAAAAACCCGCAGCATCCTTACACCAAGGCGCTGCAGCGCTGCATCCCCGCGCTCCAACCCAAGGGAGGCGTCCTCTACGCCATCCCGGGCATGCCGCCCGACCTTTCCAAGCCGCTTTCAGAAACCGAGCTGCTGGCCCGCTTTGAACTGCCGCCCGAGGAACCCGCTCCATTGGCAGTCGCCGAGGCACCCCATGGCCGCGCTATGATCCAGGTTCAGGAGCTAAAAACTCATTTCCACATCGAGTCCGGCTTCGTGTTCAAACACCAAACCGGCACAGTCAAAGCAGTGGACGAGGTTAGCTTCGAAGTCGCTCAAGGCGAGGTTTTGGGCCTCGTCGGCGAATCCGGCAGCGGAAAATCCACGCTCGCGCGCACGATCATGCAGCTGATCCCGCCCTCGGCCGGGACGGTCATTCTCGGCGGAAGAAATCTCACCACCGGTTCGACCGACGAGCTCAAGGCCGCTCGTCGCGACTTGCAGATGGTTTTCCAGGACCCTTTCGCCTCGCTCAACCCGCGCCTCACCGTCTTCGCCACGCTGGCCGAGCCGCTCCGGGTGCATCGCATCGTGCCTGAGGCTCAGGTGGCGGAGCGCGTTGCCCGGCTCATGCAGCAAGTCGGCCTCGCGCCGCGCTTCCTCAACAAATACCCGCATGAATTTTCCGGCGGACAACGCCAGCGCATCGCGATCGCCCGCGCACTGGCGCTCGAACCCAAAGTCATCATCGCCGACGAACCCGTCTCCGCGCTCGATGTTTCGATCCAGGCGCAGATCCTCAACCTTCTGGCCCGCCTCGTCCGCGAGATGAATCTCACGATGATCTTCATCGCCCACGATCTCTCCGTCGTGAAGCACATCTCCGACCGCATCGCGGTCATGTATCAGGGCAAGATCGTGGAACTCGGCGCCGCGACCGACGTCATGGAACGCCCGCAGCACTCCTACACAAAAACGCTGATCGGAGCGATTCCGCGGATCGAGCGGTAAACGTGGTTTCTGTAGGGCTGCCGCTCGTCGCCGGGCTGACAAAGGATATATCAAACCGGCCCGTCGACGAGCGACAGTCCTACAAATTGATTAACGCAAGGCACTGCTCCCCAATATCCTGTCTGCGCGGCGTTCTTTTTTGAATAAACCCTCCGCGAGCTTCGTCCCACTGGCAGAACCTCAACATCAACCTTTGGAGGACAATTCCATGAATACGAAACTCACCGCCCTGACTCTTGCCGCCGCCACCGCCTTCGCCTTCACCCCCAAGCCCGCCGTTGCGAGCGACAAGGGCTTGGCGGTGGTGGGTGGGCTTATTGGAGGTCTCGTCATCGCATCCGCGCTCACCGATGACTGCGACACCCGCACCGTTGTCGTGAACGACCGTTGCGATGACGGTTATTGGCGGACCGTGGAAGTGCGCGTGTGGGTGCCTGCTGGCTGGGTGTACGAACGCACTCCGTACGGCGGCCATCGCCGCGTCTACGTCGCAGGGCATCACGAGTGCCGGACCGACCGCGTGTGGGTTGCCTACGATCGTCATGGCCGGCACGACCGTTACGATCGTCACGACCGGCATGACCGTCGCGAGATTGGCCGTGGCTACGGGCGGGATTGGGACGACCGCAACGACCGCGATCACCGCCGCTAAAGTCCAAACTCTTTGAACCACTAATCCACGCTAAGAGCCCACTAATCAGGAGTTCTCATTGGTGCCCAATTAGTGTCCATTAATGGTTGAAGAAAACGCCCCATGAATTGCCGCGACAGTGAATCTCTGATTCTGGCCGAACGGGACGGCTCGCTGACCAAAGACCAGCTCACCGTTCTCTCGGACCATGTCGCGGTCTGTCCGGCGTGCCGGAAACTACGCGCCGATTTGAATTCCGCTCTCGCCGGCTACAAGGCCGGCGTCAGTGCGGTTCCGGCGCCCGACGCAGACGAAGCTTGGCGCGATCTCCAGCTCCGCCTGCGCCAGCCGGTGCGCAAACGTCCTCTGGCCCCGATCGTCTGGTTCGGCGCACCGCTCGCCGCTGCGGCGGCGATTGCCTTTGCGTTTATCCTCACCCGCCCGGCCCCACCAGCACCCCACGCGACAGTGGCCGTCACGCCGCCACCAGCACCACTTTACGACCCCTCGATCATTGCCGGAGCCGATTTCGTGGAGGCTGGCGATCCCAACGCCTCAACGCTGGTCTATGTGGACAAGGAAAGCGGCTGGCTCGTCGTCTGGGCGACGGACGGTGAAGCGCCGACCAGCGGCTGATCAGCGGGCGGCATTGCGGGCATGTCGCCCGGCGTCTGGTCCAACCTGGCAGGATGACACCGCGGTTGCGCGTTTCTTGCTTTTTGCGCTTCGCGACAAAATCCACGGAGCCGGCGCGGAGCGGAAGGTGTAGAAATTGGGTTGGCTGCGCGCTCGCGGCTCATTCCGCAACCGAACCCTCCGCATGAAAACGCACCGCTCATCCTCCTCGTTCGGATTCCACCCTCGTCTCGGTCTCCTCTCGCTCGTCGCATGCTGCCTGTCGCCATTCCTGCGGGCGGACGGCGCACCCACGAGCGTCGCCCCCGTTTACCCACCGGTTGTCGATGGGCCGGCGGCTTCGGTCACCATCCTGCCGGTCATGATGGGCGGGCATCCGAACGACCGCGTCGCCGAGGTCATCGGCTTGCTGCTCGAAAAACAAGGCATGCAAAATCTCGAACTCGGACCGAGGCCGTTTCTCGCGGGCATCGGCCGGGACATGGAAAGCCTGACGCAGGCGCTCGGGAGCTTCGTGAAGGAAC
>DATCRM010000424.1:0-4125 GCA_036568985.1 Lacunisphaera sp. | reverse complement strand
GCCTTCAGTGGGGCGCAAAAGGTGGCTGAGGGCAGCGTGAGTTTTTTCCCCGCCCCCAACGCGAGTGCCGGCGACTTTGGTCCGCTGGGCGGCTGAGCCAGCGGTGCTGACCTTCCGAACGAGGACACATTGCCAGATTATCGCGTGGAGCGCCCCACCGACGAGTGGTGGTCCTGCCCTCTATCGCGTCGTTCCGGATTCAGAGGACGGACGGATCATAGCCAGGGGATTGAGCGCGTGGTCCAGCGCGGTGACGTCCATCAAACCGCGGGCCAGCACGACCTCGCGGAGCGACTTGCCGCTGGCCAGGGCCTCCCGCGCCACGCTGGCAGCGGCATCGTAACCAATCCGGGGAGTGAGCGCCGTGACCAGCATAAGCGACCGCTCCACGAGTTCGCGGCAACGGGCCGGATCGACCTCGATTCCCGCGACACATTTGTCGGCAAACACCCGCGTACCGTTAGCCAGGCAATGAATCGCCTCATGCAGGCAGTGCGCGATCAGTGGCAGCGTGGCGTTTAGCTCCATCTGGCCCTCGCGACCGCAGGCCATGACGGTTTGCATCAGGCCCTGCACGTAGAGTCCCACCTGCACGAGCGTTTCGCACAACACGGGGTTGGCCTTACCTGGCATGATCGAAGAGCCCGGCTGAATGACCGGCAAGCGCAGCTCGCCGAGGCCCGCCCGCGGTCCCGAGCCGAGCAGCCGGAGATCGTTGGCAACCTTCGTCAGACTGGCCGACACGGCCACCAGAGTTCCCGCCACCTCCACGCAATCGTCGCGCGCCGCCTGGGCCTCGAAGTGATTTCGCGCCTCGCAGAAGGCGATGCCCGTTTCGTCGCTGAGGATGCGACAGACCAGCGCGGCGAAATCGGGGTGGGTATTGATGCCGGTGCCAACCGCAGTCCCGCCGATGGCGAGTTCGCCGAGCGCCGCGATGGCTCGCTGCACGCGCTCGCCGGCTTTGCGGATCTGGCGCGCATAGCCGGAAAATTCCTGTCCCAAGGTGAGCGGCGTCGCGTCCATCAAATGGGTCCGGCCGATTTTGACGACGTCCGTGAATTCGATGGATTTCTGCTCCAGCATCCCGGCCAGATCCGCGAGAGCAGGCAGCAAGTCTCGCTGTAGAGCGAGCGCCACGCTGACGTGCAGCGTGGTGGGTATCACGTCATTCGAGGATTGGCCAAGGTTGACGTCGTCGTTTGGGTGCACCGCCGTCCCATCGGGCCCCGCCAGCTGTTTCGCCCGGTGGACGATTACTTCATTGGCGTTCGTGTTGGTCGAAGTCCCGGAACCGGTTTGGAAGACATCGATTGGAAACTGGCCGGCGTGACGCCCGTCCGCGATTTCCCGGGCGGCGAGCCCAATCAGACGGGCTTTCTCCGGCGTCAGTCTGCCCAAGGCGGCGTTGGCCTGCGCGGCGGCCAGTTTGACCAAACCCAGTCCCCGAACAAAGGCTTCCGGCATGGGCCGGCCGCTGATGGGGAAATTAAGCACGGCCCGCTGCGTCGAGGCGCCCCAGAGGGCATCGGCCGGCACCTGGATTTGACCCAAAGAATCAGTTTCGGTACGCATGATTTTCCTGCGGAGGCCGCATGCCGGCCCTTCGCTGGCTCATGCCAAGCCTATTGTAATTTTCCGTATTCTCAAGCGACGGCGAGTGTCGACCGGAAACCTAAAGCGGCGGCGCGGATTTGGGCGGGACGTACGCCTTGCGGGCTTTTCGCACGCGATCGTGATTTTCGTCGGCCCAGCGGATCAGCGGCGTGACCTTCGTGAGCAATGATTCGCCGAGCGGTGTCAGCGTGTATTCCACCTTGGGTGGGACGGTCGGATGCACCTCGCGGGTCACGTAACCGTCACGCTCCAGGCTGCGCAGCGTCTGCGCGAGCATGCGTTGCGAGATGTCACCGATGGCCCGCTTCACCGCGGTGAAGCGCAACGTTCCTTCCGCGAGTGCGAGTAACGCGAGCAGGCTCCAACGGTCGCCGATGCAATCAAGCACGTCGCGAACGGGACAATGGGTCTCGTGATCGGAACCAGGTTGGACAGGGGGAAAGGAAAGTTTGGCGGTCATGGTGTCGTGGTTACTTCGCAGTAACAGGGTAACGAAAAAGACCCCTCTTGTTGGTTTTCGTGTTCATGGTATTGTTTCGTAACCAAAGGCCGTTT
This sequence comes from Lacunisphaera sp., assembly GCA_036568985.1. Classification (GTDB taxonomy): domain Bacteria; phylum Verrucomicrobiota; class Verrucomicrobiia; order Opitutales; family Opitutaceae; genus Lacunisphaera. The sequence continues at coordinate 1,953 of DATCRM010000424.1, read as the reverse complement.
CTGAACCGAGGCAAGCCTGGTCCGGTTCCGTACCAACAATCAAATCACCTTCCTTCCCTATGATCGCCATCACCGCAGCCACCGGCCAACTCGGCCGCCTCGTCCTCAATGATCTTCTCGCGAAGGTCCCCGCTTCCGGCGTCAGCGCCGTGGTGCGCAACCCCGCCAAGGCAGCAGATCTCGCCGCCCGCGGGATCACCGTACGTGAGGCGGCCTACACCGACCTGCCCGCCCTCACACGCGCCTTTGCCGGAATCGAGAAGCTGTTGTTGATCTCATCGAGCGAGATTGGCCAGCGCGGGCCGCAGCACCGCAATGTCATTGAAGCAGCCAAGCGCGCCGGGGTGAAACTCGTGATTTACACCAGCATCCTCCGGGCCGACACGACTCCCATCGACCTCGGAGTCGAACACCTCGAAACCGAGCGAGCGATCCAAGCTTCCGGTCTGCCGCATATCATCCTGCGCAATGGCTGGTATACCGAGAACTACACCGCGTCCGTCGGCCCCGCTGTCGCTCATGGCGCTTTTCTGGGCAGCGCGGGCGATGGTCGCCTCTCATTGGCTGCCCGCGCGGACTATGCCGCCGCTGCCGCTGCGGCGCTGACCGGCAAAGCCGAAACCGGCCGCATCTATGAGCTTGCCGGCGACAGAGCAGTGACGCTCTCGGAAATCGCGGCTGAAATCTCCCGGCAGACCGGCAAGACGATTCCCTACCACAACCTTTCCGAGGCTGATTACGCCGCCATCCTCCTCAAGGTCGGCCTTCCCCCGGTGTTGGCCCACGGTCTGGCCCGCTGGGATGTGGACGCCTCGCGCGGAGCGCTGTTCGACGAGGCCCGCCAGTTAAGCCGGCTCATCGGTCGTCCCACCACCCCGCTGGCCGAATCGGTCCGGCAGGCGCTGAAAGGTTGAGATTTGGCGATTATTCCCGGCAGAACGGCTTAAACAGAACAGTGGCGTTGGGGCGTAAGGATCAATCGTCGCCGGGCCGTTGACCGACGGGCAACGTGGTCCCTCAGAGCCGCGCTTTTGTCTCGCGGCTCAAGCGTGGCTGCGGCGATGGCGGCGGCCGGTACCTCCGCACGTACAAGTCGGTCTCCACGGGCAAAAGCCGAAGCGGTACCCGAAAGGTTTTGGTGCGGGAACGTCCCGGAACATCGCTGCATCGCCGCCGGTCCAAAACCAGAAAAAGACAACTCGGCCAATTAGTCGTTGTGCCTGGCATTCACGGACATAGTTTTCGGCGACTCTTAATTTTCTCCACGCTTCATGAGCTTAATTCTCCTGGTCGATGACCACGAACCCGTGTGTCTAATGCTGCAGAAGCTGCTCCAGATCATGGGACACAGAACCGTTATTGCGCTTAGCGGCCGGGAAGCGATCGCCATTCAGAAGCAGACTCCGGCGGATGTGTTGCTCACCGACATCTTTATGCCGGACATGGACGGCTATGAGCTTATTCAGAAATTCCGCCGGGATTTTCCGGACGTGAAAGTGATCGCGATGAGCGGCGGCATTCCCCGCGCGCCGGACGGCCCCTTCCTCGAAATCGCCCAGAAAATTGGCGCCCAATGGTTGCTGCGGAAACCTTTCAGTTCCGAACAGCTCAGCGAGATAATTGGCGAAGCCACCGGCAAGCCCGCCGACGCCTAAACGTCGGTGACTGCACACGCCGGCCCTTCACAAAATCCGGTTAAAAACGGAGCGCGTGAGGTCGGCTCTTTCCGCGGGGTAGGAGTTTTACCGCAGGGTTACCTGATTCGCCTATTCCAAGCTCGAATGACTTGCAATATGACCGATACAACGAGGCATGTCTTCTTGGCTGCGTCTCGTCATTATCAGTGTCCTGCTTCTTGGGACGCTGTCGGCCGCACCGACCCCTTGGGCCCGCTTGAAAATCGGCATGTCTGCAAAGGAAGCGATTTCTCTTTTGGGTGATCCCGTGTTCCGC
>DATCRM010000423.1:0-6549 GCA_036568985.1 Lacunisphaera sp. | reverse complement strand
GCAGGAGGCAGCTTGGGCGGCTTGACCGTGGCGATCGGCGATTTGATTTCGCTGTCCTTGAGGATCTCGAGCACATGCCGGCCTTCGATTGTCTCGTGCTCCAGCAAGGCTGCGGCGACCTTGTCGAGCGCGCCGCGATGCTCTGCAATGATCTGCTCGGCACGTTTGTATTGGCCGTTGATAATCTCGGAGATGGCAGCATCGACCCGGCGGGCCGTATCCTCGCTGATGTGCTGCGAACGGGTGATGTCTCGGCCGAGAAAAACCGTGTCCTGGTTTTCGCCCATGGCGATCGGTCCGAGTTCGCTCATGCCGTAGTCACAAACCATAGACCGGGCCGTGGAAGTGGCCTGCTTGATGTCACTGTACGCCCCGTTGCTGATGTCGTCTGTGACGAGTTTTTCTGCAATTCGTCCGCCCATCGTCACCGCCACGCGATCCAGCAGCTTCTTCTTGGTGCTCGAGAGAATATCCTTGGTCGGCAGGTACGTGGTGCTGCCCAGGCTCTGTCCGCGCGGAATGATTGTGACCTTGTGCACCGGCATGGTGCCGTCATCCAGCACTGCCTGGACAATGGCATGACCGGCTTCGTGCCAGGCGAGCGCACGTTTCTCGGCATCGTCCATCACCCGGCGGCGGGAAAGCCCCCACAGGAGCTTGTCGCGCGCCTCGTCGATATCGCTCATCTCGACCTTCTTTTTGTTGCGCCGGGCGGCCAACAGGGCGGCCTCGTTCAGCAGGTTGGCCAGCTCGGCACCGGACAAACCCGGCGTACCCCGGGCGATGACGCCGAGGTCAACGTTGTCGGAAAGGGTGATTTTGCGGGCATGCACCCGGAGGATCTGCTCACGACCGATGATGTCGGGCAAATCGATGGAAACCTGTCGGTCGAACCGGCCCGGCCGCAGCAACGCGCTGTCCAGCACGTCCGGCCGGTTGGTAGCCGCGATGATGATCACGCCTTCCTGCGTGTCGAAACCGTCCATCTCCACCAGTAGTGAATTGAGGGTTTGCTCGCGCTCGTCGTTGCCGCCGCCCAGACCGGCGCCGCGCTGCCGGCCAACGGCGTCGATTTCGTCGATGAAGATCAGACACGGGGCATTCTTGCGCCCCTGCTCGAACATGTCGCGGACGCGGCTGGCGCCAACGCCAACAAACATTTCCACGAAGTCAGAACCGCTGATCGAGAAGAACGGCACGTCGGCCTCCCCGGCGATGGCTTTGGCGAGGAGGGTCTTGCCGGTACCCGGAGGTCCGACCATCAGGATACCCTTGGGAATGCGTCCGCCGATCTTCTGGAATTTCTTGGGGTCGCGGAGGAATTCGACCACTTCACTGACCTCTTCCTTGGCTTCGTCGCAGCCCGCGACGTCGGAAAAAGTGATGCGGTCCTTGTCGCGGGTGAGCATCTTGGCCCGGCTCTTACCGAAGCTCAGAGCTCCCTTGCCCGCGCTCTTGAGCTGGCGGACAAACAGGAAGTAAAGCAGGCCGATCACGACGACGAAAGGCAGTACGTTGTAAATCAGCTGGCTCATCGCGGTGGTCGCCGGTTTCTCGACGAGCACTTTCGCTTTCTGCAACAGCTCGTAGTTGCGCTCCGTGAGACGGCCGGACGCGGTGAACGCCTTGGTCTCCAGTTGGTTTGAATTCTTGAGAATGGGCTCAACGGTTTCGCCGGTTACGGTATACCAAGAGGGGCCACCGGTGGGATCGTTGCGCATGGCACCGCCCGCTATCTTGCCCTGTTCGGCGAGTTCGATCACGCCCTGGATGCTGAGTGCAGCCGGCTGCGGTGTCTTGGCGGGATTAAGCAGAAAGAGCGCAACGATAGCCCCAATGATCGCCACCCAGATGAGACCGGTTTTGAGCGGAAAGCCATCGGGCGGGATGCTTTTGAGCGGACGGCGCTTCTTGTTGTTATCTTTGTCGGGCATGAGTAATTAGAGTATCGGCCAACGTGAAGGTTCCGGGGGATAAGTCAACCGGCGCGGCGGTCGAATCTTTAGGCGAATTCGGAATCATTATTGCCGCCGCAGGGCAAGACTCCCCTGCTGGATGACCGCGAAGCCCGTGCGCCCTAGGCTGAAGCGCGTCGCCTTCCCGCGCTCGACGGCGGCCAGCAGCACCTCGAACCCTTGACGGGACAGATCGGTATCGGGCCGGACGGCCAGCAGCCAGCGGTGCAAGGCGCGCCGAACCACAGCCCGCGGCAGGCCGCAAAGCGCTTTTACGTCCAGTACCCCCCGCTTGAGCGGAGCAAGATTGTCCAGCCACGTTTCCAGCGCGGTGTCGTCCTCCTCCAAGAGGTCGCGAGCGCGGGCGGCCCCGGCCAAGGCATCGCGGCCAGCCGCTTTCTGCCAGGCCGGGAGCACCGTCCGTCGAATCCGGTTGCGGAAAAAATCACCCTGGTCGTTGGTCTCGTCTTCCCGCCACTCGGCCCCGGCCGCCCGCAACGCCTTGGTCAGCTCGTTTTTTTTGACCGTGAGCAGTGGCCTCAAGTGCAGCCGTCCGTCGGCAAATGCCTGCACCGGCCGGGGCGCGGCGAGACCGCCGGTGCCGCTGCCTCGCGCCAGGCGCATCAGCATCGACTCGGCAATGTCGTCCTGCTGGTGCGCCAGCCAGAGCAGGCGGATTTTTCGCCGGCCCATTTCGCGCCCGAAAAAATCAAAACGCGCCGTGCGCGCCTCGGCTTCACTCGCGTCCGCATGCGCCGCTTTCCACCGACCCGCGACAAAGGTCACGCCCAGCGCGGAGCAGACCTCCGCGCAAAATTTCTCGTCGGCATCCGCCGCCCGGCCGCGCAACCGGTGATTGAAGTGCAACACGACGAAATCCCTTCCCCATCGGCCCGGGCCTTCAGCCCAGAAAATCAAGAGCAGAGCCAGCGAATCGGCTCCGCCCGAAAAAGCCAGGGCCCAACGCGAGGGCCGGCCGTTTTTTCGCTTTTCGCGGAGATACTCGCTCCGCGCTCTGAGCATGGGCGCCGGGTGCAGTGCGGTATGCGAAATTCGGGCCACCAGCGCGCCGGCCACCTTGGGCCAGTCTGGGGCGGATCTTTTTTTCCGTGTCATGCCGAGCGGCGCAAGGACCGGTGGCCCCACCCGGGGTTATTTGAAGCTCAGGTATTCCCTGCCGAAATAGGGCACCAACGCGGCGGGAATCTTCACGCGCCCGTCTGCCTGCAGGTTGTTTTCCAACAGCGCGGCGAGCACGCGCGGCACGGCGAGACCGGAGCCATTGAGCGTGTGCACGAGTTCGGGTTTGCCCGTTTCCTTGTTCCGGAAACGGATCTGCGCCCGGCGGGCCTGGAAGGCCTCGAAGTTCGAGCAACTCGACACTTCCAGCCAGCGCTTCTGTCCGGCGGCCCAAACCTCGAGATCGTACTTCTTCGACTGGGCAAACCCAAGATCGCCGCCGCACATCAGCAGCACCCGATAAGGCAGTTCCAGTTTCTGCAGCAGTCGTTCCGCGTCGGCCCGCAGCTTCTCCAGTTCATCGTAGCTCGACGACGGATGCACCCATTTGAGCAGCTCCACCTTGTCGAACTGGTGCACCCGGTTGAGACCGCGCACATCCTTGCCGTAACTGCCCGCTTCGCGGCGGAAACACGGCGTGTAGGCGCAGCGGCAGATGGGCAACGCGTCCTGCTCGACGATCTCGTCGCGGAAAAAATTCGTCAGCGGCACCTCCGCCGTCGGTACGGCATAGAGCTTGTCCGCCGTCTCATACATCTGACCTTCCTTGTCGGGCAGCTGGCCCGTGGCAGTGGCGCTGGCGGCGTTGACGAAGATCGGCGGGCTGACCTCCGTGTAGCCAGCCTTGCCGTCCTCATCCAGGAAGAACTGCAGGAGGGCGCGAGAGAGCTTTGCGCCCTCGCCGATAAAGAACGGGAAGCCCGCGCCCGTGACTTTCGCGCCGCGGGCGAAATCGATCAGGTTGCTGAAACCGGCAATCTCCCAGTGCGGCATGGCGTGGGGCGACACTGCTTCGATCGAACCATTTGTGGCGTGGACGACGTTCTGTTCGGGGGTTTTGCCGTCCGGCACGGTGGCGTGCGGAATGTTGGGCAGCGTGAGCATGGCCGCGTGCCATTTTTCCTCGATGGGCTTCAGGCTCTCCTCCTTCGCCTTAACCTCGGCGGAAACAGCCTTCATCTCCTGCACCTTCGCGATGAATTCCGGTGAACCCTTTTTGAGCGCCGCCATTTCCGTGTTGGCGGCTTTCTGCTTGGATCGCAAAGCCTCGACCTCCGTCAGCAATGCGCGCCACGTCGAATCAAGGGCCAGCACGCCTTCGAGATCGGCGTCAAGATGCTTGCGGGCGATGGCGGTGCGGACCGTTTCGGGGGATTCGCGGAGGAGCTTGGGATCGAGCATGGGAAAGGGCATTCAATGCGTATCCCATCCCTTGAACAGGCTAAATTTGTCGCCGGTAAGGCTGGGCTGCCGCCCTGCCATCCGCCCGCAGCGAGCACTCAGGCGTGCGCCAGCGAAGCCCTGACCTGCGCCTTATGTTGCGCAGCTTCAATCCGGTTGAACAGATAGAAGACCTCTTTGGCTGACAGCAGCGCCAGCTCACCGACCGGCGCCTGGATGGCGTAGTTGGTCGGACTCTTCAGCGGATACGGCCCGAAAAGCCGCGGATCGGTCGGACCGAACAAACCAACCGTGTTGAAGCCCATGGCCGCGGATAGATGCATCGGTCCGCTGTCGTTGGAGATCACCATGTCGGCCTTGGCCAGCAGGGCCGGCAGCGAGGTCAGGCTCGTGTTGCCGGTAAGGTTGATGAAAGCGCCGTCGGGAAAGGATTCGCGACACGGCAGATAATGACTTCCCGCCCACACCACTTTCCGTCCCGCCTCGCGAATCAGCAGCGCCGTGAGCTGGCTGAAGCCGTTCCATTTCTTGTTGTCCTGGCCGCTGTCGGGAAAAATCAGGATGGGACGCTGGCCCTTCCGCGGGTCCATGAAGCCCAGATTCAGTCGCTCCAGGTCGCGAAAACGCAACGGACCCGTCAGGCGGGCCTCGGCGCCGGCCGCCGTGCAGAACTGAAGAAGCTGCTCGAGCACGTGCGCATCACGGCCCTCGAGCGGCAGCTTGATTTTCTCGTCATAAAAAAATCCTGCGCCTTCACGCGCGTCGGGCCGCCCGACCTTGCGCTTGCCGCGGGCCCACTTGGTCATGAGCCCGGTGCGCAACAGGCCCTGCATGTCGCATACGAGATCGAACTCGCGCTTTCTCACCTCGCGCATCGTGCGAAAAAAGCCCCGGGCCCCCTCGTGGCGCTGAAAAACAAAAACCTGGTCGATGGCCGAGCACGAGCGCACCAGCGGCGAAAAAATATCCCGAACGATCCACGAGATGCGCCACTCCGGCTTCTGCGCCTTGATCGATGCGGCGACCTGCAATCCATGCACGATATCGCGCAGCGCGGAAGGTTTGATGATGAGCAGCTCGGGCATGGTGTCGGGACTGGACCGCGTGGTCAGGGCGGCGTTCCGAGAATTGGCCCGAATCCTCCAAATGCAAACGCGAACCGGCAATCACCGTCACAGTGAGGGAGAATTACGGCCGATTGACCAGCCCGCTCTCTGCCTGCTCCCGCACCGGTCATTCGTGGTGTAACCCCGCCAAGGCTTCGGACCACAGCCAAGCGCGGCTACAGGATTGCGGAAAGTTCATCACCGCCAGTGATCCGCCACCCAAGGCGTCGGACGCACGTGCCGGTAAGCGTTCTTGCCTTTGCCCACGACGGCCTCGGGCGGGTTGGGATTGCCGTGAAACACCACGATTTTCGCGCCTTCCGGCAACTTGGGAGTCTGCACCCAGTTCAACGGAAAGGTTGGCAGGCAGCTGTATTTGAAGCTCACGCACCACTCCTTCGGCCAATACGTCAGCAGGCCTTTCCGCTGCATTTCACGGGTGAGGTATTCCTGTTCGTTGCGAACCTCGCCCTTCACCCGGTCGATGTTTTTCAGGAAATAGTCCAGAATGTCGGGATGCGCGCCGGCTTCGAAGCGATAGACCGACGAGTTGCCGGTGATCCGCCAGGGTTTGGCCCAGTCATGAATGATGCAAAATTCGCCCGGGTGTTCGAAAAAGCAGTCCATGCTACCGGTGATGACGATGTCCAGGTCCAGAAAAAGCACCTGCCCCGCGAGGTCGCCGAAAGGGGCCTGAAACGTGGACAGCTTGCGCCAGCCGCGCTCCTTGTCCGGCGGCAGATCCATCGTCGGTAGCGGCTTGATCTCGACGCCTGGCCCAATCCCCGAGCCATCGTCCGTGAAGCAGATGAACCGATGCGGCCGCTTAAGGTGGCGGGTAAGCATCGAACGCAGGGTGTTCACGTATTCGGGCCCGTATTTCACGCCCCACTTCATGCAGATGACATTGACCATGGTGCTGTGCCTACCCGGTCACCCGCGAGATTGACAGCGCGAAAATCCCGTTGGCCAACCCCGGCTTGCCAAGCCGGGCCGGCTCCGCACACGCTGCCCGCTGCATGGTTTCCGCCACTGAAATCGCCACCCGCCAGTCCGAACTCACCGCC
>DATCRM010000422.1:0-22705 GCA_036568985.1 Lacunisphaera sp. | reverse complement strand
CCTCCACACCTACCGGCGCGACCACGGTTTCTTCGTGCGCGAGGAGATGACCCGCAAGTTTCAGGAGGCCACCATTCTGGCGTTCTACGGTTCCGCCGTCGGCCTCGACCAGGCCGACACCGACCGCATTTCCGCCCTTGTGCACCAGCTCACGTCCTTCATGGGCTCCAACCTCGGCGTGCTCACGGGCGGCGGGGGCGGCGTCATGCGCCTCGCGACCGAGCAGGCCCGGGACAAAGGCGCGCTCACCGGCGCCTGCTTCCTCGAACTCGAGGCTCAGCCGCCCGAACTCGGCGTGGACTTCTTCGACACGTTCCAGGAAAACTCCCGCCACTTCCGGCAAAAATGGTTCGAGGCGGCCGACTTTTGCATCTTCAATGTCGGCGGTGTCGGCACGCTCGAGGAAATCGGCATCGAGCTCTGCAACCTCAAGCTCGGGATTCGTCCGCGCGTACCCTACATTTTCTTCAACGCGAAGTTCTGGGGACATCTCCGCAAGCAGGTCGAAGAGATGATCAACCTGAAGCGCTCGCCCGCCTGGATGCGCGATTACATCCTCTTCACTGACGACCCGGCCGAGGTCATCGCCTTCTACCGCAAGACGCTGAAGGTGCTGTAAGACCGAGGCGCGCATGAAGCCGATCCACCAGGTCTTCTTCGCCGCAGGTCTCTTGGTCCTCGGCGCGATCACCTGGCAGGTTCTCACTCTACCGAAACCCCAAGCCCGGTGGCTGGCGGTGACCGCACCCGCCCAAATCGTGCTTGGCGAGAAAATCACGGTTCAGGTCACCGTGAACGAACCGGCCGGAGGGCTCCAACTCGCCGCGGATTTGCACGGCTGGACCCATCGCAACCACGCTCTCGGGGTCGTCAGTCATGCAGAACCGAAGCTCGCCGCCCCGTCCGCTCATCCAGTGGATTTTTCGTTCACGGTGCCGGCGCTAGCCGATCTTACGACGGTCCGCGCCATCATCTACCTCTCCCCCACCGGCAGCTGGCAGGACCGCACTCGTGGCGCCATGTCCGATGAAATTCCGATTCGTAGTGCCGGCAGCTCCATCTCCCACACCCTCTTCCCGCTCCCGGCTCATGAGCTCGTTCCCGACCCCGTCATACCACGACTTGAGTCCTCCTTCCTGCGTCACCTGATCGTCGGCCTCTGGTTGGTCGTGGCGTTTGGGCTCGGTCTGCAACTCAGGCGCTCACAGCCAAACTCGCCCGCCGCATCTCGAGGACGAGTAATTGCTCCGACGTTCATGGTGATCGTCGCTTGTCTCACCGCCGTGCTCGTCGAAGTCCTCGGGGCAGAGCAGAACCTCGGCGACCTGGCGCGCCAGTTTGCGGTGCGGCACGACCTCTACGAGGAACGTCACCTGCCCCAGCAGATCGCCGTGCTCCTGTCCGTGGTCGGCGTGGCCGCGGTGGTTGCGGTGATCATCGTCCGCGCCCGCCGCCGCCGGCTCGTGTGCGGCCTGCTCCTCTACGCCGTGATCTCAATCATCGCGACCCTGTCGTTGCACGAAACCGACGCCATTCTCTACGCGACAATCCTCGGCCAACCCGTCGAGCAGCTGGTCAAGCTGGTTGCGGTCGCCCTTTCGCTCTGGGGGCTGCGCAGCAACCTCACTTCGGCGCCTGCTGCCGGGTCCGGTTGATGTAGGCGTCCACCACTTTCTCGGTCAGGACGTATTTCCAGCCTTCGGCGGTCTGCTGATACTCGGTGCCATCGCGGGGGACGTTGGGCATGCGCAAGCGGACCCGGCCGGCGCCGACCTCCTCGGGCGTCGCCGTCGCCAGGACGTCATGGCGCGGAAAGGGCTGGGCCATCACACTCTCGGTGAGGAGCGCTGCTGCGGTTTCGTGCACGGATTTCCACTGCGAACGAACGTTCTCCGGCAAAGCCGCCACGAAGGCCTCGACCTTGGGCCGGGCCGATTCCTCGATGAATAGCAGGCGCTGTACGGTCTCTATGTCGCCGCGATCGCACGCCCACGCGAAAGTCTGCAAGGTGGCCAGCGGCGTGACGTTGCCCTCGTTGCGGTAATACTCGGCCATTTTCGCCGACGCAGCCGGTACCGATGCCGGCCTCGCGGCTGAACCGGCAGCGTTCGTCGTCGGCTTGGATGAAACATTCGACGGCTGCCGCGCCATGACGCGCTGATTGGCCTCCAGCACCATGCGGTCGTTCTCGGACCGCAGATGACGCGCCTCGCGGATGCGACCTTGCTGGAAATAACAGAGTCCGGCGGCGGTGGCCACCACCGCCGCCACGGCCGCGATCAGGGAGGTTTTCAGCGGAGACATGAGACGGAGTGGAAAGTTATTTTTGGACCAGCCTGGCGAGTGTCTGGCTGTTCAGATTGCGCGGCAGATTTTCGACGCCCGGCATCGGCAGGATGTATTTCCAACCGGCCTCCGTGAGTTGATATTCGTGAATGTTCCGGTCGCTGCCCTTGCGGCGCATGGCCGCCCGACCGGGCTGAAGTTCGACCATGACCATGTTTTGCTCCAGGATATCAGCCCCGGGCGGCGGCGCCTCCAAAGTCGAGGCCGCAAGCAGCAAGCCGTAGAACGCCTCCGGCGTGGGATATTGCGTCTGGATGGACTCGGGCATGGTGCTCCAAATCGCCAATGCCTTCGCGCGCTCGGCCGCTTCAAAATACACCAGCTTGCCGAACTCGTCGGGGTCGCTGATGTCGCCCGCCCAGGCGAAGCTCAACGCGGCGTCATGCGCGGTGGCATTGCCGTGGTTGCGATGACCGCGGGGCGTGACGTCGGACGAACCTGGTGCGACAGGGTTCGCGGCGTCGGGAGCGATACCGGTCGCCCGTGCGGCATGACGTTCTTTCAGCGCATGCGCGATCCCGGTGGCCGTCGCAGCAAATTCCCTAGCCACCGCATCAACCGATTCGGCCGCGGCACCAGGCGCGGTGGCTTGCATAAGACGCGCGTTTTCGGCGCGGAGCGTGGCCAGCTCTTCGGCACTGACAGTGGGCACCACGGAGGTCCAGACAAGGGCGGTGACGCTGGCGGCGACCACGGCGCTGAGAGCGGGTATGGCGATTTTGTTCATGAGAAGAAAAGCGACGAGGCCGCCTGTCGCCGGAGCGGCGGCGAGGGCCGTGGAGGTGAGCGTGGCCGCCAGCCCGGCGGGCGCGGTGGCGAACGCCTGGTTGGCCAGCAGCAGGCCCAGCGCAGCCGCGGTCGAGGTGACGCCTCGTTTGCCCAGTTGGCCACGGAGCTTGTCCAATGCGCGCTCCGTGCGCATGCGCGCGGCGTTTTCCGACAGATTCATTCGCGCGCCAACTTCGGCAAAGCTCAGCCCCTCGAAGTAACGCAACAGCATCGCTTCGCGGTCCGGTTCCTTCAGCTGGTCCAGGGCCTCATCCAGCACCGGGCGGAGGAGCTCCCATTCCACCCCGGTTTCCGGCGGGACATTCGTGTCGGGCATGGTGGCGAGAGATTGGGCGAGTTTTTGCCCCCGGAGTTCGCTGCGGGCGGCGTCGATGGCGGCGTAGCGCGTGCTCCGGTGAAGCCAGCCGGTCAGCGCCGGATGGTGGCTGAGCATCGCGGCCTTGCGGGCGAGGTCCGTGAAGACCTTCTGGGCGATTTCCTCCGCAAGGTGGGTGCGGCCGCCGGTGCGGCGGAGGGCGGCGCCGTAAACCACGCCGAGGTGCCGCTGGACGAGTTCGGCAAAGGCCCGTTCATCGCGTTCCCGGGCGTAGCGCTGGAGCATTTCGGCATCAGTGAGCATGTGGTTTCATCTCATAACCGCTCCCCGTTTAAAAACCGCACAAATAATCCGCCGGTGGATAAGCCGCAGACTCGGCTGGACGACCGGCTTTATCCGTGCCCATCTGTGTCATCCGTGGTTAATCAACTCCCCTCCTCCGTCCTGATCGTCGGCTCCGGCGGCCGTGAGCATGCGCTCGCCAAATCCCTCGCGCGGTCCCCCGTCCGGCCGCGCCTCCTCTGCGCGCCCGGCAACGCCGGCATCGCCGCCGACGCCGCGTGCTTCCCGGTCGCGGCCGACAACATCCCCGGGCTCGTCGAACTCGCGCAGCGCGAGAAGGTGGAGTTCGTCGTCGTCGGTCCCGAGGTGCCGCTCTCGCTCGGCCTCGTGGACGCCCTCATGAAAGCGGGCATCCCCGCCTACGGCCCGAAAGCCGACGGCGCCCGCCTCGAAGCGTCCAAGGTTTTCACCAAGCAGATCCTGCTGAAGTATAAAATTCCGACCGCTCCGGCGGGCATCTTCACCGAGATCGAACCCGCGCTCGCCTACCTGAAAAAACGCGGCGCCCCGATCGTCATCAAGGCCGACGGTCTTGCCGCGGGAAAAGGCGTGATCGTCGCCCAAACGGTCGCTGAAGCCGAGGCCGCCGTACGCGATATGCTCGCGGGCAACAAATTCGGTTCCGCCGGCAGCCAGATTCTCATCGAGGACTGCATGTTTGGCGATGAGACCTCGATCCTCGTCGTCGTGTCGGGTCGCGACTACGTCATCCTTCCCGTTTCCCAAGACCACAAACGCATCGGCGACGGCGACACCGGCCCCAACACCGGCGGCATGGGCACCTACTCACCTGCCGAGGTTGTCACACCCGATCTGCTCGCCCGCATTGACCGCGAGATCGTGAAACCGTCCGTGGAGGCAATCGCCGCCGAGGGCATCGAGTTCCGCGGCACGCTCTTTATCGGCATCATGCTTACCGCCGACGGCCCGAGCGTGCTCGAGTACAACACGCGCTTTGGCGACCCCGAAACCCAAGTAGTGCTTCCGCGCATCACAAGCGATTTCCTCGCCGTGCTCTGGGCCGCCGCCCGCGGCGAACTCTCCGGCATGAAGCTCGATATCCTCCCCGACGCCGCCATTTGCGTTGTGATCGCCGCCAAAGGCTACCCCGACAGCTACCCGAAGGGCGACGTCATCACCTTCCCTCCCGCCTCCAGCCTCCCGTCTCCCGTCTCCATTTTTCACGCCGGCACGGCAAAGAACCCCGCCGGCCAGATCGTGATGAACGGTGGTCGCGTACTCGGCGTCACCGCGCTGGCTCCGACGCTCCGCGAGGCTGCCGAGCGCGCCTATGCGGTGTGCGAGCAGATCCAGTGCGTCTCCAAATACTACCGCCGCGACATCGGCGCCCGGCAACTCATCCGCAAATGAGAAAGACTTTTCTTTGTCTTTTGTTCTCCGTGCTCGGTTCCCTGGCGCAGGCCGCCGAGCCCACCGACCTGAGTCAGGGTCTCGGCTATCTCCGGGTCCACTCGCTCGACGAAGCCCCCAAGGCCCTCGCCGGTGCCGGCGATCTCGTTCTCGATCTGCGGCGAACCATCGCCACCCCCGAGGCCGTCGCACAGTTTTCCAGCGCTCTCGCGGGCCGAGCCGCCGAGTCTCGACTGTTTGTCCTGGTCGGTCCCGACACTCCGGTTCCCTTGGCTGACGCCCTGAAGGGCAGCTTGCTCACTATCGGGATCAAAGGCTCACATCCCGCACCAGAAGTCGTGGTGCGGCAATCCGACGACGACGACCGCAAGGCTTATGACGCGCTCGAAGCCGGTGCCGCCCTCACCGACCTCATTTCAGGCAAGGTCGAGAAGGATCGCTACGACGAAGCAACCCTCGTGCAGGAATTCAAAGGTGGCAACCACGACGCCCATCCGCCCGAATCAGCGCAGGCCAAAAACGACAAATCCCCCGCCCGGCTGACGGATCGCGTGCTGCAACGCGCGGTGAACATCCACCGCGCGCTGACCGCGCTGAAACGATGAATTCCCTACACACCCCGCCCTATCGGGCACCCCTTTTCATAGAGGGGACTTCGGCTGCGCAAGTTTGAGGTCCCCTCTATGAAGAGGGGTGGCGCGCAGCGCCGGGGTGTGTTGGCCCCGCCCCCTCTTTGCCTTCCTGTCTTTTCTGCCTTTAGCTTCTCGGCCCAGACCCTATCACCTAGAACCCTGATCTCAGCCACATGCCCAAACCCGGCCACATCCTCATCGTCTGCACCGGCAACATCTGCCGGAGTCCGATGGGCCAGGGCCTGCTGGCCCATGCTCTCTCCGCGCAACCCGAACCGCTGCGCAGTTTACAGGTTCTTTCCGCGGGCGTGGCGGCACATACCGGTGAGGCTGTGTCTGAGAACTCCGTTACAGCCCTGAAGAAAGTCGGCATAGACATCAGTCATCTGAAAAGCCAGGGCCTGACCCAGAAGATGCTCGACGACGCGCTCTTGGTGCTCGGCATGACCGATTCCCATCGCGCCATCATCCAGTCGCGCGCACGTCCCTGCCCGGAGCATCTCTATCTCTTCCGGGAGTTTCTGCCCCCGCCCGCCAACAAGGAGATCGGCGATCCCTACGGCGGTCCGCTCAAACTTTACGAATCGGTTCGCGACGAAATGGTCGAGGCCGTGCCGAGCATCGTGGCCTTCCTGAAAAAGCTCACCGCCAAGGCGTGACGCAGTAAGTGTGGATTTCGGATTGCGGATTGCCGGTCAGCGGGCTGCTTTGGTGTCTGGATTCGAAAATCGAGAATCCAAAATCGAAAATCCTCCATGTCCCTCAACGCCGCCCCCCTCGCCCAGCTTGATCCCGAAGTCTACGCCGTCGTCACCGGTGAACTCGCCCGCCAGCAGAGCCACATCGAACTGATTGCTTCGGAAAACTTCACCTACCCGGCCGTCATCGAGGCCCAGGGCAGCGTGCTGACCAACAAGTATGCCGAAGGTTACCCGGCCAAACGCTGGTACGGCGGCTGCGAGCAGGTGGACAAGGTCGAGGTGCTCGCCATCGAGCGCGCAAAAAAGCTTTTCAACGCCGAACACGCCAACGTCCAGCCCCACTCCGGCTCGCAGGCCAACTTCGCCGTCTACACCGCCGTGCTCCAGCCGGGTGACAAGATCCTCGGCATGAATCTCAGCCACGGCGGCCACCTCACCCACGGCAACCCCGCCAATTTCTCCGGCAAACTCTACCAGTTTGTCCAGTACGGCGTCCGTGAGGACACCGGCCTGATTGACTACGACGAGCTCGCGGCCGTCGCCCTCCGCGAGAAACCCAAGATGATCACAGTCGGCGCCTCCGCCTACTCGCGCGTCATCGATTTCGCCCGCATGGGCGAGATCGCCCGCTCGGTCGGCGCGCTCCTCTTCGCCGACATCGCCCATATCGCCGGACTCGTCGCCACCGGCCACCATCCGTCACCTTTCCCGCACGCCGACTTCGTCACGACCACGACGCACAAGACCCTGCGCGGTCCGCGCGGCGGCCTCACGATGTGCAAGGCGGCCCACGCCAAGGCCATCGATTCCGCCGTCTTCCCCGGCGGCCAGGGCGGCCCGCTGATGCACGTCATCGCCGCCAAGGCCGTGTGCTTCGGCGAATGCCTCAAGCCTGAGTTCAAGGCCTACAGCGGCCAGGTCATCAAGAACGCCCAGGCCCTCGCCGCGGCGATGGTCGCCCGCGGCTACAAGATCAATTCCGGCGGCACCGATAACCACCTCATGCTGGTCGATCTTCGCGCCAAGTTCCCCGAGCTCACCGGCAAGGTCGCCCAGGAGACGCTCGATAAGGCCAACATCACCTGCAACAAGAACACCGTTCCCTTCGAGACGCGTTCGCCCTTCCAAGCCTCGGGCATTCGCCTCGGTACGCCGGCCATGACCACCCGCGGCCTGAAGGAAGCCGAGATGAGCGAGATCGCCGCCCTCATCGATGCCGTGCTCAGCGCCATCGGCAAACCCGACGAGGCCGCCGTCATCGCCGCGACCAAGACGAAGGTCGTCGCCCTGACCTCGCGCTTTCCGCTGCCGTACAAACTGTAGGGCTGCCGCTTGTCGGCAGGCCGCGGCCCGGCGCCAAGCGCCGGCCCTACCGATTCTTCATGCGCCTCGACCGCCTCAAATCCTTCGCGCTCTCGCTGCCGCAAACCACGGTGACGAAGCAGTGGGGCGAATGCCTCGTCTTCAAGGTCGTCGGCAAGATGTTCCTCCTAATCGCACTCGATGCCGACCTGATCGATGGAGTCATCTTCAAGTGCACGCCGGCGGAATTCGACACACTCACGCAGACCGACGGCATCACCCAGGCACCCTATTGTGCCAAGCGCATGTGGGTGCGCGTGGGCGACCTATCGGCCCTGCCGGAAGCGGAACTGCGGACTCGGATCATCCGCAGCTACGATCTGGTCGTGGCGAAATTGCCGAAGAAGGTTCAGGCGAACCTGCGCTAAACCGGTATCGGACACGCGTGCGAGGCCCCTCAGCCAGAGCGGTCTGACACGCCGCGCGCGGCCTTTCAGAGTCACCCTTTCGCCCAGGCCAGACAGGCTGGATGATTTCTGAAACCGCGCTAAACGGCGGGCCTCCATAAGTTGCAAACTTTTGAGCCCCCTTGGATTGCCCGAGGCCTTGTGCAGACAGGATGAGCGGGCCGAGGATTTCCGTGGCAGTGTGCGCTGATCCCGCTCTAGCTTCCGCTCATGGAATCCTCCTCCTTTCTGTCCCCGTATCGTCGCGGCACAGTGGGATTAATTCTTTTGCTGGGGGTCTGCCTGTCCTTGGTCACGTGGCGCTACACTGTCCGGCTCGATGATGAACGGGTCCATGTCGCCTTCCTGAGCAGCGCGCAAACCCAAGCTACCGTCGCCAACCAGCATCTGCGCACCTACCAGGAAATGGTCTACAGCCTGCGCGACTCTTTTTTGGGGCAGGACGTCGTGACTCGCGCCGAATTCGCCAACGTGGCGGATCAGCTTCTCGCCCGTCATGCCGGCGTTCAGGCCCTGCAATGGGTGCGCATCGTATCGAGGGCCGAACGAAGTCGCTTTGAAAAACAAGCCACCCAGGAACTCGGCCGGCCATTCGTCATTCGCCGCCGGCAACCCGACAACTCGCTGGCGATTGCACCGGATGACGCGGAATACTTTGTCATCACCTACCTCGAACCCGTTGCCGGCAACGACATCGTCCTGGGCTACGACATCACGACCGCTCCCACCGCCCCCCTGTTGAAGGCCGCGCGGGCGGACCGGCAATTCAAGGTCAGCCAGACCTTCCAGCTCGCCCAGTCCGGCAACCGGCCGGGCCAACCCGGCGTTGTTTTCATCCTGCCTTTCTCGCGCTCAGACGCACCCGGCAGCCCCGTCGAGGGGTTCGTCCAGGGCGTGTTCCACGTCCAGACGATGTTGGCCCAGTCCCACGATCTCAACACCAACGAAGCGCTCGACACCTACTACGTGGATGTGGACCCCGCCACCGGCGAATCCACCTTGCTGTACGCCAACTTGGGCGGCGCTGAGCCGATGCTCGGCGGTGCCCGCGACATCGCCCTGCCCCGCCTCGACGATCCGGCCGATTTTCATTCCACCATCTCGGCGGGCGGACGCAACTGGCACATGATCATCCGCCCGAATGAGGCTTGGGCGAAACGCACCGCCACGCATCAGCCGATGATCGTCTTGGCTGCGGGATTGACCATCACCATCCTGCTTGCCCTCTTCATCAACAGCCTCCTTGAGCGCACCGCGAGTATCGGGCAGGAGGTGGAGGAACGTACCCGGCAGCTCAACGCCAGCGAGAAGCGCCTGCAGGACATCCTGGACCACAGCCCGGCCATCATCTACCTGAAGGACGTCAAGGGCCATTACCTGCTCTGCAACCGGGCCTTTGAGCAATTCTGCGGCCGCTCGCGCGACGACGTCGTCGGCTGCCGCGACGAAGATTTGTTTTCCGCCGAGGATGCGCTGCGGGCCGTGGCCAATGACGCCAGCGTGCTGGCCGCGGGCAGACCGATGGAATTCGAGGAATACACCACCGCCCCGGCCAACCGGCATTACTACCTCGCCCATAAATTCCCCATCATCGACGAACAGGGCCGGGCTTACGCGTTGTGCGGTATTGCGACCGACATCACCGAGCGCAAGGCCGCCGAGGAAAAGAAGCTTACCCTCGAGCGCCAGTTGCTCGAGAGCCAGAAACTCGAGAGTCTTGGGGTGCTGGCCGGTGGCATCGCCCATGATTTCAACAACATCCTCACCGCCATCCTCGGCAATGCGACGCTGGCCGGGCTGGATCTTCCCGCCGAACATCGCTCGCTCAACTACCTTCAGCAAATCGAGCGGGCCTCGCGCCGCGCCAGCGACCTTTGCGCCCAGATGCTGGCCTACGCCGGCAAGGCGTCCTTCGTCACCGCTCCAGTCAACCTCACCACGCTGGTGAAGGACACCGCCGCACTGCTCGAGGTCAGCGTTGGCAAACGCGCCCGCCTCGAACTGCTGGTCGCCGAAGACCTGCCCGCCGTGGAAGGCGACATCACCCAGTTGCGCCAGATCGTCATGAATCTCGTCATCAACGCCGCTGACGCTATCGGCGAGCGCTCCGACGGCGAGATCACCGTGCGCACCTTCTGCCGGGAATTGCCGGCGGATTTTTTCCGCCCTGCCGTGCAAAGTCCCGAGCTCCCGGCCGGCCGCTATGTCGGTCTGGAGGTGTGCGACAACGGCAGCGGCATGCCGCCCGAAGTGCTCGGCCGTATCTTCGAGCCTTTTTTCACCACCAAGTTCTCGGGACGCGGACTGGGATTGGCCGCCGTGCTCGGCATCGTCCACAGCCACGGCGGAGCCCTGTTCGTCGAGTCCGCGCCCCGCCAAGGTACGACCTTCCGGCTTTTCTTCCCCGCCAGTGCTGGCGAGGTAAAGGCCACTCATCCGCCCTTCGCCGTGCCGACCGCCGGGGTCAGGCTGCATGGCACCGTCCTCATCGTGGACGACGAAGAACCCGTCCGCCTCGTCGCCTCGGAAGCCCTGCGCATGTTGGGCGTCACTCCGCTCGAGGCCAAAACCGGCGCCGAGGGCTTGGCCCTGCTCGATCACCACGGCGACAACATCGATCTGGTGCTGCTCGATCTGACAATGCCCGGATTGAGTGGCGAAGACACCCTCCGGCGGCTGCGCGAAACCCATCCCTCGACAAAGGTTGTGCTGATGAGTGGCTACAGTGGAGGCGAGACCATGCAACGATTCGCCTCGTTTGAGGTGGCGGGCTATCTGGCCAAGCCCTTCGAGATCGGCGCCCTCGTCGAGCGCCTGCGCGCGCACTTGGCATGAGCCGAGTGGCCAAGTAACAAGTTTTCAAGGTCAGGCACCAAGAAGCGGCAGTGCTATCCTTGGCACTTGGCTACCTAGTTACCCGTCACTTGCGCCCTCCAAGGCGGCCAAATCGGCTTTGCGCACAGGCCTTTTTCTCTCAACGTCGCTGGTTTCGTGACCACCGCCACACCAGTCCAGCCCACCAAGCCACTTTCCCTGGGTGTCATCTTCCTGACGCTCTACATCGACCTGATCGGTTTCTCGATCTTCTTTCCGGTCGGTCCGGCGATGCTCGAATGGTACGTGAACAAGGAAAGCCAGGGCGGCCTGCTGGCCAACCTCGTCAGCCGGCTGCAGGCGCTGGCGTCCGCCGCTCATGCTTCCGATCTCGCCACCGGCGCCCTTTTCGCCGGAGCGCTCGGCTCGGTGTATTCGCTGATGCAGTTCCTGTTCTCGCCGGTGTGGGGCGCCCGCTCCGACCGGGTCGGCCGCCGGCCTGTGCTGATCCTGACCATTGCGGGCAACGCCTTCAGCTACCTCCTGTTGTTTTTCAGCGGTTCCTTTCTGCTCTTCTTCGCCGGCCGCATTCTTGGGGGCATCATGGGCGGCAACCTTGCCGTCGCGATCGCAGCCGTATCGGACGTGACCACCCGCGAAAACCGCGCCAAGGGCATGGGGATCGTCGGTGTCGCATTCGGGCTCGGCTTCCTGACGGGGCCGGCCATCGGCGGTCTGACCGCCTCGATCAACCTGCTCGACCGGTGGCCGGGTTTGGCAGCCTACGGCATTCATCCCTTCAGTGTGCCGGCCGCCATCGCCTTCAGCCTGTGTCTCGTCAACCTGCTCTGGATCCAGGCGCGCTTCCGCGAAACCCTGCCGCCCGAGGCACGCGGCCGCGACCTTACCCTGCGCGAACGCAACCCGGTCCATTCGCTTTTCCAACTGCCCGATCCCGCCATCCGCCGCGCCAATCTCGTCGGTTTCGTCGTCACATTTGGGTTCAGCTTTTTCGAGTCCACGATCAGTTTCTTCACGGCCGATGCTCTGCACTACACGCCGCGCGATCTGACGACGATCTTCATCAACATCGGGCTTGTTTCCATCATCACGCAAGGCGTGCTCGCCCGGCGCTACGTACCGAAACTGGGTGAAAAATTCTCCGCCGTCGCTGGCATGACGCTCATCGGCGTGGCCTTCGCCGGCATCGGCTACGCCATCGGCGTGGCCAAATCCGCGCCGCTGCTCTACGTGATGCTCACCCTCAGCACCATCGGGTCGGGGTTTGCCAACGTCGCCCTGTCCTCGCTCATTTCGCTCTACGCGCCGCCGGAGGAACAGGGCCGGGTGCTGGGCATTTACCGCTCGCTGGGTTTCCTCGCGCGCGCGCTCAGTCCGGCGATGGCCGGCTGGCTTTTCTTCAACTCCGGCGGGACCACGACCTTCCTCGTCGGCAGCGTCATCCTGATCGGCTCGGCCCTCCTCGGCTCCGGCCTGCCGCGGCCGCATAAGTGATCTCAAATCTCAAATTTCAAGTTTCAAATCGGCCGGCTGCGCTGCTGCTGGCCGCGGGCTTGTTGGTTCTGGCCGGGCTTTCCGGCTGCGTTTCCGGTCGGGGCCGGGCGCCCGCCGCCACCCGCATCGACCCTCAACCGGTGCGCGTGCCGGCGCAGATCGTCGCGAACTTCTTCTTTGTCGAATCAACCCAGGCCGACGGCCAGACTTACCGCTTCATGGTCGATACCGGCTCCTCGGTGACCTATGTCTCCTCGCCGCTGGCGAACGCCCTCAAGCGCAAGGAGCGCCGCGGCACCCCGCCCCGCACGCTGCCGGTCCGCGGTGCCAACGGTCGCACCGTCGAGCTGCCCGCAATCACCCTGCATCGCTTCCGGCTCGGCGAGGCCCACTTTGACGACGTACCGGCCGTGGTCTACGATTTTTCCGAGTTCTCCGCGCACGTCGGCCAGAAGATTGACGGCATCATCGGCTTCCCCCTTTTCCGCGACACCCTGCTGACGCTCGACTACCCCGCCGCGCTGCTCGAGATCGCGCCCAATCCGGTGGTCGCACCGCCACCGGTCCGCCAGCCGCGGACCAGCGTCATCCCGTTCAACCGCGAGCAAGCCACTCCACTCATCCCGGTGCAGATGGACAACGAGTCGTTCTTCGCGCTGATCGACTCCGGCAGCGATCTCGGACTGTCGCTCAACCCCGCCGGACTGCATCCGCGCTTTGTCCACGGCCCACGCGTCGGCCTGATCGTCGGTTCGCTCGACGGCAACAAACGCCAGCTCGTAGGCCGGCTCGAGCAAAACATCACGCTGGGCACCCAGCTCGTGCAACAGCCGATCGTCGACCTCACGGAAAACCTCTCTTCGCTCGGCGGCGAACTCCTCCGTCACTTCCGCCTCACCTTCGATCAGCAGCGCCACACCGTCACGCTGCAGCGCGGCACCGACGGGACCGTCGAAATGCCCGGTCGCCGCAGCACTGGCCTTTCCTTCCGCCGTTTCCCCAATTACTGGCGGCTGCTCGCCGTGGTGCCCGACACCCCCAACAGCGGCCTGCCTGTCGAGCCGGGCGATCTGTGCGTGCGCATCAACGGCGAACTCGTCGAGCACTGGACCCTCGAGCGCTACACCGACCTCGTAAAGAACGCCTCCAAGATTACGTACACTTTCCTCTCCGGCGCCAAGGAAACCGATCACGAGGTCTCGGTCTTCGAGCTAGTGCCGTGAGCGAAGTTGGGCGCCGCTGGTAGGGCGGGACCGCCGGGCCCGCCAAAAGCAACGGACGGCCCAGCGGTCCGTCCCTATCTTAAGCTTTCCTCAGCAAAAACGCACCCGCGCCATCATGCCCGTCTTTCCACGGATAGGCCTGCACGCTGCGCTCCAGTTTGTACGGCCCGCCTGCGCGGCTGTCGAAGAAGGCTTTGACGACGCTCTCGTTTTCGTCCCCGTCGATGCTGCAGGTGCTGTAAACCAGCCGCCCGCCGGAGCGCACGAGCCGCGCTGCGGCATGCAACAGCGCGAGCTGTTGCTGCGCATGCCGGGCAAAATCACCGTCCTGCAAGCGCCACTTCACGTCGATGCGGTGACGCATGACGCCGGTGTTCGAACAGGGAGCGTCCAGCAGCACGGCATCGTAGCTCTCGGGCAGGTTGAGATTGCGATAGAAAACCGTGTTCACCGCCGTCAGGTCGGCCTCGATCATCGCGACTTCCACCCCGGCCGGGGCGCGGGCCAGGTTTTCCTTGAGCCGGACGAGGCGGATGTCGGTCTTGCCGGGCGCGGCCGGCTCGTCGAGCGCCACCACCTTGCCCGTGTTCATGGTGTCGGCAATGAACAGACTCTTGCCGCCCGGCGCCGCGCAGGCGTCGAGGATCACTTCGCCCGCTTGAGGAGCGAGCAGTTCAAGACACAACCGCGTGGAGGGGTCCTGCAGATAGAGCGCACCCTCTGTCGCCAACCGGCGGATATCGTCCCAATGCCCGGCCTTCACCTCATAAAAATTGGCCCATTTCGTCGGGGCCAAAAACGCCGGCACGGGCGCCTCGATTCGCCAGCGGGCATAAACCGGCGCCGGCTGCTGGTTCCACTCAAGCAATTGCCGGGTTGTCTCCGGTCCAAACTGCCGGTTCCAACGCGCCACCAGCCACTCAGGATGGGCGAACTCCGTGGCCAGGTCCGCTGGCTTTTCCGCCAACCGGGCGGCTAGCTTCCGGGCGACGGCATTGACGAGACCGGCTTCCTTGGCGCTGCATACCGTCTTGGCTCGCTCGACCGCATGATGAATGACCTTGGCGGTGAGGTCGGGACCGCCTTCCAGCAGTTCAAATCCCGCAATCATGAGCACCGCTTTCACCTTGGTCCGAGGCGGGCGCGTCATCAGACCGGCGAGCCCGGCTTCCAAGCGGCTGGCCCAGCGAACCACGCCATAAAAAAGTTGCTGGGCGCGGGCGCGCTCCTGACCGTTTAGGTTTGTCGCAAGTCCTTCCAACAGCGTGTCCACGCGTTCGGCCCGAGCCAGCCAGCGTTCCACGAGCCCGGCGGCAGCGACCCAGCCGCTCGGCTGGAGTTTGGAGGCGTCAGGGCCTTTTTCTAAACCCTGTTTGACATCATGCATCATTGTCGCCTGAACTAATCGGTTCAACGACTCGATACGCAATTATGAATTCAGAAGCCATCTCCGCGACCCTCAGCAAGCACCCCGCCCTCAAGGCGTCCAAAGCCAAGCTGGAGGCGATGGAACCCGGCTCCTACGTGGTGCACCGCAGCTGGGGTTTCGGCCAGATCAAGGAGTACGACGACGCCGACCAGAAGCTCGTCATCGATTTCAAGGGTAAGAAGGGCCACCGCATGGATCCTGCCTTTTGCGTCAGCAGCATGGACGTCCTCTCTCCCAAGCACATCCTCGCCCGCAAGGAGACCGAGTCCGCCAAGGTGAAGCAGCTCGTCGAGGATGATCCCGTCCAGCTGGTCATCGACACCCTCTCCGCCTACCCGAATCAGGCTGCCAGCGCCATCGAGCTCGAAATCGTGCTCGCCCAGGTCGTCGGCGAGGAAAAGTTCAAGAAATGGTTCTCCAACGTCAAAAAGCAGCTGATCAAGGATCCGCGGGTCGGCGTTCCCGTCAAGAAAACCGACTGCTACGTCGTGCGCGATGAGCCCGTTTCGGCCGAGTCGGAAATCATGGAGGAGTTCTCCAACACGCGTTCCGCCCGCCGCCGCATTGCCCTGGCCGAAGACCTCCTGGCCGCCTCCATCAAGGATGAAGCCAAGCAGTCCCTCGGCACCGTGCTCAACGGCATCACCGAGGCCGTGCGCGACAGCAACCAGCTCGACGCCGCCGAGCGCCTCTACGGCGCCTTCGTCCGCGACGAGCTCGCCAAGATCCTCGGTCACGATGCCTCGGCCGCCTCTCCCAACCAGTCCGAACTGATCAAGGAAGTCCGCGGTCTGCCCGCCATTGCCGAGAAGATCCCCGTTCATTTCCAGGCCCGCTTCCTCGACCTCGTCAAGGAGACCCACCCGCTCGAGTGGCGCGAGATCGTCTTCGCCCTCCTGAAGACCTCGCAGGGCAAGTTCACCACCGAGTGCATCAATTTCCTCATGGAAAACGGCCAGGCCGACGAACTCGCCGCCGCCCTCAAGCGCTGGAAGACCGAACAAAATCTCCGCGCCCCCGTGCTGCTCTGGGTGATCAAGAATCGCCACTCGAAGAAGTTCTCCAAGCTGCTGCACGACCTGATCAACCCCCGCCTGCTCGGTGCCATCTTCTTTGCCATCGACTACGAGGCTCTTCAGTCCGCCGGCACGCGCCGCATCCCGCTGGCCGAGGCCCTCAGCGACGACGCCGACCTGATCTCCGACCTCCTCGCCACCGCCGACACCGAAACCGCCCGCGACCTCGGCAACAGCCTGCTGCTCAACCAGGGCTTCGAGGAGCTCACCAAGAAGTCCCTCCTAGCCCGCTTCATCAAGCTGTTCCCCTCCCTGCAGTCTCTCGTTTCCGGCGAAGCCGAGACCAAGGACGAACAGTTCCTCGTCTCCCGCGAGAGCTACGAGAAAAAGCGCGTCGAATACGAGGACATCGTTTCCCGCCGCATCCCCGAAAATTCCAAGGCGATCTCCGTCGCCCGCGAGCACGGCGATCTCAAGGAAAACTCCGAGTTCAAGATGGCGAAGCAGGACCAGTCCGTCCTCATGGGCCAGAAGGCCCAGCTGGAACGCGACCTCGCCCGCGCCCGCATCACCGACTTTTCCGAGGCCACCACCGATCAGGTCTCCGTCGGCACCGTCGTGGACCTCCGTGACATCGCCACGGGCAAGGCCGTCCGGTATTCGGTGCTCGGCGCCTGGGACAGCGATCCCGACTCCCACCGCATCGCCTATAAGACCCCGCTCGGCCAGGCCCTCATGGCCAAGAAGGTCGGTGAACACGTGAAGCTCAAGATTGGCAGCGCGCTCCAGGAATTCCAGATCGCTGGAATCACCCGGTTCATCGACGCCAGCAAGAGCTGAGCGCCCGCTCTCGACGGCCTACACCCTGTCCCGCTCAAGGCCGCCTCCGGGCGGCCTTTTTCATGCCGCTTTTGCTCTAGGCTTGATCGCCCCGATGGCCATAGGCTTGGCGACGGCTGTCCGCCAAAGATTCCCGATGTTCCTCAAAGGCCTCATCCTCGGCTTCTCCATCGCCGCCCCGGTCGGCCCCATTGGCCTGCTCTGCATCCAGCGCACCCTGAGCCGTGGCCGTCTGTACGGATTTGTCTCGGGCCTCGGTGCCGCCACGGCGGACGCCTGTTATGGTCTCGTTGCAGCCTTTGGCCTCAGCGCAGCGATCTCCGTGCTGCTTGGCCTGCGATTTTGGCTCCAGCTTGCGGGCGGAGTGTTTCTTCTCTGGCTGGGCCTCAAGATCCTGCTGGGATCGTCCGCGCCCGGCGCGCCTGCCGCCCCGGAAAAAACCGGGCTCACCCGTGCCTTTGGTTCCGTGCTGATGCTCACACTGGCAAATCCGGCGACGATCCTGTCCTTCTTTGCCGTGTTTGCCGGACTCGGCATCGACGGCCGGTCCGGGAGCGCCCTGGCCTTGGTTGCGGGCGTCTTCCTGGGTTCCGCCACCTGGTGGCTACTCCTCAGCTTCCTGGCCGGTCTGCTCCGCCGTCACCTCGGCGACGGGCGCCTGCGGATACTGAACGTCATCGCTGGCATCAGCATCCTGGCTCTTTCCCTATGGTCTCTGCTCCCTTTGATGCGGCAGTCGTAATCACAAATAGAAAATCATAAATTGTCTTGCCCGCGGATTCCCCCCATAGGTCTGGGGCCGCATGACCGACTCCTGGGACAGTCTCAAGGTTCTCTCCGACCCGACCCGGTTGCGTTTGCTCGCCTTGTTGCTCAAGGAGGAACTGTCCGTCGCCGAACTGCAGGAGATCCTCGGCATGGGTCAGTCCCGCATTTCTTCACAGCTCGCCCTGCTGCGGCAGGCCGGCTTCGTAACCGACCGTCGCGACGGTAAGAAGGCTTTCTACTCGCTTCGGGCCGGTCTGTCGGAAAAGCAGCTCGCGCTGCTGCGGGCCGCCTGCGACTCCGTTGCCGAACTGCCCGAATCCGCCGAGGATCGCGGCAGTCTCGAGCGCACCCTGCTGAAACGCCGCCAGCACTCCGAGCAATATTTCAACCTGATCGCCGGCAAGCTCGGGAAAAATTACTGCCCCGGCCGCTCGTGGGAAGCACTGGGCCATCTCGCTCTCCGGCTCGTCCCGGCTATCACGGTCGCCGATCTCGGTGCGGGCGAAGGCCTCGTCTCCCAGCTTCTCGCGCGCCGCGCCGAACGCGTCTGGTGCATCGACAACTCGCCCAAGATGGTCGAGGTCGGCACCGAGCTGGCCAGGAAAAATGGCCTCGCCAACCTCACCTACAAGCTCGGCGACATCGAGCAGGTGCCATTGCCCGAAAAGTCCGTGGACCTCGCCATTCTTTCGCAGGCCCTGCATCACGCCACGCACCCGCAAACTGCGGTCAACGAAGCCCACCGCATCCTCAAGCCCGGCGGCCAGCTCCTCGTCCTCGATCTGAAGGAGCATGATTTCGAAAAAGCCCGCGAGCTCTACGGCGATCTCTGGCTCGGTTTCAAGGAGAGCGCCCTGCATGGTTTCCTCAAGAGCGCCGGCTTCCAAAAAGTGGACGTTACCACCGTGGCTCGCGAGGAAAAGGAACCCCGCTTCGAAACCCTGCTGGCGAGCGGGGTGAAATCAGGAAAGTAAAGATCCCCGGAGCAAGCTCCGGGGCATTCCAGAAATGGAGGCAGGACTATCAGTCCTGCGAGGCGCAGGCCGCGCTCTTTCCCAAACGCGGGGCTGATAGCCCCGCCTCCAACCAAGTCGGAGCACTTGTCAGCCGTAGGCCAGGCGAAGGCTGAAGCTCCGAGGTATTCGACCCACAGGGAATGAACGGCAAACCGATTTTCCGCGCGGCTGCCCTGCCTTTTGGTTTTTGACGGTCGAAGGTAATTCGCAGACCGGTCATCAGTTCGCAAGCGGAGGGCCGAGCTCCCGCGAGGCCGAGCCCGAAAACCCGGCATCCAATGCTTCTCCACGCCGATCTCACCCGGTGAAAGAAACCGCCTCGACCCATGCCGCTCCGGCTAATCGAAAATCAAGTACCGAACCGAGCAACATCCTCATCCAAAATCGAGAATCTGCTCACTCCGCCTTCATCCGCTCGTTGTAGAACGCTTCCACTAGGGCATACGTTTTCTTGGCATCGGTCTGCTTGAGCGCTTCAGCCGCCAGTTTCTTGGCGTCGCTCATCTTCGTTGCGCGGACAAGATAGCGCACCGAAGGCACGAGGGTGGGCGTCATGCTGAGCTCGTCCACGCCAAGGCCGAGCAGCAAGGGGGCGTAGATGGCGTCGCCCGCCATCTCGCCGCATACGCTGACTTTGAGGCCGCGCGCGTGCCCCGTATCCACGATCTGCTTGATCGTGCGTACGACGGCCGGATGCGTGGGATCGTAAAGGTGGGCGATGCGGCTGTTGCCGCGGTCGATGGCCAGCAGGTACTGGATGAGATCGTTGGTGCCGATGCTGAAGAAATCGCTGCGCTCGGCCAGCACGTCGCCGGCAATGGCTGCACTGGGTATCTCGATCATCGCCCCGACGCGCAGTTTCGCATCAAAGGCCTGTCCCCGCTTCTTCAACTCCGCCTTGGCTTCATCCAGCAGCACATTCGCGCGTTCGAGCTCGTCGGGGCCGCTGATCATGGGGTACATCAACTCCACCTTGCCGTGGGCGCTGGCGCGCAGGATGGCTCGCAGCTGGTCCTTGAACATGGCGGGGTTTTCCAGGCACATGCGGATGGCACGGAAACCGAGAAACGGGTTGGCCTCGGGCCCGATCAGGCCGGGATCGCCCGGCAGGGGCTTGTCCCCGCCGACATCGAGCGAACGAATCGTCACCGGTGAAGGCGCAAGGCCGGCTACGATTTCCTTGTATGCCTTGTACTGCTCCTCCTCCGTCGGCACCTTCGTGGAGGAAAGGAAGAGGAACTCCGTGCGGTAGAGGCCGACGCCCGCGGCGCGATACTGTTTCACGAGCGCAATTTCATCGGGTTTCTCGATGTTGGCGCGAAGCGTGACCGCCACCCCGTCCAATGTCTCGGCCGGCAGCTCGTTGGCGGTCATCAACCGCGACTCAAACGATTGCTTGGCCTTCTGGATCTTCCCGTAACGGAAAAGCGTTTGCTCGGCCGGATTGATGATGACGACCCCTTCGTAGCCGTCCACCAACAGCCAGTCGCCGTCCTTGAGCCGGGTGGTCAGGGTTTCCACGCCGACCACGGCGGGGATGTTCATCGAGCGGGCGACGATCACCGCGTGGCTGGTACGGCTGCCCTCGTCGGTCACGATGCCGAGCGCGGCGCTGCGATCGATACCCGCCGCCTCGGACGGCGAGATGTCGTTCGCCACGATGATCCGTTTCTCCACCAACTCGGTGAGACTGCCGGCGGTCTGGCCGAGCAGCACGTGGAGCACGCGCTTGGCCACGTCTTTCAGGTCGGCCGCGCGCTCCCGCAGGTATTCGTCGTCAATCTCGGCAAAGGCCTGGATGTAACGCTGGGCGACCGCATTGAAGCAGGTCTCGATGTTGAGGCCGCTCTTTTGGAAATCACGGATCGTTTCGCCGATCAGCGCCTGATCCTCGAGCACCATCTGGTGCGCATCGAAGATGAGGGCCTCCTGTTCGCCGAGATTCTTGGAAACCTGTTCCTGGATCTTGGCGATCTGCTGGCGGGTGGCGACCAGCGCTTGTTCAAACCGCGCGACCTCGGCCATGCGCTTGTCGGGATCCACCGTATAGCGCGGGATCTCGAGCTCGCTCTGCAGATAGAGAAACACCTGTCCGTAGGCTATGCCCTTGGAAGCGGCGAGGCCTTGGACAGTGTATTCGCTTTTGACGGGGGTCGGCATGCAGCGGCGCTGCGCGATTAACGAACCGCCGTGCCACCCGGTCAATGCGGAACTAGTCGAGACGGGCCTCTTGGATGAAAGTTTCCCGGCCCCAACAGGCGCGGATCAGCTCCGCCGGTACAGGTTGATCGTCGCGTAGCAGTACGTAGCAGGCGCTGCCGCTGCCGCTCATCGCCGCGGCGACACCCGCTTCACGCCGCAATCTGGCCAGCAAAAGCGGCAACGCGGGATATTTTTCGAAGGCGGCTGCCTCCATGTTGTTCAAAAGCAATTCCTCGGCAGGAGCGTTTCCCCCCAACCATCGTGACAGTCGCGCCTCTGCGTCGGGCGCCGGCAGGGAATCCGTCCCGCGCGCCACCATCCGTCCGTAGGCCCAAGGCGTGCTGATGCCGAAGCTGGGTTTGAAAATCAGGACCCTCCGGCCACGCAGCCGCGCCGCCGCATCGTGTGACAGCGGTTCCACTTTTTCTCCCCGACCGCGCATGACCGCAGGCGCACGTTGCAGGAACAGCGCACAGTCCGAACCCAGCGTCGCCGCCATCGCCGCCAACCGGGTTTCGTCCAGCAAACCGCCCGACAGCTCGTTCAACGCCCGCAACGCCGCCACGGCGTTGCTGCTGCCGCCCCCAAGACCGGCTCCCACCGGGATGCGCTTGGTGAGCCGAAACCGCACGACCTGCGTCCAACCGGTCGCCGCGACATAGGCTTTCGCTGCCTTTAACACCAGGTTGGATCCATCAAGCGGCACCTCGGTCTGATCGCATTCCAAGGTGAATTGCCCGCTACTCCCCGCGCCCGGCCCGCTTTTCTCCGCTTCCAGCCGGTCGCCAAAATCCAGCGGCGCCGCCACCGACACCAAATCGTGAAAGCCGTCCGGCCGCCGGCCGGTAATAGCGAGGAAAAGATTCAGTTTCGCGGGACTAAAAAGGGAGACACCCATGAACTTTCGACCACTAATGGAGACTAATTGCTTCGAATCCTAGCCAAAAGCCCCCTGCATTTCTCTCTTTGATTAGTGTCCATTAGTGTCCATTAGTGGTCCTCCCACATGCCCTGCGACCTGATTCTCGCCCTCGACGTTCCAACGCGCGAAGAAGCCGCGCCGATCCTCCGCCAGTTGCGCGGCCAGCTCCGCTGGGTCAAACTCGGCCTCCAGATGTTCACGGCCTACGGTCCGAACTACGTGCGCGAGGTCGCCGGCATGGGTTTCGACGTCTTTCTCGATCTCAAACTGCACGACATCCCCAACACGGTCGCCAAAGCCGTGGAGTCGCTCGGTCCGCTGCCCATCAAGATGCTCACGCTGCACACGTCGGGCGGCGGCGAGATGATGCGCGCCGCGGCTGCCGCTCAGCAGAAAACCAATCCCAACCTTCTCCTCCTCGGCGTCACCGTGCTCACCTCGACCGATGCCGCCGGACTGAATGAAATTGGCGTCACCGCATCCCCCGCCGACCAGGTTGCCCGTCTCGGCAAGCTCGCCACCGACTCCGGCCTCCGTGGTCTCGTCTGCTCGCCGCTCGAGGTCGAATTGCTCCGCCGCACGCTTCCTGCCTCCACCCAGCTCGTCACCCCCGGCATCCGCCCTGCCGGTGACGACGCCGGCGATCAAAAACGCATCATGACTCCTGCCGACGCTGCCCGCGCCGGCTCCAGCT
>DATCRM010000421.1:0-4730 GCA_036568985.1 Lacunisphaera sp. | reverse complement strand
GAGCGAGGCACGGCCAGCGCGATTTTCAATTCGGCCCAATATTTCGCCACGGTGCTGTTCTCGCCGGTCATGGGTTGGATCGCGCATGCCTACGGCTGGCCGCCGGTGTTCTGGTTCATGGGTGCGGTGGGTTTGGTGTTCGCCATCGTCTGGCCGCGGCTGATCCACGGGCCGCGTGAGCATCCGGCCGTCAACGCCGCGGAAATCGCCCACATCGAGCAAGGCGGCGGCCTGGTGGATTTGGACCGGAAGGGCGGCCCGAGCGCTCCGGTGCGCGGGACGGTCCTGGGACAACTGCTCGGCAACCGGATGCTGCTTGGCATCTACTTCGGCCAATACTGCATCACTACGCTGACGTGGTTCTTCCTGACCTGGTTTCCCATCTACCTGGTGAAGGACCGCGGCATGTCGGTCTTGAAGGTCGGCTTCGTGGCCGCCTTGCCGGCGCTCTGTGGCTTTTTGGGGGGCATCTTGGGCGGCTGGTTTTCCGACCTGCTGCTCCGGCGCGGTTGTTCGCTCACCGTGGCACGCAAGACACCGATCGTGACGGGCCTGTTGCTGTCGGTGAGCATGGTGGCCTGCAATTACGTGGCTGCCGAGTGGGCGGTGATCCTCTTCATGAGTCTCGCTTTCTTTGGCAAAGGCGTGGGCGCGCTTGGCTGGGCGGTCATCTCCGACACGTCGCCGAAGTCCGTTACCGGATTGTGCGGCGGGTTGTTCAACACCTTCGGCAACACCGCGGGCATCGTGACCCCGATCGCCATTGGCTACATCCTCCAGGCGACGGGCTCGTTCAATTGGGCTCTCGTTTACGTTAGCGCTCACGCTGCGCTCGCGATCGCCAGCTATCTGGTCGTGGTCGGCGAGATCAAGCGCGTGGAATTGAAGGCCGCCGATACTCCGCTCCTTTCATGAAAACTCCGGTTGATTCCGACACCCCGAAAATAATCGCCATGCGCGTCGTGCCCGTAGCCGGCCACGACGATATGCTGCTCAACCTGAGCGGGGCGCACGGACCGTTCTTCACGCGCAACGTGGTGCTGTTGCAGGACAGCGCCGGCCGCACCGGTTTGGGCGAGGTGCCCGGTGGCGAAAAAATCCGCCAGACGCTGGAGGACGCGCGGCCCCTCGTCGTCGGACAGCCGGTGGGCAAGCATGCCGCCGTGTTGCAGACGGTACAGGAACGCTTCGCCGACCGCGATGCGGGCGGGCGCGGCAATCAGACCTTCGATCTGCGCACGACCATTCATGCGGTCACGGCGATCGAGTCCGCCCTGCTCGATCTGTTGGGCCAGCACCGCGGCATAGCGGTGGCGGATCTGTTGGGCGAAGGCCGGCAGCGGGATTCGGTCGAGGTGCTCGGATATCTTTTTTATGTCGGCGACCGCCGGAAGACGACCCTGCCTTACCGCGCGGAGCCGACGGCGGACAACGACTGGTTCCGCCTGCGCCACGAGGAGGCGCTGACGCCGGCCAGCGTTGTGCGACTCGCCGAGGCGGCGCATGCGCGCTACGGGTTCAACGACTTCAAGCTCAAGGGCGGGGTGCTCGCCGGCGCGGAGGAGATGGAGGCCATCACCGCGCTGAAGACCCGGTTTCCGCAGGCGCGCATCACGCTCGACCCGAACGGTGCGTGGTCGCTCGACGAGGCCGTGCGCCTCTGCAAGGGCCGGGGCGACCTGCTCGCCTACGCCGAGGATCCCTGCGGCGCGGAAAAGGGTTTCTCCGGTCGGGAGATCATGGCCGAATTTCGCCGGGCCACCGGCCTGCCGACTGCCACCAACATGATCGCGACCGACTGGCGCGAGCTCGGCCACGCGTTGGCGTTGCACGCGGTGGATATACCGCTGGCCGATCCGCATTTCTGGACGATGCAGGGTTCGGTCAAGGTGGCGCAGACCTGCCGGGACCACGGGCTGACCTGGGGGTCTCACTCCAACAACCATTTCGACATCTCGCTCGCGATGTTCACGCACGTCGCCGCGGCGGCACCCGGCAAGGTGACCGCAATCGACACGCACTGGATCTGGCAGGACGGCCAGCGCCTCACCAAGGAGCCCCTTGTCATCAAAGGCGGGCAACTGGCGGTTCCGCAGCGGTCGGGACTCGGCATCGAGATCGACCTGGGTCAGTTGGAACAGGCCAACAAGCTTTACCAACAGATGGGCCTTGGGGCGCGCGACGACGCGGTCGCGATGCAGTTTCTGGTGCCCGGTTGGAAATACGATCCCAAGCGGCCGTGTTTGGTACGCTAGGGCATGCGATGAATCACGCCGCGCTTCGGAATTGAGCCCGGAGCCCAGCGTCCGGGCGAAGCCCATCAGGCGAACAGCTCGAAGGCGCGTCTGGCGGCGGACAGATTCCCGCGCAGCAGGCAGCGACCGAGCGCCTTGATCGCTCGCAGCGGCCGGCTTTTGATCGGAAACAACTCGCGCGACATGACCTTGGCAATGAGAGGGGAGTCTTGTTGCAACCGATTGAAGGCGTCACGAGCGGCCGACAGGTCTTCCAAGATCAGGGCGCGATCCAACGCCCGCAGGTCGGCATAGGTCCGACGGTAATTTCCAAGCAATGTTACTCCGCTACTGACCGCTCGGTCGGAGGCGGAGATGGTCTCGGTGAGCATGGTGGTTTCGGGGGTTCAACGTTTCCGATGGTTAGGGGGCCATCGTTTCGCGGTTGCGACAACTGGGGTAACTAGCGGTTCGCAAAAACCAAACTGTCTGCTGAGAACGTTCAATAAGTAGCCGCTGCGCGCCGATAGTCCATCGCGCCTTATTCACATATTCACAGTCCCGCTCGCCGATCGGTTGTCGGTTCGAGCTCCAAATCATAACGGGAAAGGTGTGTCCGGTTGGGGCCTCATCGACCGTCGTATGGGCAAGGTGCGCTGCACCCCACCTCTTACCCATGAACAAAACCACCCTCAAAAGCATCGGCGCTGTCGCAGCGGGCCTGTTCTTCATCATCATTGCCAGCACGCTCGTGGACATCGTGTTACATGTAGCCAAGGTCTATCCGTCTATGGGCGAACCGATGAGTGACGGGCTTGCGGTGCTGGCGAGCTCCTATCGGTTGGTCATCGGGGTGGCCGGTGCATGGCTGACTGCGAAGCTCGCGCCAGCCAACGCGTTGAAACATGCGATGATTCTCGGAGCCATCGGCGTTCTGCTCGGAACTGCGAGTGTGGTGGCGACCTGGAACATGGGGCTGGGACCGCGGTGGTATCCGGTCTCGCTCGCCCTGCTGGCAGTGCCCCAATGCTGGTTCGGCGGGTGGCTGTTTGTGCGCCGGACGCCCGTGACAGCAGCCTGAGGACAAATTGTGAACAAGTTGTGCAGATCCGAAAAAACGGCGGCGCATCGCAGCGCCGCCGTTGAATCCAATCCAAGGCTTCACCCTTTCACTGTCATCTGATTGCTCACCACGCGAACGCCCCGCACGCTTTCGGCGAGGTGGGTGACCAAGGCCTTCTCTGCGGCCGATGAGGCTTCACCTTCGATGGCGACCATGCCGTCCTTGGTCGTGACATCCGTCTTCAACGCGCTGGTGGACTTGTGCGTCAGAAGCGCGTACTTCACCTGGGCGGTGATAGAAGCGTCATCGATCCGCTCGGAGAAGGTGCGTGGAGCGGTAGCGGCAGCTGGCACCACGAGCAGGTTGTTGACGGATTTCACGCCCTCCACCTCGTTGACGTAGGCGGTCGTGAGTTCCTTCTGCGCCAGCGAGGAGGCGGTGCCGGTGAGGGTCACGACGCCTTCCTTGACGCCGACGGAGGTATCCATCGCGCTGACATTGCCCTTGAGCAACAGCTTGGTGCGAATCTTGGTCGCGATCCAAGCGTCGGAGTGTTCCGGGGCGGGCGGCACGACCTCGATCTGGTTCTCCACCTGAACAACACCCGGCAGATTGCGGACGGTATTTTCCGCCAACACCCGCTGATCGGGATCCGGCACGGACCCCGTCAGGGTTACAATGCCATCCTTGACCTTCACCTTCACGTGGTCCTCGAGGACCGTGCGGTAATTATAGGAGGCCTTGGCTGCGCCTTCGATTTTGCGGTCCACCTCCGCATCAGCCCGGAGCAGGACCGGAACGACGAGAAGGAGCAGACCGGCGGTCATTTTGTTGAGCGTTTTCATGGTATCCTTGGGTTGACGTTAAAGCCGCGCCGGACTGCCACCGCGGAAGGGCTGCGCAGGGCACGGCCAGTTACCTTTCTTTGGGACCGGATGACTTTCAACGGGGTCCATCCTGGCAGGAGAAATTAACGGTAAGATCGGGCGGAAAGATTTCTGCATCGCGCCTGCACCGCTATCCGCACAACCCGGATCAGGTCTATGCGGTCCATCGCGGAGCACGAAAGAGTTTCACGCCAAATAGGACTCGTGAATTTCCCGATGAGTTCCGCCTAATTCCGTTCTGCCAGCGGGCAAAGGCCCGCCAGGCCGAGCTTCAATTGGCCTGCCACGCCGGTTCCTGTCCTGCGTTGTAGTGTTGATAGGCAGTCTTCAGGCCCGTCAGCACTTCGGCGGTGGTTTCCAAGAGGGCTTGGAATCGCGGTTCGCTCACCCGCGCGATGTCGGCGCGGGCATGCTGGATCAACTCATCAAGCTGTCCCTGGATGTTTGCACTGTGAACCTTCGGGTCGGCGGAATCTTCGTTTTTAATTTTCATGATCCTAAGCTGGACCGGGCGCGGGACCGACCGGTTCCTTGGGGTCGTCGGTG
>DATCRM010000420.1:0-8653 GCA_036568985.1 Lacunisphaera sp. | reverse complement strand
ATCTTAGCTCAGTCCTATCCCTTGGATCCTTCGCGCGGCTCAGGATGACGCCGATGAAGATTTTTCCATGTTCCAGACCCCGGGTGGCTGGATCATTTTCTTGAACCGCCGCCGACTCAGATCGGCGCGGGAAGCTTTCGCAACCAGCGCAGGTGCATCCAGGCGACTATGGCGCCGAGGATAGTCCCCGCGAGAGCATCGAGGAACACGTGTTGAAGAGTCGCGATGGTGGAATACACGATGCCCAGGCACCACAGCCAGTTGATCATCCGGGCCGGGCGGCCGGTTCCCATTCTGCGCAAGATGCGTTCAAACCACACCCCGGTGAACACCGCGAACGCGACATGCAGGGAGGGACAGGCGTTGCCCGAGGCATCGGCGGATTTGAGAAAGGTAAAGGCGGGATGATGCGACCAATCGACGCGTGCCGGCGGCATTTCCGTGGGCCAGAGAATGAACAACCCGAGCCCCACGACGCTCAAGCCGAGCGCGGCGATACCGTAAGACAGCAATTCGCGGCGGTCGGTGATGAGCGCGGGCGCCAGCGACACATAAATCCACAATGACAGATAGAGCGGCAGTGCGATCGGTTGAAAACCGATGAGCCGGTCAATGATCGTGACGGGCATCACGGTGACCGGACCGGCCGGATGTCTCAGCACCCAGAAATAAGCGACGAAGAAAGCGGTCATGCCGAGGGTCGTCCCGAGCATCTTGGCCGGCCACAGGACGAGCACGTGCGAGCCACATCGGCGAAGCCAGCCGGCGGGGGTGGGGCGGGAATCCGGCGAATCCATGCGTCGGGGGCCAGTAGGCGCGGACTGGAGCTACAGGGCAAGCGCGATGAAGTCGGCATGGGGTAGGGCGGTGAGTCCCGTCACTGCCGGAGGGTTCAGCGCGCCCTACCGCTTCGCCACCGGGGTTGACGCGACCGGCAAAGTCGCTTCGCTAGACCCTCCATGCCGAAGCAGTCCTCCAGTCGAAAGAGCCGGGAGCCGTCCGTACGCGCGCTTGCCGGGACCGTTTTCATCACGCGTCAGGTGCATTTCAATTCCGCGCACCGGCTCTACAACCCGACGAAGAGCCTCACTTGGAACCAGAAACAATACGGCCAGTGCACCAATCCCCACTGGCATGGCCACAACTACGTGCTCGAAGTGACGGTCAAGGGCCAGCCGGATCCCGTCACCGGCTACATCATCGACCTGGCCCGGCTGAAGAAAATTCTGCACCTGGCGGTCGTGGACAAGTGCGATCACCGCAACCTCAACGACGAGGTCGATTTTCTCCGTGGCATCATTCCCTCGACCGAAAACCTGGTCATCGCCTTCTGGCACGAAATCGCGCCCCGTCTGCATGCGCCGGCGATCCTGCATTGCGTGCGGCTGTACGAGACCCCGCGGAACTATGCCGAGTTCTACGGCCCGGCGCACCTGCTTTGATGCAATCCCGATCTGCAACCCTGTGGGAGAGGCTTCACGCCCCGACTCGGCCGACGCGGCTTTCATCCCGTCGGGGCGAAAAGCCCCTTCCGCACTTCTGATTTCTCGGGCGGTTCCGTCTCCCGCCTGACCCAACCAAAAACGCCTCCCATGAAACAAATGTATCTCCACCGCTCGAACTGCGGGCAGTCGCCGCTGATCAAGCGGGGCTACGACCGGAAGTTCAAGCCCGACGCCGCCTACCGCGCCACGCTGCCCGACATGATGGAGGTCGCCAACGAGACGGTGCGGGGGGTCCACGTGCCCATCCAGCAGGTCGGCATCCATAACTTCAAACTGCCGCTCAAATATCGCACCAAGGCCGGCAAGATTCTCACGCTCGAAACCAGTGTCACCGGCACGGTTTCGCTCGAGGCCGATCTCAAGGGCATCAACATGAGCCGCATCATGCGCTCGTTCTATGAACACAAGGACGGCGTCACGACGGGCGAATGGATGGGCAAGATTCTGAAAGGGTACCTGCGCAAGGTCGTGACCAAGGATGCGCGCCTGAAGATCGCGTTCTCCTATCCGATGCTGCGTGAAAGCCTGCGCACCGGGCTTGAGGGGTACCAATTTTACGATGTTGCGTTCGAGGGCGTGATGACGCGCGATGGCCGCTACCGCCGCTTCATCCATTTCGACTTCGTCTACTCCTCGGCCTGCCCTTGCTCGGCGGAACTCACGGAACACGCCCGCGCCAAGCGCGGAGCCTACGGGGTGCCGCACTCGCAGCGCAGCAAGGCGCGGATCACCGTCGAGGAGGTCCCGGGAAAGAAAATCTGGATCGAGGATGTGCACGCCCTGTGTCTGAGAGCGCTGCAGACCGAGACCCAGGTCATGGTCAAGCGGGAGGACGAGCAGGCCTTCGCGGAATTGAACGGCGCCTACCTGAAGTTCGTCGAGGACGCCGCGCGATTGCTGTATCTGGAGTTCGACCGCGACAAGCGCGTGGCCGATTTTCGCATCGCCTGCTCGCACCTCGAGTCCCTGCACTCGCACGATGCTGTGAGCGTGATCTGCAAGGGCGTGAAAGGCGGCTTCGTCGCCGACTTCATGGACTTCGGCTCGCTGCTGTGCTGAGTGAGATGAAATTCTCCGCGGATGACGCGGATAGCCGCGGATAAAGGCACGCCCATCCGCGTTTATCAGCGTAATCCGCGGAGAAAACGGTATTGGTTTTCTCGCTGGGTGCGCTATCCGTCTGGACTGCGGGCCGAGAGAATCCATGATTCACGAAAAGCTCAGCGGTGAGATCATCGGGGCGGATCGCCGATCCCAAAGTGGTGGAGTCGTTCAACGAAACGCACGTTCGCCAGATGATCGGCTATTTGGCGATCACTCGACTCAAGCTGGCGCTCCTGCTGAATTTCAAGCATGCCAAGCTCGGATGGAAACGTATTGTCCGAGAACATCATGACTAATCCGCGTTCATCCGCGTTATCCGCGGGAAAAATCCACCCCGTCGTTCTCATTACCGGTGCCTCCCAAGGGATTGGTGCCGCCATCGCCAAGGTTTTCGCCAAGGAGGTTCGCGGCGCGCGGCTGGCCCTTGTAGCGCGCAACGTGGCCGGCCTCACGAGCGTGGCGCGAGCCTGCACGAAGCTTGGCGCGAAGGCGGAGGCGTTCGGATGCGATGTCAGCAACGAGGCCTCAGTCGGTCTCATGGCGGAGGCGGTGACCCGGCGCTTTGGCACAGTGGACGTGCTGATCAACAACGCGGGTGTCTTCACGATGGCACCGTTCGCAGAGACCACAGTGGACGAGTTTGACCGCGTGATCGCGGTCAATCTGCGGAGCGCGTTCCTCGTCACCCGGGCATTCCTGCCGGCGATGCAGAAAACGAAGAGCGGTGACATTTTCTTCATGAGTTCCATTGCGGGGCTCGGGGCCTATCCGCATTCCACTGCATATTGCGCCGCGAAGTTCGGGGTCACCGGCTTGGCGAAGGTGCTTCGCGCGGAGACCAAGGCGCTTGGCATCCGGGTATGCTGTGTGCATCCCGGAGCGACGTGGTCGCCGTCTTGGGCGACGAGTGGCGTGAAGCCCGAACGGATTATGCCGGCCGAGGATATTGCCCGGGCCATTCTCGATATTTACCGCCTCGATCGCCGCACGGTGGTGGAGGAGATTGTGCTCCGTCCCCAGCTGGGCGATGTATGAGCCGGCCAAGCCGTCGCGGCCCTCTGCCGATAGTTTGCTGCGAGCGGACAATGTTCCGCGAAAAAAAGTCAGAATGGAGTAAAATTCCCAACTTGGGCACCAGTTGGCACACGCATGGTCTGCTGAGCCATGACCACGGCTCACGCATTTAATTTCTTCCTCGTCGGGCTCGGCATGATTGCCGGCCCGGCATTCTGGCCGGAGTACTTCGTTGCCGAGCATATGAACAGCGCACTCTGGCTGGAGTTGATGGGCGCCCTGCAGGCGCTGGGCGGTTCCTGGGTGTTGGGTCTGGAGGGTATCGTGCTTTTCCGACGCTTCGCGGCGTGGGAACCGTTCGACTTCAGTCTCGAGCTCCCCGATGTCCGCTGGGCGGTATCCCCCTCGTTCTACTCCGTCATCGAGAACAACGATGACGTGGTGGTGGCGTTCCGTCTGCAGCAGCAACTCCAACTGAAACAAGCGGTCTGAGCGACCAAGACGCGGCATGATCCGTCAAGAGGCAGTCCGCGTTTTCACACGCGTCTCTGTTCAACCACACCCCCCGGCGCTGGGGCGCCATCCCTCTTCATAGAGGGGGTTTAAGACCATCCGGCAAAAGTCCCCTCTATCAAGAGGGGTGCCCGACAGGGCGGGGTGTGTCGGCTTTGTTGCCGGCGTGAATCTCGCCGGCGGCGAAGACTCGTGCGCGGCCGGGTTGCCCGGGCCTTATCCTTCGGTGAGGCTTTTGGGGTCCATTTCGACTTCCTGGCATGCCCGGATGAAGGACGCGGCGCTCCACGCCTGGAACGCTTTGCCCATGGGGCGGCCCGTCACTCCATGCGCCCACTCGTTGAATTCCCACTCTTGGTCGCGACCGAGCTGGTTGAGCTGGGCGAGCCGCACCAGTTCGCGGCAGGCGACATCGTGAAAACCGAGGCGGTGGATGAAACGCACCCACATGCCGCCGATAAACGGCCAGATGCCGCCGTTGTGGTAGTGATGCGGCAGGTTGAGGAGGTTGACCGTGTAGTAGGCGCGCCAGTCGGGATCGCCCGCCTGCACAACCGGGTAGAGGTTCGCGACCGGCCAGGGTTGGTTGACGCCCACGCCCCACATGAAACGGAAGGCGGTGCGGGCGCGGTCCACATCCAGCATGTTCATGAGGAAGGCGAGAATGTTGGCGTAAACGTCGCAGCGCCAGTTGAAGGCAAAGGGAGTGATTTCAGCCAGCAGGTATTGCGTGTCCCCCAAACCGGTCTGTCGGTCGGCAAAACGATTCTGATTCGAGGGCTGCGCGGGGTCGCCGGGCTTCGTGGTCGGCCAGAAGACATCGAGCACGCGCCCGCGGATGCGTTGTGACCAGCGGAGGTAGTCGGTGGCGCGGGCGTTGTGCCCCATCAGCTCGAGAATGCGTCCGTAACACACGTTGGCGCGATACCAGAGCACCTCGTCGTAAAGCACGTTGTAGCTGCGGCCGAAGAGATCGGTCCAATCTCCCGCCTCGGGGATCTCCAGCAGGGCATCGTTGTTGCTGTCGTGGGCGCTGAGCCAGTTCATGATGGACTGCAACCGGTCGGCGTGCCGGTAGAGAAGGGAATTATCGCCGGTGCGCATGGCGTAGTTGTGCACCGCGATGATCAGCCAGAGGCCGCTATCGATCGAACAGATGCTCCCGACGCCGGAGTAGTCGGGCTGGCCGGTATCGATGCGGACATTTGCCGGGATCTGCCCGGTGGGCGTCGTGGCGGCGAGCAGGGTTTCCAACGTGCGCAAGCCGGCGGCTTGGACCTCCTCGTCCTGTACCTGCAGCGTGTTCCAGACCGTGATGGCACCGTCGCGGGCCCACACGCTGCGATAGTTGGCGTCGGTGCCCGTCACGGTGTTGTCGGTCAGGGAACAGGCCGAGAAACCAAGGGGCGTGATGTTTTTCTGCAGCGCCAGCAGCGCTTTCTCGTAGGCGGTGGCGAGATAGAGTTTTTCCTTGTCGTTCAACGACCGGAGCCGCGTGCCGTTGAAGAGCATGCGAAATCCGGGCTCCATTTTGGCGGGCGTCTGACGTGTCTTCTCCTTGGTCGGCAGGACGCAGACGATCCCGAAGTGGCAGAGCCCGTCCAGCACGCCGTCCGCGAGGATCTGGCGCGAGCTGTAGGTCGGTACGTCGACGGTCGCCTCATAAAGTTCAGGGAGGGCGTTCTCCACGATGATGCCGCGCACGCCGGGCAGGCGGAACATGGTCGCGTCGTTGGCCGTGTCGCCGGCCACCAACACCTCGTCGAAGGAGATCTGGAGGCGGTCGCAGAGCCAGCGGAGAGCTCCGC
The DNA here is from genome assembly GCA_036568985.1 of Lacunisphaera sp. GTDB lineage: Bacteria > Verrucomicrobiota > Verrucomicrobiia > Opitutales > Opitutaceae > Lacunisphaera. The sequence continues at coordinate 2,709 of DATCRM010000420.1, read as the reverse complement.
CCTTGGTGGCCTGGCGGGGCAGCACGTCGAGGTCGCGGTTGCTGGAATACACCAGCTTCACGCTCAGGCCGGCCTCGGCGATCCGGCGCTTCAGTTCGCGCAGATCCTCGGGTTTCGCCTGATCGAGGAACCAGCTGGATTTGAACTCGTGCTGGAATTCGTCGGGTTGCGGACGGATACCCGGGAACTTGCTCACCAGTTCGCGCACCCGCGCGAGATCCCAACCGTCCGCGAGATGGGCATGCAGTTCATCGAGCATCCGGCCTGCGCGCACATCGAACACCTGGGTGCCGACCCCGCCGATGTAATAGTCGGCGGCCGGCAGCGTGCCATCGTCGATGAAGCGGCGGAGATCGTCGATCAGGCGTCCGCTGTTGTAGACGAGCAGCGGACGGGCCTCGGGGGTGAGCGCGGCCCAGGCGGTTTTGAACCGTTGGCTGGATTCGGGGTTGCCGATCAGCGTGCCGTCGAGGTCGGAACTGAAAAGGCGGATGGGTTTGGACATGGGGAACCGATGGGGGTTAATCCTTGGACGTAATTCAGTCCCCGTCGTTCCACGGTTCGTCCCATTCGTTGTCGGTGAAGGCGAGTGCGGTGGCGCGCTCTTCGATGAGGCTGATGAGCTGCTGGGCGATGCCCGTCCAGGTGAAGAGGCTGCGGGCCTTGTGCGCGCCCATGCGGGAGAGCCGGTGCGCGAGCCGGGGATGCCGGAGGACCTTCACGATCGAGATCCCCAGATCTTCCTTGTCGAACGAATCCGCGTAGAGCGCATGACGGCCGAAAGTGACGGCGCGATAGAGGCCGCCGTGCGTCGTCACGACCGTCGGGGTGCCGCAAGCCATCGCTTCGATGGCCGTCATGCCAAACGGCTCATAACGGCTGCTGAGCACAAACACGTCGGCGGCGCGGTAATGATCGGGAAGATCGGCGTCGGAGACAAAACCGCTGAATTTGACCCGATCGGCCAGCCCGAGTTTTTCCGCTTGGGCCTTGAGTTCGTCGAGCAGCTTTTTTTCGTCGGCCTTCATCTCGTTCCCGCCCACGGCGAGGTGCAGCACGGCATCGGGCAGGCGCGCGGCGACCAGGGTGAAGGCGTCGATGAGGAGGTCGTAGCCCTTGTTGGAGGCAAGGCGGCCGATGGCCAGCACAACCTTGCCATTGAAGCCGAGCCGTTGCCGTGTGGCGGCGCGCGTCGACGTGCTGACAGGAAAGAAACGATTGTCGTCATAACCCGGCGGAATCATGTGCACGTGCTGGTCAGGCACGCCGTAGTCGCCCACGATCATGTCGAGTTGCTGCGGGGTAGTGGCGATGACCTCGTCGCACGTGCGGTAGAGCTGCGTTTCGTACCTGATCCGTTCGGTGAAATTGAACTTTTTCTCAAAGTTGACGGCGTCGTCCGGGGAATCCTTTTCCATGAGCTGCTTTTTCCAGAGTCCCAAGGAGTGGGGCGTATGCACGTGCGGCACGTCGAGGGCCTCGGCGAGGCGCTGCGCGGCGTAGCCGGCGTCCCAATAGTGACTGTTGAGGAATTCGTATTTCAGGCCGTGCTTGTTGATGAAGCGCAGGGCATGCTCCGCCCACTCGTTGAGGTGGCGGTGGAGATATTCCTTTTCGATGAACTTCCGGCCACCGCACGGCATGCGGAGCACGCGCACCCGCTCATTGACGATGTCGAATTCCGGTTGGTCCTCAAAACGCCGCGTCCAGATGTCGACTTCAAACCCGAGCTGGGCAATTTTCTTGGCGAGTTCGAGCACATACACGACCTGGCCGCCGGTGTCGGCGGCGCCCAGCGGCGGCACGGCGGCGACATAACCGTGGGTCGAAACCATGGCGATGCGCCGCAGGGGGGAATCGAGGTTGAGGTCTTCCCACGCGCCCGGTTGCACGGCGCGTTTAAGCAGGCCAAACCATTTGGAAAAAATACCAGTCTCCGGATTGTGACGTTGATGCATGATGCGTCGGGTTGAAAGACGGCGCTCCTGCAAGGGATGCGGGCGGCAATGCGTGGAAACAAAACTGCCGGAATGAGCGGTCCTGCGAAAAACGACACTTCGACCTGTAAAAGGTGCCACGGATAATTCGCTGGCAAAACCCATCGTTGCTGGCCGGGTTTAACTGGTTGGGAACGGCGGACCGTCAGCGCAAAGACGGATCGCCGCGCGATGGCGCATCCGCCGAGACCGCCGAAGGAGTGGCGAAGATGGCCGCTTTTGTGTGTATCAGTCGCGGGGGCGGGACCCTGGGCAAAGCGGGAAGTTCTGCAACCTGCGGCGGTTGGGGCTTCAGTGGCTAATCGCAATAGAGAAAGCCCCACTTTCTTGGCCTCGCGGGGGTTACAACTTGGTTGAATTCCGGAGACGTCGGAGTAACGAATTTGTTAATACCGGTTCGGCGGCAGTGGCAGCTATCTCCGCTGGCACGCATTTGGCAGGCATGTGGGAACGTTCCGGAGCCAGGTCGGACAATGTTTCATGATGATTCGTATCGCTTTGCATTTTATTGGTGCCACCGGGGTCCCGGAGAACGCAATGCCCGTGGTGAAAGCGGCGCCGCCGCGCATCAGGCGCGAGGATCCCAAGGCTCGCTCTCGAATTTTCTTCCGGCTGGGGGTGGCGGTTGTAATCGCCCTCGGACTCTATTTTCGGTTTGTCGCCGTGCTGGCGCAACCGTTGTGGGTCGACGAGGCGGAATCCTCCATCAATG
>DATCRM010000419.1:0-2288 GCA_036568985.1 Lacunisphaera sp. | reverse complement strand
CAAGCGGCCGTGGAACTGGCGGCGAAGCAAGCGGGCCGCCCGCAATAAGGCAAGATTTATTTTACCAAAGTAGAATTAGAGCGGTTCAAATTAAGATGTAGCCGCTCAGCTTCCGAGCAGGAACCAAATCCCGGCTAGCGTCATCCTGAGCCGTGCGAAGGATCCACGAGCTCGGCGCAGGTCCGTCCTTACCCTTGCTGCTTCGCACGGCTCAGGATGACGGTAGCGGAGATTGGTTCCTGCTCGGAAGCAGAGAGGCTACACTTTAATTTGGACCGCTCTAATCCATGTTCATCCAGTTCAGCCTGACAGCTGCGGCAGCTGTCGGCGGACTTTTTTTCCAGTCTGCGTGAGGGTGGACTGACTCACGAAGGTCATGCAGGCGAGCCCGAGTGCAACCATCAGGAGTGTCCCGCCGCTATCCGGTACCGACGGTGGGTTTCCAATGGCCGCCCACGCGGAACCGAAGAAGTAGGCGTTTCCGATCTGTCCGGTGGAAAAGTTCCAGGCAGCGGCGGTGTCTTCAAATCCCGTGATGCTGAGGATTCCACTGCCACCGAAATTCCAAATGTTCAGGGCGGCATTGAAGTTCGAGACCATGGACGTGATGCTGGCCGAATAGGTGAGGCCCGCATGACTGAATGACCACAGCGGTACCACGCTTTGATCGGGCGGCGAAAAGATGAAGGGATAGAACGTCACCGGCAGAAAGTTTGGCAGCGAGGCATAGTCTCCCGTTTGTTGGATGAACGCGGTGTACGCGAAATCGTAGCCGGTGATTCCCGTCGCGTTCGAAAGGGGCGAATCGTCGAAATTCGGCGTGCCGTTGAAGGCGATCGAGCCGGTGATGGGCGTCGCCGAAACAGAGCCGGCAAGACCGAGAGCGAGGAGAAGAATCCCGGCGAGTGAACGTGGCGTGGTGGTTTTCATTTTTGATTTTTTGTTTTACTGCTAACGGCAAACGCGGAGGCGCCGCCGCTGACGGATCCCTGGCCGGATGGGAATCGTACACGGATCCGGGTTCTCGCACTATGGGGTACTTGCCTGAGGCGAGATTGCCCTTCCTGGCGAGGCTCGCTTGGTCGGAACCCTTAATTTTTGCGCCAGCACCAATGCCAAGGCTCGTAGGCGATGCCCTGGCGGTTTTTCGGCGGGTAAGAAAGATGAAAGCCGAACGTTTTCGCATTCCGGCGCAACCAGCGAAACTCCCGGGTGCGGGCAAAAGAAACCTCCAAGCGGAGATGATTCGGCGCACCCAAGTCGAGCGCGCGTCCCGTGTGGTGTTCGCTGCAACCAGGAACAGCGCTTACCCGCAGGATGTCCGCGATCCGCTCGCCGCGCGCCAACTTGCGGCGGATGATGGCGGTCTGTCGCGCCACGCTGCGGAAGGCGGAAAGCGGGAGAAGGATGACGCCATCGGTGGCGGCGGCAGCCTCCATTTTCCGCCAGGCCCTCGCCGCGGCAGGCGCGAGCTTCAGAACACGGCCGTCGTCCTTGGCCTTGCCGATGAACACCAGCCGCTGTGCTTCCGGGTGAATGCGTCGGGCGGCACGTTGGGCGTAGTCGGCGGGAATGCCGAGTCGCTGCCACAATCGGAGGAGGAGACGCGTGTTCAAAGCAAGGCGGCTCACAGTAATGCGAAGATCGGTCAGAGAGGTGAAGCCCCTGCCCGGGGCACGGACATCACTGGTCGTAGCTGTGATAATAGGGTTTGTTGGCCACGGCCTCACCGGGCTGCCCGAACCAATCCGCCAGCGGCGCAGGCCAAGCGGTGCCCAACGGGAAGAGCGTGAACTTCCCGGCGATGCGTGAAGCATTCTCGGCTTTGATCATGTCGTCGGGCTCGACGAATTTGGTGCCGCGGCCAGAGATCAGGGCGTTGTGGCTGAGCGCAGTGCCGCCATTGATGCGTTCGACCGAAACATCCATGGCGTCGCCTCCGAGGGCGAGACCCGCGCCGGCCGGGGTGGTGAGCAGGGCGATTTCCACGGCGCGCCGGTTGCCTTGGAAATTGAGATCCGCGCGATTGAGGTGGAAGCAGCCGAATTCGTTGAGCCGATCCTTCCCCGGGTAACCCGCGTAGGGGCCGGCTCCGAGCCAGTGAAATTCCGACGCGAAGTCCGGCACGACGAGCGAGACCCCGGCTTCGAGCAGCATGCCTTTGCCGTTCAGCGGGACGTAGTCATAACTCACCTCGATCTGGCCGCCGGCCGTTACGAGCAAGTTCAACCCGCCTTGCAGGGATTGCTCGGGCGCATCGGGGCGCACGTAACGCCCGCGTACTTTGA
>DATCRM010000418.1:0-10110 GCA_036568985.1 Lacunisphaera sp. | reverse complement strand
GCCTTCGAGGCATTGGAAGACGGCGTTGTGTTCGCTGTCCACGGGCAGCAACCGGCTGCCGGAAGCGTGCGCCGCGGCCATGACGAATTTGCCAGCCATGACCAGAATTTCCTTCGACGCGAGGGCGATGGTCTTTTTCGCCGCGATGGCGGTGAGGGCGGGTTGCAGGCCGGCGGTGCCGACGACGGCGATCAGCACGGTGTCGGCTTCGGGCAGAGAGGCGAGGGCGCTCAGGCCTTCCAAGCCGCCGTGAAACCGGGTGCCCGTCGGGAAGGCGGGATCCGCTTTGGCTGCCTGCAGGGCCTCGGGATCATGCAATGCCACGTGCCGTACGCCGAATTGCCGTGCGATCTCGGCAAGCCGGCGGTGGTTGCGCTGGGAGGCGATGCCGACGAGTTCCAGCCGATCGCGATGGGCGGCAATCACGCGGAGGGTGCTTTCGCCGATGGAGCCGGTGGCGCCGAGGAGAACGATGCGTTTTTTGGGACTGGATGCCGCCATGCGAGGGGTGTTTATGGCGTGATTGGCGACAGGGATTCCAGCCAGAAAGGGCGGAGTAATTTGTAGTTAGTAATTGGTGGTTAGGAGGAGGGATGCCAAAAATCCAGCGGCGACGTGAATCCCTAACTACCAACTGCCAAATACTTCCGCCCTCACTCCAGAAACATGAACAGGAAATACGCGACCGGGGCGGTCAGGATCAGGCTGTCGGTCAGATCGAAGGCGCCGCCAATGCCGGGGATCAGGGCGCCGGTGTCCTTGGTATCGGCCCGGCGTTTCAGTGCGGACTCGATGAGGTCGGACACGATCGTGACGATGGCCAGCGGCACGGCGATCAGGGCGGCAACGAGCGGGGTGAGGCTCACCGAAACGTGCTCCGAAGCAAAGTAAGCAATGCCGGCTCCGACCCCGGCCGAGACCAGCACGCCACCGACTGCGCCCTCCCAGGTCTTTTTCGGGCTGATGGTCGGACACATCTTGTGTTTGCCAAACGCCAGGCCGGTAAGCAGGGCGCCCACGTCGCAGAATTTCGAGACTGCCACGGTCCAGAGGCAGAGGGTGAGATTGTCACCATCGCTGCTGTCGCGCATCAGGATCGCCACGAGGAAGTGCAGCATGAACGGCACGTAAAGCAGGCCGGTGATGGTGGACGCGATCGTTTCGACCCGGGTCGTGACGTCGCGTTCGCCCAGCACGCGGAAGCAACTTACGATGAGGGCCAGAACGAGCAGACCGGTGGGCAGGCTGGCGATGAGTTCGGGCTCGTCGTAGAAATAGCCCAGCACGTAGGGCGCGGCGGTGATCAGCACGCTGAAACCGATTCCCATCCAGCGGAACGGCCGGCCACCCATCTTGTCGACCATGCCGTAGAACTCGTACAGCGTCAGCGCGGCGAGGGCGGTAAGCAGGGTTACGGCAGCATGGGCGCCGAAGAGCCAGAGACTGCCCAGAATGACAGCCCAGAGGATGAGGGTGCTGAGGATACGTTTGAGCACGGGAGAGTTTTTATGGAGCCACGGCGACCTCGCTGTGGTCGGGTGTGCTCCGCAGCGGGGTCGCTGCGGCTCCAGTAAGGAGGAGCACGAGGATGGAGTGACGCATCGGTGTTTAGGTTCCCGCCGGTTTGATCTGCTCCGTGGTGAGGCCGTAGCGCCGCTCGCGACGACCATATTCGTCGACTGCGGCCTGGAGATCGGCCTGGCCAAAATCAGGCCAGGCGACCGGGGTGAACACCATCTCGGCGTAAGCGCACTGGAGGAGCAGGAAATTGCTCACGCGTTGCTCGCCGGAAGTGCGGATGAGAAGATCCGGCTCGGGAATAGCGGCCGTATAAAGGTAGCGACTGAAATTCTCCCAGGAGGAATCCGCCAGCTTTTCGCGGCCCGCCTGCACGGCCGCGGCGTAGTCGCGGGCGGCGTCGGCCACCTCGGTGCGCGAACCATAGTTGAGCGCGAGCACCAAGGTCCATTCGGTGAAATCCTTGGTGGCCTCGATCACGCGGTCGAGCTCGCGGCGGACATTTGCCGGAAGCTCGCTGGTACGGCCGATGGTCAGCAGGCGCACGCGGTTTTTGATCAGGTTGTTCAGCTCGCGCTTGAGGAAGTAGTCGAGCAAGCCCATGAGGCTCGAGACCTCCTCAGCCGGGCGCCTCCAGTTTTCGACCGAAAAGGCGTAGAGCGTGATGTAGCGGATGCCGATCTCGCGGGCGGCGTCCACCACCGTGCGGACTGTCTCCACGCCCCGACGGTGCCCCTCGAGCCGGGGCAGACCCCGTTGTTTGGCCCAGCGGCCATTGCCATCCATGATGATGGCGACGTGCTGCGGGATTTTGCCGGAGGAAGGAGACGACATGCGGAAAGGCGCGATTGAGCGAGGGGGCGGCGCTTTTGACAAGCCAACAGGTTATGAAGGAAAGGAGGAATCGGCGGTCGAAGCGTGTTTGGGCACGATAGTCAGAACTGCCGCTGGCAAAGAGGCTCCTACCGTCAATACCTACCATGGCCCGGGCTTGCTTCGGGTTTCAACTGAGACACGCTTCGCGTCATGGCCCAGCCGCTTGCCACTGCAGAAATCACCACCGCGCTGGCCGGGCTGCCGGGCTGGAGCCTCGTGGGCGACGCGCTGGCGAAGGAATTTAAGTTCGGTTCGTTCCGGGAGGCGATGGGTTTCATGGTGCGCGTCAGCTACGAGGCCGAGGCGATGGACCATCATCCCGCTTGGACCAACATCTACAATCGCGTCACCATCCGGTTAAATACTCACGATGCTGGCGACAAGATCACGGCGAAGGACGTCGCGCTCGCCCAGAAGATCCAAGCGATATCGTGGGTGGGGTGAGCCCCGACAGTTTGCGCGGGCAATGTCCCATCGGGGCATAAAGCCCCTCCACCAGTTCAAACCTACAGCACCTTCACCGCGGCCAGCACCAGTTTCTCGAACGCGCCGGCACCTTTGCCGGCATTTTCCAGCGTGTGGGCGTGGGTGAGGTTTTCGCTCGAGAGGCCGGCGCCCATGTTGGTGATGCAGGAAACGCCGGCGACCTTCAGGCCGCAGTGACGGGCGATAAGACAATCGGGTACGCTCGACATGCCGACGGCGTCGCCGCCCCAGCCTTGGACCATGCGGATTTCGGCGGGTGTTTCGAAGGAGGGACCGCGGAAGGCGACATAGACGCCTTGGTGCAGGGTGATGCCCGCCTGCTGCGCCACCGCCTTGAGCTTTGCGCCCAGCGCGGGATCCCAGGCGTCGGTCATCGAGAAGAAGCGCGGGCCGAAGGCGTCGTCGTTGGGACCGACCAGCGGATTGAGGCCGAGGAAATTGATGTGGTCGGTGATGAGCATGAGCTCGCTGACCTTGATGTGCGAACGGAGACTGCCGGCGGCGTTGGACAGGAAGAGGGTCTCGACGCCCACGGCCTTCATGGAACGGATCAGAGTCTTGAGCGGATAGGCATCGCTGGTCTCGTAGAAATGTTTGCGACCGTTCAGCACGATAACGGGCACGCCATTGAGTTTGCCGATGATCAGCTGACCGGCGTGGCCGGCGACGGTCAGCACCGGGAAGCCGGGCAGATTCTGATAGGCAAGGGTGACGGGGTTTTCCACCTGGCGGGCCAGCCCGCCCAAGCCGGAACCGAGAATAATCGCGATCTTCGGCTTTAATCCGCCGAGGGCGGCAGTGATTTTCGCGGCGGCGAGTCGGACGTTTTCCATGTGAGTGCTGGCTTCGTTCATGGCGCGCAGCTTGGCGGAAAGAACGAAGCACACAAGCCCGGGGGCGCGTTACGTCCCTGCTTGTCATTGCGAGGAATGTAATGACGAAGCAATCCAGCTGGATCGCCACGCCCGGCTGTGCCGGACTCGCGATGACAAGATAAAATATTCGGCCATCCGAAGCCGTGCGGTTTTGGCGTTGTGACCGTCCGGACTTCGACTAGCAGCAAGCGAATGCCTGCGGTGAAAAAGAATCAACTCCCCTGTCATCGTCATCCTGAGCCGAGCGAAGGATCCAAGGGAAGTGCGGGACGAGGATCCCGGCTTGGATCCTTCGCGCGGCTCAGGATGACGGTCGGGCTGTTCTTTGATGGTCGCACCCAGGCTGGTTACGGCTTGATCTTGAGCCTCAGAATGACGGTTTTCGGGTTTGTATTGGGGTTCGTTGCTTTGAACGGGCTTCAGGCCTCGCCCCTCGGCGATTCCCCGCTCGGGGTGGTGGTAACGGAAACCTTTGCGACCGGCGAAAAGTCCGATCCGTCGCACGGTAATCGCGTGGCGCTCCTTGATGAGGGTTACGATGCGTTGCTTCTGCGGGTGCATCTCATCCGCAACGCCCAGCGGTCGATCGTCGTGCAGACGTTTATCTGGACCAACGACGCGTGCGGCCGGCTGTTGATGTTCGAACTGATCGAGGCGGCGAAGCGCGGGGTCAAGGTCCGCATCATCGCCGACCACCTTTTCTCCGACCAAGACCCCGACACGGTGGCCTTCCTCGCCACCGTCCACCCCAACCTTGAGATCCGGCATTACCGGCCGGCGTTCTCCCGCATCAAGCCCTCGCGCCTGCAAGTGTTGATCGCCAGCGTGAAGTCGTTTCATGCCGTGAATCAGCGCATGCACAACAAGGTCATGCTCTTTGATGACGCGGTGCTCGTCACCGGTGGACGCAACATCGAGAACAGCTATTTCGACCTCTCGACCGGACTCAATTACCGGGACCGCGACGTGCTGGCCGTCGGCCCGGTCGCCCGGGCGGCGGCGGAATCATTCGACGATTTTTGGGGCTACCGTCACGTCATCCCCAGCCGGGAGCTCACGGATGTCGCGCGGGTCATCGCCCGCGGTGATTTCCGGCGGTACGCCCGGCGGGAAGATTGGGCTTTCGGCGGCCTGCTGGGCGACCTCGGTCGCGAGGCGGACGATGCGGCACTCATCAAGGCGCATTTCGCGGCGAAACTAAAACCCGTCGCGCGCGCCGATTTTATCGCCGATGTGCCGGGCAAGAGCGTGGGCGTCTTTTCCAAGACCGCTCGCATCACACGCGAGCTGCGCGGTGTGCTCGAACAGGCGCGCACGCGGGTCACCATGCAGACCCCGTATCTGGTGCTGAGCGGCCCGGCGCAAAAGCTCATGACGGAAATGCGGATGAAGCACCCCGGACTCGTGATCCGGGTTTCCACCAACAGTTTTGCCTCGACGGACAATTTGCCCGCGTATTCGGCCAACTACCGCCTGCGCGGCGACTACATCGAGAAGCTCGCGCTGCAGGTGCATGAGTTCAAGCCGCAGCCCGCGGCACGAGCGGTGCTCTTTCCGCAGTTCGACCGCATGATGGTGCAGGCCCAACAGCTTCACGGCCCGGACGGCGAGCGACCGTTCCTTTCATTGCACGCCAAGTCGCTCGTGGTGGACGACCGCATTGCGTTTGTCGGTTCCTACAATCTCGATCCACGCTCGGAGAACCTGAATTGCGAAGCAGGTTTGCTGATCGAGGACGGGGACTTTGCCCGCGAGTTGCGCGCCGGGATTGATCGCGACATGCAGCCCGACAACAGCTGGGTCATTGCCCGCCGGCACCTCCCGCTGCGACTCGACGTGGTTAATGCCTTGGTCGACGGAGTGCTCTCGCTCAGCCCGCTCGATGTCTGGCCGGTGCAGAACACCTCGAGCTTCGAACTCAAGCCCGGTGCCGCCGAGGTGCCGCCGGGAGACCCGAAGTTCCACGAGCATTACCGCGACGCAGGTTCCTTTCCCGGGGCGGACGGCGCGCTATCCACCAAGGAAATTCTCACGCGGCTCTACAAGGCAGTGGGCATGCCGCTGACGCCGGTGTTGTAGGGATGCCCTTGAACGCAAACTATTTTTCTGCTCCTTATCTTTTGAGTCCGTGAAAAGTGTGACAATTCAGGATCGATCATAGCGCTCGATAATATGATAAAAAAGGAATCACCAGAGGGCCAATTTCTGACGGTCTGCTGGCGCGCTATTATCGGTATGGCTGATACCGTTTGTGAGCAGTATCGGTGGTTGCTTACTGGAATTGCGACAATCCTTGCGCTAATTGTCGCGAATCTTAATTCGATCCAAGGTGTGGTTGATGATGCGTATTTGAAGACTTCGGTTTGTATGCTCGTCGCTGCGGTATTCCTTGCATCGATTGCTTATCTCTTGAGTGCGGCACTCAAAGCTCGAAACGAGGTCGTCAATAAGCTTGAGCAAGTACTGGGAACTTCGGAGGCGCAGTCTGTTTTGGAACATATGACGACGGACGCATCCGAGTTACGCCAAGAGTTGTGTCGGCCTTTTTTTGGACCAATGAAATGGATCATGGTGAGGTCGGCTGAGAGAGGAGCGCTAGATCCATTCGAGATCGAGAAAAGTTCAATTAGACTCATTGTCTGGCAGGCGTATGCGATGTGGCTTAGCATGCTTCTTGCCGCAGTAGCCCTTTCTGTGTTGGTGCTCGGAATTAGCTAGACCCACCCGCGGGTTGCAACGCGGCAAATTTGCGTCATCCGTGTCGCAGCATGAAAAACATCGGCATCATCGGCCTGGGAATCATTGGCGGAACGTGGGCGAAGAACTACGCGGCCAGCGGGAAGCTGGCCGGAACGTGGAACCGCACGCCGCAGCCTTCCGCGCCAGCCTGGAAGGAGTCGCCCGAGGCGGTGGCCCGCGCGGCGGATGTCATCCAGATCGTTGTCGCCGATCCGGCGGCGGTGGAGTCGGTGCTTACCCGCATTCTGCCTGAGCTCACGCCGGGCAAGGTTGTGATCCAGTCGAGCACCATCGATGCCGAGAGCAGCGCGAAGTTCGCAGCCCAAGTCGAAGCGCGCGGCGCACGCTTCCTGGCGGCTCCCTTCACCGGTAGCAAGATCGCCGCGGAGCAGCGGCAGACGGTATTTTACCTCGGTGGCGACAAGGCTCTCATCACTGAGCTCGAGCCGTTGTTGAGCCTGATTTCCAGTCACCGCTTCCACATCGGGACCAACGAGCAGGCGTGCACGCTGAAGCTGGCGATGAATCTCAATATCGCCGCGCAGATGCAGGCGCTGGCCGAGGCGCTCACGCTGGCCCGGCGTTCCGGGATCACGGATGACGTTTTCTTCAACGCCTTGAGTCAGAACGCAAGCTACTCGGGTCTGGCCAAGCTGAAGGAACCGAAGCTCAAGGCCGCGGATTTTGCGCCGCAGTTTTCCGTGAAGCACATGCACAAGGACATGCGCCTCACATCCAAGACCGCGGCCTGCGACGATTTCTCCGTGCTCGACGCCGTGCGCGAGACGCTCAAGACCGCCGAGGCGCGCGGCATGGGCGACGAGGATTTCTCGGCGCTGATCAAGGTCGTCGCGGAGAGCTGAGGTGGGTTGCTGCGACGCCAAACCTCCAGCTGCACTGTTCATATTCGTGCGCGATCCGACACACCCCGCCCTGTCGGGCACCGCTCTTGATAGAGGGGACTTCGGCTACGGGGATTGAAACTCCCCTCTATGAAAAGGGCTGGCGTTCTGCTGGCCAGCAGAACGACGGAGTGTGTGGGTCGGTACCGAGGCGCTTAAAATAAGCGAGTCGCTACGCGATCACCACCGACTGGATGATTCTTCCCTGGACCAGCTTCCTCGGCACGGCGCCCGCCTGCCAGACGCGGAGGCCGTCGGAATAGAGTACTTCGCCGTTCGGACCGAGGTCGTAGGAGACGACGTGTTTGGCCACGACGGTTTCATTTCCCGCCGAGTCGCGGCGAATGAGTTCCCAGGTGGCGGGGACGAGTTGCATGCTGTCGTCCAATTGATCGCCATGCTTCAGCACTTTTTCCAAGGCGATGGTGGTGTCATGAAACGTGGCGAACCGGCTGCGCGAGAGTGCGAGGGGCTTGTTGCCGCCGGCCGGACGCAGCGACTGTTTGCCAAACATGCGGGAGAAGGCGTCGAGGAAACCGAAAACGGCGGACGCGAGATGAAACGGCAGCAGGAAAAATCCCTTCAGCTTCTGTCCCAACGGCAGGTCGTCCCGGATGGCGTAGGGCCGGCGGATGTAGTAGAGGGTGCCTTGCGCATCGATCTTCGGTTGCAGGTAGTCCCAATGCTCGTCCTCGAGCAAGACCGTCATCTCGCGCGTCGTGCGGTCCAGCCGGTGGATGGCGACCGGCCCCAGCGCGACGATGTCGCCCTCCTCGTTGCGGGCGACCCCGGAACTTTGGAAATAAATGACGTGGGGTGAGGAAGGATCCTGGCAGGGATTGGAATCATGGCCGTCGCCATCAGTCAGCTGATTGCGACGCCGCTCGGCCTCGTGGTAGAATTCGAGTTTTCCGAGATGGTCGGCATTGCGCGAGCTGAGGACGATTTCTCCGGTCGGCGCGTGGCAGCAGAGGCCGCAGCCATCGAAATCCTGGCGGTGGAAGAGCCGGTATTCCTCCTTGTTCGCAAGGTTGTAGCGGAACAGACCCGAGCTGGCCGACATCGCCAGGGTGTAGAGCAGTTCGTTTTCAGCGGCTCCGCGGGACACGGCGCGGACGACGGGATGATCGTTCTCCGGACGTCCGCCCGATTGGCGGCCCCAGACGACGCCGGCGGAATACATGCTCGCATCGTCGCGACCTTGACCCTTCCAAGCATGCCGGTTGTTGCGGGCCGTGGTCCGTTCCAACGCCTCACGGGCGAAATGACTCTCGAGCTCCACGGCATCCTTGCCGTCCTCTTTGAGAAAGAGATCCCCTTCGCTGATGAAAACGAATCGCATGGCGCGTGCGCAGAAAACACAGTGATTCCGGCCCCGGGGCAAGAGGAGAGTAGGGCGGATGGGACGTACGGATGACCGCGTCCTGCGGGCTGATATTTCTGGCGCCGGTTCTACTCGCGGTATTTGACCGGAACCGAGGTGACGGGCCTGATCTCGATGTTGCGGTAGAAGACCTCCGCGCCCTCGGTCTGAATCTGGATCTTGCCGGCGGTGAGTTTCTCGCCGGTGGCGGAACGCAGGCTGCGCACGCGGAGGACGACCTGGCCGTTGACGATATGGATGCTTTGGTCGCCGATGCAGATCAGCTCGATCGTGTTCCATTCACCGGTCGGCTTCTCGTGATCGGCGGACTTGATGACGCGGGTGCCGTTGGGCGAGCCGGGGCCGAAGGCGAGGGGCAGCGCGGTGTTGTCGTATTGAAAAAGTTTTTCGCCGGCCGCTTTCGCGGTGATGTCGCTCGTGGCCGGACCGACGGCCCAATAATCGCCGCAATCCTTTTCCTGGATCTGCAGTTCGTGGCTGTTGATCCAAGCGCTACCCGTGCCGCCGCCATGCGGTCCATGTCCATGGTAGAGGAGCCCGCTGTCGCGCACGCTGTTGGCGCGGGGCGGCCAGCGCTTTTCGCCCCACTTGAACTGGAGTCGCAGGTGATAGTTGGAAAAGGATTCAAGCGAGCTGATGGTGCCGAAAATCTGCCCGCTCAGCCGGATCGCCGGGGCACCGTCGACAGTGACGATCGTGAAGATGGTCAAAGGATCCTGGTTCAGACCGACGGGCTGGGTGTATTTGCCATCGGGACCGCGCATGAGATTGGGAAGTTCGATGGATTGATGTGGCCGGCCCAGCCAGGTTTCCCAGCCGGTCAGATCACGGCCGTTGAAGAGTGGACGCCAGTCTTCGTCGGCTCGCAGCCCGGACAAACCGAGACTGGCGACGAAAAACAGGGTGAAGCGGAAAAAGCACAGAGAGAACATGAGCGGGGTAGGGCTGCGGGACCAAGTAGGGGATGACAGAGTCCGGCCGGGGCCAAGGTTGCGGTTGTTTGCATCGTTAATCGTGCGTGCGACGACCGCCGATCGAGAAGATGGCGCTCAATGAGCGCGCGAAAACTTCATGACCAGACAGAGGCTGCTCATTCGGTTGTACCGCCACCCTGGCCAGCCAGCAATGATTCCTCGTAGTCGAGCAAGTGCTGCAAGGGACGGTGCGTCTCGTCCGTAATCACATTGCGGCGCCAGAGATCGTCGAGGGCCGCGCGCTCGGCCGCGAGGGCCACCAGTCGATGATGGCGGGTCGATGCGCGGCGGCGATGGGAGCTCGCCTGGGTTTCGCCGTCGGCGGTCAGTTCGGCAAGACGGTGTTCGTATTCGCC
>DATCRM010000417.1:0-3950 GCA_036568985.1 Lacunisphaera sp. | reverse complement strand
CCGCAGAACCGTACGGACGAAAGCATCCAGTGGACGTGGACCGAGACGACGGACCACGATGCCATTTCGTCGACCGAATTGGCGACGATTCGCAAGCGCCTGGCCGGCGCGCAGCAATCGCTGGCGGACTCGCTCGAAGACACCACCGGTTTTGCCGCGAAAGCTGCGACGATCCGATCGACGAAAGACCGGATGAACGAAGTCGTGAGCGCATTGGTTGCGCTGTCCGACGCCGCGCTGGCGGGTTTTGTCGCCCGTACCGATCGCGGCATGCTGCTGCACAGCTGGGGACTCGCGAATCCTCTTCCCGTGCAAAACCTCGACGCGGAGTTCGAGCTGGCCGGACGGGTGTTTGTCGCTCGTGCACCCGCTCCCGGGCATGAGGTGCTCCTGGAGGCCGCTGACGGCACGCGTGTTGCCCGGACCACGACCGATGCGGAAGGTCGATTTGGTTTTCCGAAGATCGTGAGCGGATCGTACCGGGTGCGAGCCGTTTCGCGCCCACCGGGAATACTCTTTCCCGAGAAGGGGGAAATGGTCGAGCTGTCCGGAGCCTCGGTTACCAATATAGAAATCCGCGATGAAGACCGGCAGCGGAAACCGGCTTCGATTCCCCGCGGAAAGTCCGCCAACCCTTATGTCCGGGGAATCGTGGTGGCGTGTGCTGCTTTTGTGGTCCTCGCGGTGTATTGTTTTTGGCCACGCAGGGGCGCGTTCTCGACTGCTTCGGACGGAAGCAAATCCACGACGTGGGAAGTGAACCGGGCTCCGCGGTCCGTCGCGCAATCCAGCGCGGTGAGTCCCGATGACGTCTCGGGGCCGGCCGGCCATGGTTCGGTCGAGGAAAATACTTCGGCCGGGCAGGCGGCCAAAATATCGCGACCCAAAAACTCCCCGCAGGGAGCATCATCTGCAAAGACGCATTCTCGGGCCTCGGATGTTGTCGTGGCGCAAGCGACGTCCGGATTGCCTGCTGAACAAGCAGGCATGCCGGCCGGCATCGGCGGAATCCCGGGAGGAAGCGCGAGCGCCGGAACAAGCGCGGCACCCGCTGGCGGTCAGGCGGGGGGGCAGTCAGCGAATCCTGCCGGCAGTGCTACGGGAAGCTTGGGCAGTGCGCCACATGGTGCCGATGCCGCAGTGGCTTCCGACGGGCCATCCGCGCCATCGTCTGCTTTGCCGGCACAAGTTGTGTCCCTCCCAACGCCGGGGAACCTGCCCTCCGCGCCAAGCCGGCCACACGGATCACCGGAGAAAATCGAATCACCCTCAACCGCCGTCGTTTCGGAAAAGAAAATCGAATCGCCGAAATCCGACGGTGCGGAGTCGCGGTCCGTGAACGACCGCGCTGCGGCCAAGGTGGCGGAGCCACAGGACTTAGTTACGGCGTCCGATAAAACGACTGTGGACGTCACGTCGTTGAAGGCGCCACAATCCGCACCTGATTTGCCGGACGAGCGCGCGCTCATGCCGGAAGAAACGGGCGACACAAGGAAGCAAGAAACGGGGGAGGTGTCATCGCGGGAAAGCGACGTCGTTGCGCCGTCGGTCGAGACAGAAACCGGAATGGTGCGTACAATTGCTGCGTTCCCGGGAACGGCGGCGGTAGTGCGCACGGTGTTTCGTGCGTCCTCATGGCGGCAGTTGTTCCTCCGCGACGCGATTGTTCCGACGCTGCCCGTTCGAGTCGGACAAGACGATGCCATGAGCGATCTCACCGGCCGCGTTCTGGCGGAGAGGCGGGCGTCGATCCCGCGCACCCTGCAGGACGGACGCGTGGTTACGGGAATTCGCATCGAGTTTTCGGTTCCGATCAGCGGCTCGGCGCCTCACTGGGAGGTCGCCCATGGAGACACACCCCTGATTGTGATCGCGGATGGACGCGCCGCCGAGATCGGCTGGAGCGAAGAAGCGCCGGATGGTCGTTATGTCCTGGTCGCGGCCGACGGCAGGCCGATGGTAAGTATCTCCGCGGACGCGCCGAAGGGCATCCAGGTTTCGAGCGCCGAGGCGATTGCGAGTTGGCCGTGGGTCGGTGTCACCTGCGCCTCAGGGGAGGGCGATCGTTTGAGCTGGCAGGTGCTCGGGGCCGGAGCCATGCCGGCTGCTTGGGCGGAAAACCATCCGGGGATGAACGACCAGATCCGGAGGCTTGATTTGAAATCGTCGTCGGAGAAGGACGACACGATGGTGCTGACAATTGCTCTCGTTGACGCAGTGACCGGCTGGGCGCTCGCGAGCAAGATTGAGCATCAGCACAAGGCACGCCGGTAGATTCCGTCATCCGCCTGCGGCTGGCGAACGCTGCGGCTGTAGAGGAAAGCGTTGGGTGTGTTTTCAAATCCGATGCGTCATTCTGAGCGCAGCGAAGGATCCAGCATGATGTCCGTCGGCGGTTGTGCGCTTGGATCCTTCGCACGGCTTCCGCCTTCGCCAAGGCTTCGGCGGACTCGGCAGGATGACGGTGGCGGGGGTTTCAGGGGTTTTAAGACAACGCCTACCGGAAAAACGCCGCTACAACGATGAGCAAACCGGCAACGATGCAGCCGGCGGCGTAGCGCGGCAGGTATTTCTCAAGGCGGGAGGTTTCCTCTTCAGTCTTGGTCGCCCGCTCGATGTCGCCGGATTTTCGCAGCAACAGGGCATGTTGTTTGCGCAGCGCGATGGATCGTCGGTGGCCGCGAACAAATCCGCGCAGGACGACACCAATGAAAATCAGGCACACGCCCGCCGCGTACAGGATGTCGCGGCGCATGAGAACCTGGAGATAATCCGAAAGCATGGGTCAGGGGAGTCGCGTGATCGCATCTCCCACGCGTATGGTGCCGTGCTTGGTTTCGTGAATCAGGTTGGCGCCGAAGTTCACGTCGGTGGGATCGGCCGGCGCGCGGCGGAACATGGCCAGGGTCTTGAGCGGTTCCTTGCTGGAGCGCTCACCCGTGAGTTGGTCCGTGGTCGTCATGATGCAGCGCGCGCACGGACCGCCTTGACGGAAAATCACGTTGCCAATCTGCACCCGGGTCCAGGCGTCTTCGGCAAAGGGTTCGCAGCCGTCCACCACGAGATTCGGCCGGAAGCGGTTCATCGGCACGGGCTCGCCTTGGTTTTCCTGGATCCGGTCGTTGAGGTGGGCGAGCGAGGCCTCGCTGATGACGAGAAACGGATAGGCATCGGCAAAGGAGACGAAATCGCCGGGACGGGCGGTGGCTTTGAGAATGGGGCGGGAAAATTTCCTTCCGAGGCGGACAAGGTGGCAGGAAAAACCCAGAAAATCACTGAGCCAGGCGGAAACGTCAGGACCGCAATCCTCGGCTTGCAGACCCTCGCTTTTCCAAATGCTGACGGTGCGCAGCCGGGCGGATGGATCTGAAGCGGTGGGCACACGCATGCTGCCGGCGCTTCCGGTGATGAGCGTGAGTGCGCCGTTGGAGAGATTGATTGCGATCTGCGCCATGCGCGGCACGGTGCGTTGGGTCACGAATCTTCCGGTGTTGTCCACGATCAGAAAGCGCCGGTCGCCGGCGAAGCCCAGTTCGTCACATTCCGCCGAAGGCACCGGGAACCCGCGGAGGGATTTCACGGGGTAGAGGAAGAGTCCAGTAACGCGCATCGGGATCAAGAGAGTCAAGCGACCGAAGGACTATGGCGTGTTTTCAAACTCGGTTCGTCATTCTGAGCGCAGCGAAGTTACCGAGCCGAAGGCGACAGGGTTCCAATTCAAGGGGAGGTTCGTTTTGCTGCAGTGTGGCGCATAATTGCTTGGATCCTTCGCTCGGCTTAGGATGACGGGTTTGCGGATTTATTCCCTGTGGGTCGAATACCTCGGAGCTTGCTCCGACTTGGTTGGAGGCGGGGCTATCAGCCCCGCGTTTGGGAAAGAGCGCGGCCTGCGCCTCGCAGGACTGATAGTCCTGCCTCCATTTCTGGAATGCCCCGGAGCTTGCTCCGGG
>DATCRM010000416.1:0-37743 GCA_036568985.1 Lacunisphaera sp. | reverse complement strand
TCCTCGACCAATTCCAGTTTCGAGGCCAAGGGTGCATCGCGCAGTTGGGGAATGTCGGCGATTTTCATGAGGGAGAAGTTATCGGGAGGAGTCGTCGCGTAAAGGGGCCTGTGCAGTCACACCGGTCTGACAATAGGCGAGGATGTCGCTGGTGGAGGCGGTGGCGATCTTGGGTGTGAGCCATTGGTCGGCGATGAGCAGAGGGCAGAGGATGAGGGGCATGGTGAGACTATGCTAGGCTGCTCATGTCGTTTTCGTATTTTTGAAGGGTGCGCCAATCCAGAAGATCAATGATCTCGACGGACAAGTTCTTCGCACCTAGCGCGAATTTAGCTCCATAGCCTGCTTCAAGTGCTTGAAAGCACGCCGTCACGCTTGGGTTGTAGGGTTTGCCCGGGAATTCTTCAAAATGCATCGTTTGATTTCTTCCTTCCCAGATGACGTTCCGCAAATTCGTGCCTCCAATCACGCGGCCAATAGGAATGTTGGCCTTTGATCCGTGAACACTTGCGAGTCCTTGTTTGGCAAGTTGAAGAAGGGCTCCACATAGGATTGCTGTGCTCTGTATTTTTTCGAATCGATCTTCCTGAACCATCCGCATTTGAACGTATTTCTCACGGGACTTTTGGAATGCTTCCGCAAATCGAGCATGCTCTGCGAAATGGTCAGGATCCAGCGGTGGAATGGCTCCGAGAGCGTCGAATTCGTCGATAGTTTGATTATAGACTACGGCGGCATCATTATGAGCTTTCCATTCAAACGTGAATGCATTGATCAGCGTCGAAGCGGCATGGCGCGTTCCATCGAGATATTCTGTTATCGTCATTGATGTGAGAGCAAAACAATGAACTGCGAGTGCGGCGGGATCGGCGATTCTGCTCTGCAGTGGGTTTTATCCGTGTTCATTCGTGTGATCCGTGGTCAAAAGATCGGGGCGTAAAGCCCCTCCTACAGTCGGTGGTCAGCCTTTGGAGAGAGCATCGGATTGCTTCACGAATTCGTCGCCGGTCCATTCGCCGTCGCTTTTGACGGTCTTCGTGGCCGCGGCGGCTTTTTGGGCGGCTTTGCGTTCGGACTGGCGTTTCACGAGGTCGGCGTGGGTGGTGAAGTAGGGGAGGCTCTTGCCCTTGAAGTCGGCGAGGGTCTCGAATTTGTGCTTGGCCATGAACGCGAGGAGCTGCTCCTGCATCGGCTTCACGCATTCGTAGCCGAACTTCATCACGCCGGTGCAGACTTGCACGGTGTCGGCGCCGAGCAGGATGAACTGCGCGGCGTCCTCGCCGGTTTCGATGCCGCCGAGACCGGAGAGCGAACGGCCGGGGAATTCCTTTTGGATCATCGTGGCCAGTTCCATCACCATGCGGAGGGCGATCGGTTTCACGGCCTTGGAGGAATAACCGCCTGGAGTAGTGTAGCCTTCGACGCAGGGCTCGGGGCGCAGGGTGTCGAGGTTGACGCCCGTGACGCTGCGGATGGTGTTGATCGCGCTCAGGCCGGTCGCGCCGCCGCGCAGGGCGGCGCGGCCGGGTTCCTCGATGTGCGTGATGTTGGGCGTCATCTTCGCCCAGACGGGTTTCTTCGTCGCGGCGGCGACCCAGCCGCAGACTTCCAGGAGAATGTCGGGATCCTGGCCCATGGCGGCGCCCATCTTGCGTTCGGGCAGGCCGTGTGGGCAGGAGAAGTTCAGCTCGAAGGCATCGACGCCGGCGGCCTCGCAGCGCTGGACGATCTCGGTCCAGGCGTCCTTGTTGTATTCCTCCATGATGGAGGCGATGAGGGCGCCGGGCGGCCGGGCATCTTTGCAGCGCTTGAACTCGTCCTCCCAGAGCTTGAAGGGGCGGTCGCTGATGAGCTCGATGTTTTCCCAGCCGATGACCTCGCCGCTGGCGGCTAGCGTCTTGGCGTAGCGCGGGGAGACATTGACGACCTTGGAGGCGTCGAGGCTGACGGTCTTGGCGATGACGGCGCCCCAGCCTTCCTTGAAGGCGCGGTTGATGACACTGAGGTTGGTGCCTGGAGGGCCGGAGCCGATGACGAAGGGATTGGGCAGCTTCAGGCCGTCGACGGTGGTGGCGAGCGTAGGCATGGGCGTGAGGGGTTGAGGCGATGCATCCGGCCCGGCGCAAAGCCGCTCAGCACGAGGGAAGTCAGTCAACTTGGCCGGCTATTCCCAGGGCCGCAACGGGGCGCCTGCAGGAATGATGGTTAGTTTATTTGGTGGATTGAATACATCGCAGGGGCCGCTAGTTTCCAAGCAGAAACCAGGCCGGTCCGAACCCGGAGTTTAACCACAGATGAACACAGATAGACACAGATGAGGCATTGCCTGGCTCAGAGGCACGCGGAAGTCGGTCGAGGTCGGGCTAGAGGCTGGCAGATAATCTGTGTTCATTTGTGTTCATCTGTGGTTACCTTTTGCCCGAATTCTTGAGTTCATCATGCCGCTGAATCCCAAACGCACCGTCGCCGAGCTCAAGGAACTGCGCGCCTTAACCGGCGACGACAATGGCGCGCAGCGCGTGGCGTTCACGCCGGTGTGGGTAAAGACGCGGGCCTGGCTGAAGGAGAGGTTGGCTGGCCTGCCGGTCGAGACGCACACGGACGCGGCGGGAAACTTCTGGGCGACGTTGCGCGGGCAGAGCGAGCGGGCGCTGCTCATCGGCGGGCACATGGATTCCGTGCCCAATGGCGGCTGGCTCGACGGCTGCCTGAACGTGCTGGCGGGTGTGGAAATTCTGCGCCGGATCAATGAGCAATATCAGGGCCGGCCGCCCGTCACGGTGCGGCTGGTGGATTGGGCCGACGAGGAGGGCGCGCGTTTCGGCAAGAGCCTGTTCGGCTCGTCGGCCTGCTCGGGTGCGCTCGACATGGCCGAAGCGCGCGGACTGAAGGACAAGCAGGGCATCACGCTGCCTGACGCGCTGAAAACGGTGGGGGTGGATTTCGAGCGAGTGAAGGACAGCGGTGTCGAACTAAAGAATGCCGCCGCCTACCTCGAATTGCACATCGAGCAGGGGCCCGTGCTCCTTGATCTCGACCTGCCGCTCGGCGCGGTGCTCGGCACCTTTGGCGTAGAGCGGCATGCGATTACCTTTCATGGCCAAGCGGCGCACTCCGGCAGCACGCCAATGAACCGGCGCAAGGATGCGTTCCTCGCGGCGGCGAAAATGAGTTCTGAAATCTACGAGATAGCCCTACGCAGTCACGGCGGCGTGTGCACGATCGGCTCATGCACAACCAAGCCCGGCATCGTCACGAGCGTCGTCGAGGAATGCCGGATCACGCTCGATCAGCGGCACCTGGATGCGAACGCGCTGGCGCAGATGCTCAAGGAGGCGAGGGAAGCGGCCGAGCGGTTTGCGCGGGAAGGCAACGTGCGGGTTTCGTGGGAGCGGCTCTGGCAGATCGAGCCGCGGCCATTTCACCCGGAACTGATCGAGTTGTGCGACGCGGCGATCCGTGAGACCGTGCCCCAGTCACACCGGCTGCCATCGGGTCCGCTGCACGATGCCGCCGAGACCTGCGGCGCGGGCATGCCGACGGTGATGATGTTTGTGCAGAGCCTGCACGGCATCAGCCACAACAAGATCGAGGACACGAAGGAGGAACATCTCGAGTTGTGTGTAACGGCGTTCGACCGGTTGGCGACGAAGGCGATGGCGTGGATCGAGGCCCGGAGGTAGGGCGCGACCGCTGGGCGCGCCGCGAATCACACACGCCTTCCCGGCGGCGGGCCCAGCGGTCCCGCCCTACCATTCATCCGGCGAAAAACTTCTGAATCCTTTGCAGCGACTTCACCAGGCGGTCGACTTCCTCTTCGGTGTTGTAGAGGTAAAAGCTCGCGCGGGTCGTGCTCGTGAGACCGAGCTTGCGCATGAGCGGTTGGTTGCAGTGGTGGCCGCCGCGCAGGGCGATGCCGTCCTCATCGGCGAAGGTCACGACGTCGTGCGCGTGCACACCCTCGAAGGCGAAGCTGATGAGCCCGCTGCGGTCCTTGGCGCCGGCGCGCGGGCCGATGATGCGGATGCCGGCCAGGGTGCTGAGTTTCTCCATCGCGAGGTTCACGAGCGCGGCATCGTGTGCGGCGATCTGGTCGCGGCCGAGGGCGTCGAGGTAATCGCACGCCGCGCCGAGCGCGATGGCATCGGCGACGTTGGGCGTGCCGGCCTCGAAGCGCTCTGGGGCGGGTTTGAAGGTGGCGTCTTCGTAGGTGACATTGACGACGATGCCGCCGCCGGTCTCATCGGGGGCGAGCTTGTCGAGCAGGGCGCGGCGGCCGTAGAGCACGCCGATGCCGGTGGGGCCGCACATCTTGTGGCCGGAGAAGGCGAGGAAGTCGCAACCGATTTCCCGGACATCGAGCGGGACATGGCCGATGGACTGCGCGGCGTCGATGACGGTGACGGCGCCAACGGCGCGCGCCTTGCGGCAGAATTCGGCTACGGGATTGATGGTGCCGAGGGTGTTCGAGATATGGGTGAAGGCGAAGAGCTTCACCTGCGGAGTGAGCAGCCGGTCGAGCGCGGCGAGATCGGGTCCGCCTTCGCCGTCGGCGCCGAGTAGCGGCACGAATTTCAGGGTGGCGCCGGCGGCCCGGGCGGCCTGTTGCCAGGGGATGAGGTTGGAGTGGTGTTCGAATTCGGTCGTGAGGACGACGTCGCCGGGCTTCAGGTGAGCGTGGCCCCAGCTGCGGGCGACAATGTTGATGCCCTCGGTGGTGCCGCGCGTGAAAATGATCTCGGCGGGATCGGCGGCATTGATGAACTTCGCCACGCGGGTGCGGGCACCCTCGTAGGCGTCGGTCGCGCGCATCGAGAGCGCGTGCAGGCCGCGGTGGACGTTGCTGTTGTCACGCTCGTAGTAGCGGACGAGCGTATCGATGACGCTGCGCGGCTTCTGCGAGGTGGCGCCGTTGTCGAGATAGACAAGGGGCTTGCCGTTGACCTGCTGGTGCAGGACGGGGAAGTCGGCGCGGACGTTCGACCAGGAAGGCATGAAAGAGAGGAGAGAGAGTGGTTTTACACAGAGGGAGCGAAGCAAGCCAAGGGCCGTTCGTTCGGTCTTCGTTCTCTTGGCGGTCTCTGTGTAAAGTCGGTTTGTTCTGTCAGTCCTTGTGGGTTTCGGTCGTGGCGGTGACCGGGTCGCCCTTGAGGGCGTTGAGGGCGGCATGCCAGCCGAGGGTGGCGCATTTGATGCGGGCCGGAAACTGATGGACGCCCGCCAGTGCGGCGAGGTCGGAGAGATTGTTTTCATCCACTTGGCCGGTTGTGACCAAATGGTGGACATCGGCGTAAATGGCTTCGGCCTCGGAAGCGGTCTTGCCCTTCAGGTTGAGGGTCATGAGTGAGGCGCTGGCCTGCGAGATGGCGCAGCCGGAGCCGTCGAAGGAGATGTCACCGATGCGGTCGCCGTCGAGCCGCAGGTAAACGGTGCATTGGTCTCCGCAGGAAGGATTTTCGCCGTGGGCTACCCGGTTGGCGGTGGGCAGTTTGCCGCGGTTCCGCGGGCGGCGGTTGTGGTCCAGGATGACGGACTGGTAGAGGTCGGTGAGATCTTGCATCGGCCGGAGGCGTGAGTGGCAGAGGCTACGCGGGGCCGGACGTTTGGCAAACAGACTTTGGCTGTGCCGGTCGGGATGAATTTCCGTTGACCGCGGCGGAGGGTTTTACCTTAACTCGACCCCTTCTGCTGTCCCGGAGAGGTGGCTGAGTGGTTTAAAGTACCCGCTTGGAAAGCGGGCGTAGGGCAACCTACCGGGGGTTCGAATCCCCCCCTCTCCGCCAGTCTTCGCTCGCCGCAGCAGCGGCACGAAGACTGCCGCGTCGAAACCCGCGTTCAGCGGGTGGAGACGGGCGGAACTGGAAACATGCGAGCTACGACTCGGCAAGCCGGCATCTCCCCAGCCGCCAAGGTCACAATTCCACCTCGATCACGCCGTCATTCACGAAAACGGGGAAGCGCTGGATGTCTTCGACTGCGGGCGGGCTGAGTACTTTGCCGGAGGCGAGGTCGAACTCCGCCGCATGCCAAGGGCAGGTGAGAGTGGTCCCCTCTACGGAACCTTCCGCTAGGGGCGCGCCGTCGTGCGGGCAGACGTTGTCGATGGCATAGAGCCGTCCTTCCACGTTGAAAACAGCCAGCAGCCGACCGGCTACGCTGAATGCCTTGCCGGTGCCAGACGGCAGGTCCGCAAGAGGGGCGACGGGATGACGTTGGGGCATGGGTCAACCTATCCCGGCGGGCGGATTTGTCCACTGCAGGTGCGGGCTGCGGATAAGCGGCAAGGTGGAGGGCGTGTTTTCAAGCCCGGCTCGTCATTCTGAGCGCAGCGAAGAATCCAAGGGAATATGCGCCGCACTCCCAAGAAACGAACATCCCTTGGATTCTTGGCTGCGCTCAGAATGACGGGACTCGGGTGCTTGTTGGGTTTGAACCTACGCCCGCATCTTTCTCTCTTGGCCGCAGGGTGGATGTTTCTCAGCGCGTTCCACCTGTCCGTTTGTCGAAATACGTGCCGACAATCTCGCGCACGATGGGGGCCGCATGTTCGGCTCCGGCAAATTCCACCCCGGGTGCGTCGCCTTCCAACGCCACGGCAATGGCGATCTCGGGGTGGTCTACGGGCGCGAAGGCGACGAACCAGGCGACATTGAAGATTCCTTCCGGTCGCTTGACCTGCGCTGTGCCCGTTTTGCCGGCCATGGTGACGCCCGGCACCTGAGCGTCCCGGCCGATGCCGGTTTCGATCACGGCGCGAAGTCCTCCGATCAACGCGGTGTAATCTCCGTCAGCGAGCCCGAGCGGTTCTCGCGGTCGATTGCCCGTGGGGTTGCGGCCCGGTTGCCGCAGCAGCGTGGGCACGGTGAGCGTTTCCCGCCGGGCCAGCGAGGCGATGGCGCACGCCATCTGCAGGGGAGAGCAGCGCAAAAATCCCTGGCCGATGGACAGGTTGGCGGTGTCGCCGTCCGTCCAGCTCCCGCGTCCGTCTTGCTGTTTCCACGCGGGATCGGGCACCAGCATGCGCCGGGTTTCCGCGGGCAGGTCGATGCCGGTGGGCGCGTCGAAGTGGAAGCGCCGGGCCTCGGCGGCGAGGGCATCGGGTCCCGCGGCGAGTCCGGTCTGATACGCGAAGACGTTGCAGCTGTGCGCGAGCGCTTCGCGCAACGCCAGCTTCCCGTGTCCGGCGTCGTTGTGGCACGGGAAACGATGACCTCCGACATCGATGAATCCGGGACAGGAGTGTACGGTGTCGGGCCGCAGCGTGCCGCCACGCAATCCGGCCAGCGCGGTGAAGATCTTGAACGTCGAGCCCGGGGGATACAGCCCCTGGGTGGCGCGATTGAACCAGCCGCCGGCGGCGTCGATGCGTTGCTTGGTGGCGGGCGGCAGTGCGGGCGAGACTTCGTTCAGGTCGAAACCGGGCTCGCTCGCCAGTGCGAGGATTTCGCCGGTCGCCACGGCGAGCACCACCGCGGCGCCGCGCGGGCGAGGCAGGGTCGCGGTCATGGCGCGTTCGGCGGCGAGTTGGAGATCGAGGTCCAGGCTGAGAACCAAGTCCACGCCCGGCTCTGGCTCGGTCCGCGCGAGCGGAGGATCGAGCGGAAAGCCCCAGGCGTCCACTTGCAGGCGCGTCACGCCGGGGCGGCCTTTCAGGGTGGCGTCGTGTCGCTGTTCCAGTCCGCTGACGCCGGCGACGCTCCCGCTGGAAATTTCCCGCCGCACGCGACCGAGGACGTGAGCGGCGGTCGCACCGTGCGGATACCAGCGTTCGCTGGAATGGAGCAGCCGCACCGGGTCGGTGGCCGCCAATCCGGCGGCCAGCCGGGCGGCTTCCTGCTCATTCAGATCGTTGACGAGGATGAAAGGCGTCAGGCGGTCGCGAGCGAAGGCGCGTTCGAGATGCGTGGCATTGACCTGTCCATGGCGACCGATGAGCGCATTGACGCGGTCCAGCTGACGTTGCGCGGCCGCAAACCGCAACTCCGGTGTGGTTGCACGGAGATCGCTCAGGTTGATGGCGGCGTCGGTGCGAACTCGGTTGCCGGCGAGGACACGATGTTCGCGGTCTTTGATCACACCGCGAGGCGCGGGCGTCAGGAAGCGACGTTGGTTCTGTTGCTGTTCGCTGGCGGTGTGGTCGGCCACGCGAAACAGCTGCTGGTAGCCGAGGCAGGCGACCAGCATGAGAAGCGCCGCGGCGATAACGCCCAAAATGAACCGGAGGCGCGGGGCGTGGTCGGGCGCGGTTCCGCCTTCCGCAGCATCAACTGTAGGGCCTGTTTTCAAAAGGCCATGTCATCGCGAGGCCCGTCACGCGGGCCGTGGCGATCCAGATGGATTGCTTCGTCGGCCCACGAGGTGGGCCTCCTCGCAATGACATTTGCAGTCATTCCTCAACGCGGCTTGTTCTTGGGCGGCGGGCCGTTTTTCCACAGGCGGTATTTTACCGTGACGGTCACGTCGAAGCTGGGGACGTAGGGCAGGTTGCCCAGGTTCTCGAAGGTCTTGGACCCTTCGACGTAATCGCCGCGGCCGTCGTTCGGTTCGATGATGGTGAAGGTGTCGGGGTAGACGCCGCCCAGCAGGCTGAGGTATTCCGGCCCGGCCTTGCTGGTGTTCCGGCCGCGACCCTCCTCCGAGCGGCCGACAATGCATTCGGCGCCGAAGAAGGGCTGCAGCTCCAGCGTCATGAAACCGCCGTTGAAGATCAGCGAGGCGCTGCCGCTGGGCTCGGCGCGCGAGTGGAGTTCAAGCTGGTTGCGGCCCGCAGGCTGGATCTGCATCGGCCCGATCGCCTCATAACGATTGTGGCTGTTGCGCGTCTTCGAACTGGAGGAATCGTTCAGCTTGAAATACCGCGAGTCGCCATCCACCTCGAGTTTGTGCCGGCCGTCGTTGCCGTAGCTTTTTTCCTGCTCGTTTTCCTCCTCCCAGTCGGGGGTGTGGAGGCGGCCTTCCATGTATCGGCTCATCGACCAGGCAAAGTCCTGGTCGGGACCGCCTTTCTCGCCCTTCTCGTGCTTGGAGCCGGAGCCCTTGACCGTGATTTCAAATTCGCCCTCCCAGGCCGGTTCCTTCCAGTCGGTGACCTCAAACACCTTGCCCTTCTGGAAAAAGAACGAGGTGCGCAGCACCATGTCGGCGATGAAGCCCAGCGTGCCGTTCACCGGTCCGCCCATGGCGGTATTGATGGCGTCGTTGAGATCCTGGGTGAGATTGCCGACCTTGATGGTAACCTCGACCGCGATGGCCGCGCGGCGTGGATACGGGCGTACGGTGGATGACAGCATTTTCCTCTGGGGCACGCCCTCGATGGTGATCGTGGCCTCGCCGGCGTCGTTGGTCATCGAAACGTATCCAGCGCCTTGGGCGAATTGCACCACCGCTAGGTCGGGCCGGTATTCCGAGCCGCCTTTGGCCGTCTGATATTTTCCATTGTAGCTGCCCTCGGGCAGGCGCCATACGACCTTGGCACCGCCGACCGGACCGCCGTCGGGCATCTGCAGGTCGATAGTGGTGAGATTGCCGGCGGCGCGGATGGCCTTGAGCACGTCGCTCTTTGGGAAATCGATCTCCACCTTGGCGCGGGCGGTGCGCTGTTCGCCGGGCGAGCGGGTTTTGGTGCGGACGAGCGGGGCGTTCTCCACCTCGATGGTGATGTTCTGCCGGGCGACGGTCATGATCGTCTTGAACCAGGCGATGATCGTGTTGGCGATGCCGGCGCCCTTGCTGAATTTGTTGTCGGGCAGATGGTGCTCGAGCACCGCGCCGGTGTAGGCACCCCAGCCGGTGGCCCAGATGTCGCCGGCCGCGCCGGAGAATTGCTCGCCGAAGGAAGGGGTGGAGGCCTGAGCCACCCGGATCATGGCGAGCGGGAGCGGGGGAAAACCGCCCGTTCCCAAGCCGGCGTGGCCGGACGGCTTCGTCCCGCGCTGGGCGGCCTGCCGCACATCGGCAGCCAGCACCCGGCTGATCAGGGCGACCTGCAGCAAGGAGAGCGGTTGGTCGCGCCATTCGGCCATGAAACGGTCCCCCTTGTCCGTTTCCTCTTCTTCGTCTGCCGCGCCTTCGCGGGCTTTGGTCATTTTCTGCATGGCCGCGGAGGTTTGCCGCATCATGGCCGCCTGCTGGCGCTGGGAGATGGCGGTCATCTCGGCGGTGAGTTTGGCCAATTTCTCCATCGCGGCCTTTTGGCGGGCTTCGGTGGCTTGGGAGAGCTCCTCGCTGATCTTGCCCATTTCCGCCGAGAGTTCGTTCATGCGCTGCTGGTCGCGGTCGGTGGATGTGGAGCGGGTATCATCCTCGGTCCGTTCCGGGCGCGGCGAAGGGGCCAGCACCGGATCGTCGTCAGGCCAGACCGGGGTGGGGGTCATGACTTGCATAACGGCGAAAGGGTCGGAGAGGGCTATCTTTTCCAGATTCTTCATTTGTGCCCGACCCGGCGGAATCACCGCGGCCGGCGCACTGGCCACCAGATCATAATTGGCCGGGCTGACGCGCCCGAGGGCGACGATGAAGTGCGCCCAAAAACGCTGCTGGGGCTGGCTGCTCTCGGTGCTCTTGCGAATGGTATCGACGAGATCCTGGGCGAGTTCCTCGGGATCGGCGTTCTCGAACGGCACGGCCAGCGCCTGGGCGAAGGAAATCAGGCGGATTGACGGCTGTTCGGACGGTTTCCAGAGAAGTTCCTCCAGTTCGTAGTCGCGCATGGCCAGGCCCGTGTCGGTGCCGGTGGGTGGGGTTTTGAGCATCGCGCCTTGGGCGTTGCGCACGCCCCAGCCCATGCGTTGCAGCGCCTCGAGGACCGCCGCGCGGCCGCTTTCGCCGCCTTCCAGGTATTTTCGGGCGAGGACAAGGGCGGCGGAATCCGCGTCATAGACAATGGGTGCGGCCGGTTCGGGGGTCTGTCCGCGGAGGGAATATCCTCCGAGAATAATTGCTCCCAGCGCCCACAGGATGGCGCGCGTCAGGCCGGGGTTGGGTGTGTGCATGAGGGCGAACATGGTCTTTGTCATACGTGCTGCAAGACCGGGAACGGGCTTGGAACATGCTTGGGCGGTCGCCTCGAAAATGAAATCAGGGGTCGCCGATTTCTGCAGAAAATTTTTTTCACCGCCGTCCAGAACTAATACACGCCGGGCGAACAAATCCTCCTTGCCGGGTGGGGGTGGGGTGGTAGGGTGCCTTGAATTTTTTCCACATGGTCACCGCCAATCCGGAACTCACCTATAACAGCAAGATCGAGGGCGATATCGTCGTCACCCGGGTCGATGCCGCGATCAACTGGGTGCGGAACAACTCCATGTGGCCCATGCCCATGGGTCTGGCCTGTTGCGCCATCGAGCTGATGGCGGTGGCGGCGAGCCGGTTCGACATCGCCCGTTTTGGCGCCGAGGTCATGCGTTTTTCCCCCCGCCAGGCCGACTGTATGATCGTGGCGGGCACCGTTACCTACAAGATGGCGCCCGTGGTCCGCCGTATTTACGACCAGATGGCCGCCCCCAAGTGGGTCATCGCCATGGGAGCCTGTGCCAGTTCCGGCGGCATGTATCGCAGCTACGCCACCCTCCAAGGGGTGGACCGGATCGTGCCGGTGGACGTCTACGTCAGCGGCTGTCCGCCGCGTCCCGAGGCCCTGCTTGATGCGCTCATGAAGCTGCAGCACAAGGTCAAAGGCGAACGCTCAGCCACCAAACTCCTTAGCGCCTGAGATCCACGCCCACGCGCATGACCACCGACGTCGAGATCACGAACGCCGTAACCCGCCAGTTTCCCTCGGCCACGCCCCGCGCGAGCCTGGATTGTCCGGCTTTCAACGTTCCCGCCGGGGAAGCCATCGCTGTGCTGCAACACCTGCGCGACGCGCAGGGCTACGATTTCCTGATGGATGTCACCGCGGTGGACTGGAGCGCGGAGAAATCCCCCCGCTTCACGGTCGTCTGGCACCTTTATTCGAGCACGAAGCACACGTACGTCCGCCTGGCTGCGGATTGCGCCAGCGATAGCGAGCCGGCCATGCCGACGGCCACGGGTTTGTGGGCCGGGGCGGACTGGCACGAGCGCGAGACCTACGATCTGCTCGGCATCACGTTCACCGGACACCCGGACCTCCGCCGCATCCTGATGTGGGAGGGCTATCCTTATTTCCCGCTCCGCAAGGAATTCCCGCTGGCCGGCCTGCCCACCGAAATGTCCGATGCCGAAATCAACGAGGAGATCAAAGTCGGCGTCATCTCCGCCCCGATGGCCGGCGGCCCCTTCGTCGCCACTCCGGGTGAGCCGATGAGCGAAGCTGAACCGCGCGCCAAGGACGAGGCGTGGAACGAGAAGAAGGAGAAACCGGAATGAACATGACGAGACCAAAGACCAAGGACCAGAGACCAGGGACCGAAACCCATCGGTCGCGCGCATGCCTTGGGTCGGAGTCCCTTGTCCTTGGTCCCTCGTCCCTGGTCCCTTAAGCCGATGGCCACCGATTTTTCATTTCCCGATGCCGCGGCGAAGGCCGCGAATCTCCCCAAGGAATTCGAGCCGGAGAAAATGTCCCTCTCGATGGGGCCTTCGCACCCGTCCACCCACGGCGTGCTGCGGATCCAGTTCGAACTCGACGGCGAGACGGTGACCAAGGCCGACCCGATTGTCGGTTACCTGCACCGCGGTGACGAGAAGATCGCCGAGAACATGACTTACAACCAGTTCGTGCCCTACACGGACCGGTTGGATTACCTGGCCCCGCTGGCCAACAACGCCATCTACGCCCATGCCGTCGAGCAACTCGCCGGCCTGAAGATGCCGGACCGCGTCAACGCGATCCGGGTGATCACTTCCGAGATGGCGCGTATTTCCGCCCACCTGATGGGCCTCGGCGCCTACGGCATCGATGTCGGCGCCTGGTCGGTGTTCATGTACTGCTTCGAGGAGCGCGAGAAACTCTACACGCTCTTCGAAAAACTCACGGGCGCCCGCTTCACCACGAGCTACAGCCGCATCGGCGGCGTCGCGCGCGATCTGCCCCCGGGCTGGCTCGAGGAGGTGGACGGTTTCTGCAAGCAGTTCCGGCCGATTCTCGACGAGATCCTCGGCCTGCTCTCGCGCAACAAGATCTTCCTCGACCGCACGGTGGACGTCGGCGTCATCTCCCGGGCGGACGCGATCGCCTACGGCCTCAGCGGCCCGAATCTGCGCGGCTCCGGCGTGGCCAACGATCTTCGCAAGAACCGGCCTTATTGGGGCTACGAGCAGTACAACTTCGATGTGCCCGTCGGCGCCAAGGGCGATTGCTACGACCGCTATCTCTGCCGCGGCGAGGAGATGAAGCAGTCCATCAGCATCATCCAGCAGTGCCTCGCCAAGTTTCCGGCCGGCGACTGGTACGCGAAGGACGCCCGCCGCATCTTCGCCCCGCCCAAGGACAAGATTCTCACCTCGATGGAGGAGCTCATCAATAACTTCATGATCGTGACCGAGGGCCCGCAGATGCCGGCCGGCGAAGTGTACTTTGAAGGCGAGGCGCCCAAGGGCCTGCTCGGTTTCTACATCGTGAGCAAGGGTGGCGGCGTGCCGTGGCGCATGAAGATTCGCAGCCCCTCGTTCTGCAACCTTTCCATCCTGCCCAAGCTCTGCGTCGGCAACCTCGTGTCCGACGTCGTTTCCATCCTCGGTTCGCTCGACTTCGTCATGGGCGAGTGCGACCGCTAAACCATTTATGATTTACGATTTATGATTGATGATTTCCCAAACCACTTCGATCTGCGCCGCAGCGCCCAATCATAAATCGTAGATCATAAATCATAAATTTCGCCGTCAGCTCCCCTGATTTCCGCAATGTTTAACCTCAAGCCAGCCACTCTCGCTCAGATCGACGAGGTCATCACCCATTACCCGGTGAAGCGCAGCGCCACGCTGCCGCTGCTGCACCTCGTGCAGGAGGATGTCGGTTGGATTTCCAAGGAGGCCATCGAGTGGATCGCCGCCAAGCTGGAGCTGCCGCCGATCAATGTCTACGAGGTCGTGACCTTCTATCCGATGTTCCGGCAGCAGCCGATCGGCCGCCGCCACATCAAGGTCTGCCGCACGCTCTCCTGCGCGCTCGTCGGCGGCTACAAGGTGTGCGAGCAGTTCGAGCAGGAGTTCGGCTGTCACCGCGGCGAAGTCTCGGCGGACGGCGAGGTGACCATCGACTTTGTCGAGTGCCTGGCCAGTTGCGGCACCGGTCCGGTGGTGATGTTGGACGACGATCTCCACGAGAAGGTGGACGCGGCCAAAGTAAAGGCGCTCAGTGCCCGGATTCGGGCGGAGGCGAAGCAGCAATGAGGAAATTCCGGATCATGCAGGTTCCCCCCATCCGCTTCGGCATCGTGCTGGGGCTGATCAACGGGTTCGTGGGCATGATCGTCGCTCCGGTGCTGCTGCTCACGCTCGGCGCCGCCGCCACTGCGGCCGACCTGGCGATCGCGCCCAAGCTGCTCGGCATTCCCTGGCTGTTCGCCGGCGCGGGAGCCCTGTTCATGCCCTTCATCCACGCCGTCGGCGGCTTCGTGTTCGGCGTCCTCCTCGCCATGGTCTACAACTTCGCCGCCCGCTGGACCGGCGGCATCGAATTCGTCGTCGAAGACAAATCCTGACCACCGGCCCAATCCAGAATCGAGAATCCAAAATCGAAAATTTTCCGATGTCCGCTCCGCAACAACGCCGCCTGATCTTCGCTCACATCGACGAGCCCGGCTATACCAACGACCTTGCCTGCTACGTGAAGCACGGTGGCTACGAGGTCATGAAGAAGGCGTTCGCCCGCAAACCCGAGGAGCTGATCGACGAGGTCAAGAAGTCCGGACTGCGCGGTCGCGGCGGCGCGGGTTTTCCCTGCGGCGTCAAATGGACGCTCGTGGACCGCAAGAGCGGCAAGCCCATCTACCTCATCGTCAATGCCGACGAGTCCGAGCCCGGCACGTTCAAGGACCGCTACATCATCCACCAGGACCCGCACCAGTTGATCGAGGGCACGATGATCTCCTGCTTCGCGAACAACGTGAAGCAGGCCTACATCTACATTCGCGGCGAGATGCCCCACGGCGCCCGCATCCTCGAGAAGGCCATCCAGGAGGCGCGCGATGCCAACCTCGTGGGCAAAAACATCCTCGGATCGAACTATTCCTGCGACATCTTCGTGCACCGCGGCGCCGGCGCCTACATCTGCGGCGAGGAGACCGGCCTGATTGAATCGCTCGAGGGCAAGCGCGCCAATCCCCGCATCAAGCCCCCGTTCTTCCCAGCCGTGCTCGGGCTCTACCAGTGCCCGACGATCGTGAACAACGTCGAGACGCTCTGTCACGTGAAGCACATCGCCGACTTCGGCGGCGAGGCCTACGCGAAGATCGGCACGCCCGGCAACACCGGCACCCGCATCTACTGCGTCTCCGGCCACGTGCAGCGCCCGGGTTACTACGAGTTCGAGTGCGGCAAGATCACGATGGGTCAGCTCCTCAACGACGTGTGTGGCGGCCCGCTGCCCGGGCGCAAATTCAAGGCCGTCATCCCCGGCGGCTCCTCCGCCAAGATCCTGCGCTTCGGCGAGCGCTTCAAGGGCAAGCGCAAGGTCGGCGCGGACATGGTGGACTACGACTGGGGCGTCGAGGACGTCCCGATGGATTTCGATTCGCTCGGCATGATCGGCACGATGGGCGGCTCCGGCGGGGTCATCGTGATGGACGACTCCGTCAACATGGTCGAGGCGCTCGCCAACATCAACGCGTTCTATTCCCACGAGAGCTGCGGCCAGTGCACCCCCTGCCGCGAGGGTTCGCTGTGGATGAAGAAAATCACCACTCGCATGGTGCACGGGGAGGCTCGCGAGCAGGACGCCACGCTGCTCAAGAGCGTCGCCGACCAGATCCCGGGCCGTACCATCTGCGCCTTCGGCGAAGCCTGCTCCTGGCCGACCCAGAGCTTCCTCGCCAAGTTCAACGACGAGTTCAAAGGCTACCCCGAAGCGAAGAAGACCGCGAAACCCGCCGGGGCGACTCCTCTGATCTAAGCATGAACCACAAAGGCACAAAGGCACAAAGTTCAGGAAACAGCCCAAGGCATTTCTCTGTGTCTTCGTGTCTTTGTGGTTAATTAATTTCTTCCGTA
This sequence comes from Lacunisphaera sp., assembly GCA_036568985.1. GTDB lineage: Bacteria > Verrucomicrobiota > Verrucomicrobiia > Opitutales > Opitutaceae > Lacunisphaera. Next base: position 21,612 of record DATCRM010000416.1, on the reverse strand, counting down.
ATGACCGCTCCTGCCAAACCTGCCGACCTCGTGACCGTCAACATTGACGGCAAGGACATCGCCGTGCCGAAGGGCACGAACGTGATCGAGGCTGCCAAGCTCGTCGGCGTCGAGATCCCGCACTACTGCTACCACCCGAAACTCTCGATCGTGGGCAATTGCCGCATGTGTCTCATCGAAATGGGCATGCCGGCCGTCGATCCCGCCACCAAGGCGCCGATCATGGATCCGGCCACCGGCAAACAGAAGGTGAACTGGATTCCCCGCCCGCAGATCGGCTGCGGCACGAATGCGTCGCCGGGTCTGCACATCCGCACGAACACCCCGATGGTCAAGGACTGCCGCGAGGGCGTGACGGAGATGCTGCTCATCAACCACCCGCTCGATTGTCCGATCTGCGACCAGGCCGGCGAGTGCAAGCTGCAGGAACACTCCACCGCATACGGCCGCGGCTACTCGCGCTTCATCGAGCAGAAGAACGTGAAGCCGAAGCGCACCCAGCTCGGGCCGCGCGTTACCCTCGACGACGAGCGTTGCATCCTGTGCTCCCGCTGCATCCGCTTCTCCAAGGAAATCGTGAAGGACGATGTCCTGGGCTTCATCGACCGCGGCAGCTACAGCACGCTGACCTGCTATCCGGGCAAACAGCTCGAGAACAATTATTCGCTCAACACGGTGGACATCTGCCCCGTGGGCGCGCTCACCTCGACGGACTTCCGCTTCAAGATGCGCGTCTGGTTCCTGAAGCAGACGCCCAGCATCGACACCGAATCCTCGGTCGGCGTGAACACCGAGGTGTGGAGCCGCGAAGGCGTGCTCTACCGCATTACCCCGCGTCGCAACGACGCGGTGAACGACACCTGGCTCGCCGATTCCGGCCGCATGCTCTACAAGCAGGTCAAAGCCGCGGATCGCCTCCTCGCGCCTTCGATCAACGGCGCGGCCACCGGCGCGCAGATGGCGATCAAGGCCGCCGGCGAACTGCTGGTGGGACGGACCGGCCCGGTCCGCCGCGATGACGATGCCACCTCCCCGGCGCACCGGGCCGGTGCGCCCTACCTTGGCTCTGTCGCGATCGTGGGCTCGGGTCGCAGTTCCGTGGAGGAACAATTCCTCACGAAGAAGCTCGCCGACGCCGTCAAGGCCTCCGTCTCCCTCGTCAGCCGGGTGGGGCAGGGCGACCGCCTTCTCATTTCCTCCGACCGCAATCCGAATGTTCGCGGCGCGCTGGTCACGGGGCTCACCACCGCGCTGCCGTCACAGAAACTCGCGGGTCTCGCCGCGGATATCGATGCGGGCAAGGTGACCACGGTGCTCTCCGTCGGCGAGGATCTCACCGCCGCCGGTCTCACCACTGCGCAGCTGGCGAAGGTATCCATCATTTATCTCGGCACGCACCAAAACGCGACGAGTGCCGCCGCCAAGGTGGTCATCCCGACGCTCACGGTGTTCGAGAAGTCCGGCACCTTCGTGAACCAACAGTTCCGTCTGCAGAAATTTGCCAAGGCCGTTCCGGGCCCGGTGGACGTCGCCGACGATCTCATCACGCTCGCGGAACTCATCGCCGCTGCGGGCGGCGGGATCATTCCCTTCGAACTCGGCGTGCTGTGGGAAACCCTCGCTGCCGAAGTGAAGCCGCTCGCCGGTCTCAGCTATGCCACGCTGCCTGCCACCGGCCACGTGCTCGACGCCGCCCCGTGGGCCGGCCTGCCTTTCTGCGAAGGCGAGACCCTCCACTTCAAACCCGCCGCCGTCCCGGCCGCCGCGAATGGCTGATCCTCACATGCTTTTTCATCCCATGATCGTATCTCGACATGCCGTCTGCTGGAGGCGGGACTATCAGTCCCGCGAGGCATGCGCTGCGATGCTGGAGACCACCGGGACTGATAGTCCCGCCTCCACGACCGCCGTGCCCACGGCCGCTAACGTATGAGCGCCGTCATCGAATTCTGGTCCGGTCTTCACCCGCTCGTGCAGGGCCTCATCAAGGGCTTGGCGGTGATCGGCGTCATGTTCCCCATCGGCGGGGCGTGCTCGCTGGTCGAACGCAAAGTGTCCGCGTGGATCCAAGGGCGTCCCGGTCCGAACCGGGCGCTGCCACCCTGGCTGGCTTGGGTGCCGGGCATCGGCCTCCTACAGCGCCTCGGGGCCTTCCACCTCATGGCCGACGGCATCAAGATGTTCCTCAAGGAGGACTCGCTGCCGGGCCACGTGAACAAGTTCTATTTCCTGCTCGCGCCGGTGGTCGGCATGATTCCCGCGCTGACGACCGTGACGGTCGTGCCCTTCGGCGCCTACTTCAACGAGGCCGGGCACCTGGTGCCGCTCGTGCTGGCCAACCTCGACGTCGGTATCCTCGCCGTGTTCGCGATCGGTTCGCTCGGGGTCTATTCGTTGATCATCGCCGGCTGGGCCTCGAATTCCAAATATCCTTTCCTCGGTGGCATCCGCGCCTCGGCGCAGCTCATTTCCTACGAGCTCTCCATGACGCTCGCGGTTGTGCCGGTTTTCCTGATGATCAACGCGCCTGGCGGCCATGGCACGCTGAGCCTGACCGACGTCGTGCGTTTCCAGAGCGGCACGAGCGGCTGGCACGGCACCTGGTTCATCATGACGATGCCGCTGTCGGCGATCGTCTTCCTCGTCGCACTTTTTGCCGAGACCAACCGCCTGCCCTTCGACATGGCCGAAGGCGAGGCCGATCTCGTTGGCGGGTTCCATACGGAATACGGCTCGATGAAGTGGGGCCTGTTCTTCGTGGCCGAGTATTCGCACATGCTGATCGGCTCCGCCGTGTTCACCCTGCTGTTCCTCGGCGGCTGGAATCTCCTGCCGTGGGTGCCGCTGTCGAGTTTCATTGGCTGGCTGTCCGGGGTTTTCTCCTGGTTGGGTTCCTTCTCCTTCCTTTCCTGGCTTGGGCATCTGGCGCCGTTGGTGCAGCAACCGCTCGCGGTCGGCCTGATCTCCATCGGCATCTTCATGGGCAAGGTTCTGTTCTTCATTTTCCTCTTCATGTGGGTGCGCTGGACGGTCCCGCGCTTCCGCTATGACCAGGTGATGAAGCTCGGCTGGCAGAAGCTCCTGCCCCTCGCCATCGGCAACCTAATCTTCTACGCGATCGTGATCGCGCTGCTGCAGCCCAAGCTCTGACAACCACAGATGCACACATATAAACACAGATTTATGAGCACGCAGGCCGACCTGTATTCCGGTTCGGCTATCTGTGTCCATCTGTGTCCATCTGTGGTTAACTAAACTTCTCGTCCATGGCCTACGTCGTCGAACGCAAACCCCTCACGCTCCTGGAGCGAGTTTACATCCCGCAGATTCTCGCGGGCATGAAGGTGACGTTGAAGCATCTCTTCGCGCCGAACGTCACGATGGAGTATCCCGAGCAGCGCCCGCCGATCCCGGCCGGCTACCGCGGCGTCCCCACGCTGGTGAAGGATCCGAACGGCCGCGAGAAGTGCGTTTCCTGCCAGCTCTGCGAGTTCGTCTGCCCGCCCAAGGCCATCCGCATCCAGCCTGGCGAAATCCCGCCCGATGCGCCGACCGCCCACGTAGAGCGCGGCCCCAAGGCCTTCGATATCGACATGCTCCGCTGCATCTACTGCGGCCTGTGCCAGGAGGTCTGCCCCGAGGAGGCCATCTTCCTGCAAAACCAGTATTCGATGACCGGTTACACCCGCGCTGAAATGGTCAACGACAAGGCCCGGCTTTACGAACTGGGCGGCACGCTGCCCGACAAGCACTTCAAATGGGACAAGAAAAAGGCCGCCGAGGAACACGGTAACGCTGCGCACTGAGCCATGGACAGCCTCCTCTTCATTCTGTTTTCCCTGCTGACGCTCGTCAGCGCCCTGCTGGTCGTGCTGAACAAGAACGCGGTCAATGCGGCCATGTTCCTCCTGGTTTCGCTTGTCGGCCTGGCGGGGCTGTTCGTGCTGCTCGATGCCGCGCTGCTGGCCTTCGTGCTGCTGCTGGTTTACGCGGGCGCCGTCGTCGCGCTGTTCCTCTTTATCATCATGCTGCTCGACACCACGCCGGGCGCACAGAAGCCGTTCGGCAAGTTCTCCGTCGCCGGCGCCGTGCTGGGCGGCGCGCTCCTGTTTGTCGGCGCGCACATGGTGGGCATCAACACCCCGAAGACCGGCCCGGTGACCGCCGCGGTGCCGACGCTGAAAAACTACGCCGAACAGCTCTTCACCACCTATCTCCTGCCGGTGCAGGTCGTGGGCTTCATGCTTCTCATCGCCATGCTCGGCGTCATCGTGCTCAGCAAGAAACTCGGTTCCGCGGAGGCCGCCAAATGAACCCCGTGGGCCTCGAAACTTACATTGCCCTCAGCGCGCTGCTGTTTGCCATCGGCTTCCTCGGTGTGCTGCTCCGCAAAAACACGCTCGTGATCTACATGTGCCTTGAGCTCATGCTGCTGGCCTCGACCCTCGCGCTCGTCGCGTTTTCGCGGTTCAACGGCACCCTCGACGGCAGCGTCTTCGTCTTCTTCATCCTCACCATCGCGGCGGCCGAGGTTGCCGTCGGTCTCGCCATCATCGTCGCGCTCTTCCGCAAGCGCCACACCGTTTCGGTCGAGGATCTCAACCAGCTGAAGCGGTAACCACGAATGGACACGAATAGACACGAAAGCCCAGTGGGTCGCTGCCTTGAGGTAGGGACGGACCGCCGGGCCGTCCGCGAACATCTTACGGCGCGCCCAGCCTCCTTCGCCAAGGCTACGGAGGCCGGGGCGGTCGCGCCCTACCAGCATCTTTCCACATGACGATGCTCCAGCACGCCATTCTCATCCTGCTGTTGCCGCTCGCCTCGGCGACGGTCATCGCGCTGTTCCTGCGCAAGCACGGCGCCCTGGCTTCGTGGCTCTCCACGGCCACGGCCGGCGCGATCGCGGCCATCTCCATCATTCTGCTGGTCCACGGCGAGCGCTTTGAGGACTCGGTTGAATGGCTGCGCTTCGGCAGTTTCGCCATTTCGCTCGGTATCAAGTACGACGATCTCGCGGCGCTGATGCTCTTCATCGTCGGCTTTGTCGGTTTTCTGATCCACGTTTTCTCGCTCGGTTACATGCACGACGATTCGGCCCGGGCGCGGTTCTTCGGCGGGTTGTCCATCTTCATGTTTTCGATGATCGGCATCGTTCTCGCCGACAATCTGTTCATGATTTTCATCTTCTGGGAGCTGGTCGGCTTCAGCTCCTGGCTGTTGATCGGCCACTACGAATTCAAGCAGTCCGCCGCGGATGCCGCGAAGAAGGCTTTCATCGTCAACCGCGTGGGCGATTTCGGTTTCCTGCTCGGTATCATCATGTGCTTCTGGCTCAACGGCACGGTGAGCTTCAGCGAACTGGACAAGCTCGGCGCGACGCACGGTCTCGTTTACAGCACGCTCGTCCCGCTGCTCCTGTTCTGCGGCGCGGTCGGCAAGTCGGCCCAGATGCCCCTGCAGGTTTGGTTGCCCGACGCCATGGAGGGCCCGACGCCGGTCTCCGCCCTCATTCACGCCGCCACGATGGTGGCCGCCGGCGTCTATATGCTCTGCCGCATCAACGTCCTGATGGTGCCCGATGCGCTCACCGTCATCATGTGGACCGGCACCATCACCGCGCTCTACGCCGCCCTCTGCGCCATCGTGCAGAGCGACATCAAGAAGGTGCTCGCCTACTCGACGCTCTCGCAGCTCGGCTACATGGTCGCGGCGTTCGGACTGGGCAGTCTCGGTGTTGAGCATGTGTCGGCTGTGGTTGCAGGCGGAGGAGTTACGAATCCATTTCAAGCTGCGCTGCACTCAATGCTGCTCGGCGCCGGCGTCGGTGCCGCGATGTTCCACCTGACGACCCACGCCTTCTTCAAGGCGCTCATGTTCCTCGGTTCCGGTTCCGTTATCATGGGCTGCCACCACGAGCAGGACATCTTCAAGATGGGCGGTCTGGCGAAGAAGATGCCCGTGACCTTCATCACCTTCACGATTGGCGTGCTCGCGATCATCGGCATGCCCGGCCTGGCCGGGTTCTTCTCGAAGGACGCCGTCCTGTATCTCGCGATGGAGAAAAACACGGCGGTCTTTGGCGTGCTCGCACTCACGGCGGTGCTGACGGCTTTCTATATGGTCCGCCTATGGAAGATCACCTTCTTCGGCGAGGCCCGCTCGAAGGACGCCGGCCATGCCCATGAGAGCGGCTTCGTGATGACGTTGCCGCTGATCATTCTCGCGGTCCTCTCGATCTTCGGCGCCACCGGCTGGTTCGGGCTCGGGCTTTACCCCAAGCTGGCGGGTTCGATGGCTGAGTTGATTCCTGAAGCCCACGGTTCCGCCCACACCACGATCCTCGTCGTTTCGCTGGCGGTCATGACCATCGGCGCCGGTTCGGCTCTGCTCTTCTACAAATCTTCCGATCACGACACGCTGGAGGAGAAGTCCCGCGCCGCCTTCGGCCTATTGACCTGGGTGAAGGAATCCTTCGACCGGGCCTACGATTACTACGTGGCCAAGGTGCAGCAACGCTTCGCGATGCTCATCAACTTCCTCGAGCAGATCTTTCTCGCCGGTCTCATCATCCGCGGCCTCGCCGGCGTGGCGGGATATATCGGTCTCGGTGTCCGCGCGCTCTACACCGGCAGTCTTCACGTTTACGTCTATTGGTTCCTGCTCGGCGCCGTGGTCCTCTGGGCCTTCGCCGCCGGGGTGTTCTAACCCTGAGTTTAAACCACAGATTAACACAGATAGACACAGATGATCACCGAACACCAAGCAGCCCACCCAACCTGTCATTCTGAGCGCAGCGAAGAATCCAGCAGGGCGTGCGCTGGCATGGACCACCTTGGATCCTTCGCTCCGCTCAGGATGACGGATCGGGGCTCTGATCTGTGTTCATCTGTGTCCATCTGTGGTTGTCCCCGCCTTTCCCGTCTTTGATTCATGCCTGACAACGCCCATCTTCTGCAGCTCGCCATCGCCACGCCGCTCGTGGCTGCGCTCATCATTGCGCTCGGGCTGCCCAAGCGGTTCTCCACGAAGCTTGCCGCGGTCGCCTTCGCCGTGCCGGCGCTCATCGCGCTCTGGCTCTGGGCGCAGTATCCCGCCGAGGGCGGAACCGGCTACCACTATCTCAGCACGCTCGACACCGGACTCTTCGCCTACGGCATCAGTCTGAAGCTCGGCCTCAACGGCATCGCGCTGCCGATGTTTCTGCTCGCGGCCATCGTCGGCCTTGCTGCCGGGCTCTATGCGCTGCGTTCGCAGGCGGAGCGGCTCAAGCTCTACCTGATCCTGCTGCTGATCATGCACGGCGGCCTGCTGGGCGTCTTCGCTTCGGTGGATATCTTCTTCTTCTATTTCTTCCACGAACTGGCCCTCATCCCGACGTTCATCATGGTCGGCATCTGGGGTGGCCGTGACCGCAACTACGCGGCGATGAAGATGACCATCTACCTCACGGTCGGCGCGATGCTGTCGCTGATCGGCCTGATCGCGCTCTACACGAAGAGCGGCGCCAGTTCCTTTGACCTCATCGCCCTTAAGGAAGCGGTCGCGGCCAAGGGCATCGGTCATCTGACCCAGCACAATATTTTCGGCCTGCTGATGTTTGGCTTCGGCATCCTCGTTTCGCTCTGGCCGCTGCACACCTGGGCCCCGCTGGGCTACGGCGCCGCGCCGAGCTCCGCCGCGATGCTCCACGCCGGCGTGCTCAAGAAGTTCGGTCTCTACGGACTGATCCAGATTGCGGTGCCGCTGCTGCCTTTGGGCGCCGCACACTGGGCTTGGAAACTCGCCTTGCTGGCCGCCGTGGGCAACGTGCTCGTCATCGGCTTTGTGACGATGGCCCAGCGCGACCTCAAGCAGATGCTCGGTTACAGCTCCGTCATGCACATGGGCTATTGCTTCCTCGGCATCGCGGCCCTCTCGACGGTCGGTACCGGTGGGGTGGTGCTGCTGATGGTGGCGCACGGGCTCTCGGTGGCGTTGCTTTTCCTGCTCGCCACCAGCATCCACCACCGCACCCACACCTTCGACATGTCGGAAATGGGCGGCCTCGCGCAAAAGACGCCCGTACTGGCCGCCCTGTTTGTGGCTGCGACCATGGCCAGCGCCGGCCTGCCGGGTTTTGCCAACTTCTGGGGCGAGTTGACCGTCTTCGTCTCCCTGTGGAAATTCTCCCCGGGCGTTACCGCGATTGCGGTCGCCGGCGTGGTCATCTCGGCGATCTACGGCCTGCGCGCCGCGGCGCGGGTGTTCTTCGGTCCGCCGACCGAGGCGCTGCAGCGGGTCACCGCCCAGCATCCGCCGGCGGACATCGGTTGGGGCGAACGCCTGCCGGCGCTGCTGCTGCTGGCTGCGCTGCTCTTCTTCGGTTTCTATCCCAAGGCCCTTTCGCTCCCGGTGGATCAGGCCCTCGCTCCTGCGTCCGCGGTCAAGACGGCTGCGGTCGACGCCCCCGTTTCCTTTCAACGCTGATTTCCCGCCGCCATGTCCACGGAACTACTCAAGGCAGTCGCTGACTCGAACCAATGGTGGGCCATCGGTCCGGAAATCATCCTGGCCTGCGCCGCCCTCGGGCTGCTGGCGTTGGAGATCGTCACGCCGAAGGCCCAGCACGGCTTCATCCCGCATGTGGCCATCGCCTCGCTGGCGATGGTGCTGGGCGCGGTGGTCATCACCTTCGGCAACACGACCTGGCACGACGAAACGCTGTTCGGCGGGTTGATCAAGCTGAGCCAGACCGGCCAGATCGCCCGGGTGTTTTTCCTGACGGCCTCCCTGCTGGTCTGTTTCCTCGCCACGATCTGCCTGCCGCGCTCGCGGATGCCGCGCACCGAGTTCTACCACATCGTGCTGGTGGTCACCTCCGCCCTCATGCTGCTCGCGGAGAGCAACCACTTCGTGATGTTCTTCGTCGCGCTGGAGACGGTGACGATCGGGTTCTACATTCTCGTGAGTTATTTCCGCGACAACGCCCTGACGTTGGAAGCCGGTTTGAAATACCTTGTCCTCGGCGCGCTCAGCTCGGCCATCATGCTCTTCGGCATCGTGCTGCTCTACGGCGCGGTCGGTCGCGTGGAAATCGAGGGCATCGTGCACAATGGCTTCGAGTTCGAAATCATCCGGAGTTTCCTCCAGGAGCATCCCGACAACTTCCTCGCCATCGCCGGCACGCTGCTCGTGCTCGGCGGCGTGGCCTTCAAGATCGGCGCCTTCCCGTTCCAGATCTGGATTCCCGACGTGTACCAGGGCGCGCCGACGCCGGTGTCCGCGTTCCTCGCCGTGTCATCCAAGGCAGCCGGTTTTGCGGTGCTGCTGACGCTGGTGCTCCACGTCTTCACGCCGCTCGCCAAGGTGCTTATCCCGGTGCTGTCCGCGGCGGCGGCGGCCACGATCCTCGTCGGCAATCTTTCCGCCCTGAAGCAGCGCAATGCCAAGCGCCTCATGGGTCTCTCCGGCGTTTCTCACGCCGGCTACCTGCTGATCGGCGTGGTAGCATCGTTGCGGGTGTCGTGGGCTGAATCGGCCGTGTGGTTCTACCTCTTCACCTACCTGCTGGCTTCGATGGCGGTGTTCGGCGTCATGGCCCACGTGGCCGGGGACGACGATACCGTGCAGGAGCTCGATCATTACGAGAAGCTGGCCCGGAACCGCCCCTTCCTTGGCGCCGTGCTCGCCGTGGGCATCGGTTCGCTCGCCGGCATTCCGCCGCTGGCGGGGTTCATGGGCAAACTGCTGATCTTCGTCGCCGCGTTCCAAGCCCACCTTTATAGCCTGCTGGCGGTGGCCATCGTTGGTGTGGTGCTCTCGATCTATTACTACTTCGGTTGGATCAAGGCCGCCTTCTTCGAGGCGTGGTCGCCGAATGCGGCCGAAGCATCCGCTCGTCCGGTGAGCGCGCCGACTTTGGTCAACAGCGCCGTGCTGGCCGCGTTGGCTCTGGTCACGGTAATTCTCGGTTTCTATCAAGAGCCATTGACGCGCTGGCTGTTGCCGTAAGCGAAGGCGCGGGAGAATGATTTTCCGCCGATGGTTTTGATTGTCCTGCGCGGACGGGACAGCGCGGCCTGTGGCCACGCCACGGACCGCTTTCGGCGGCTGTGGAAGAAACCCGAAAAATAACTGAAACTCCCGGATCTTTGCGGAGTTCTTCCCCATATGAACTTCAAAAACATTCTCTCCGCCACCGTCCTTACGGGTGGCTTGTTGTCCGCCACCGTTGCGTCTGCTTCCATCACCGCCGAACCAACCCTGTCGGCGGGCAATTCCTACACTGCGCCGGTACCGCTCAAGATTGTCGCTCCTTCCGGCATCGCGCGTCGGTTCCAAGGCGAAACCGTCCGTCTCAGCCTGACGATCGATGCAACCGGTCATCCGAAAAACATCAGTCTCCTCTCGGGCCGGGATACCAACCTCGAACGGAACCTGTTGCCTGCGGTCGCCCAGTGGCAGTTCGCCCCGGCGACGAAAAATGGCCGCCCGGTTTTGGTCGACGTCGTGCTCCCGCTCGAGCTGGTGGAGAAAGTGGAATCCTGAGCCACTCGCTGTTCAGGCTTCGGTAAGTCCAAGCGCGACTTTGCCGGCATCGCGGTAAATTCAGTCATGCTGCTGAACGGGGCCATGATCGCGTCGATAATCCCAAAGGCAGTTTCACCAGCATCCAGATCCAGACCCACGGAAAGCGTCCCGCTTGCGAGGCGACGGGCACGGTGAAAAAACTCTCCGAGGACATCACGCACTTCTCGAGTTCCTGGGGCCGGAGTTCCTCCGACTGGGTGTTGCTCCTCGACCAACAGGCCTTCTCCGACGGCATCCTGCGCGTGGGGTATGCGATCGACTCGATGGTCGCGGATCAGGTTAAGAAAGTTCGGAAGTGAGCACCGGCGCCGGGTCTCGATCCGGCTGAGCGGAATTGGTTCGGGGATATATCGGGTCCGTGCGTTCCGAATGCGGGAGCGTCATTCGCGCCGGCTTGAATGGATAAGGATAGTTGCTCCGGACGGCCACTTGGCTACGGTGGGGCACCGTCCGTCGTGCTATTCTTCAAACGCATTCTCGACATTCGGAAGCCGCCCGCGATTTCGACGGAGCGCAGGGTGGCGACGCGTTTTGCCGTGAGCCGGCAGTTTCCGCTCCAGACCATGCTGAATATTGCCGGTCGGGATGAGCATGGCCAGCTGCTGAAGCCGAAAGGCGGCGAGGGGTGGGACTGGCCCGGACGATTGGTCGATCTTTCCGTCACTGGCGCCCGCCTCCAGGTGCCGCTCACGGTCATCGTGCAGCGCGATGACACCGGCCGGCTCCGGTTCGATCTGCAGGGCCACAAGTTCGAGGTGCCTTGCCGCATCGCCCACATCAGCGACCGGCGCGATTACGCACTGTTCGGGCTGGAATTGAACCTGACGGCCGCCGGCACGTATTCCGCCTATCGCCAGCTGCTCGATTTGGTCGCGTTGGGGTCCTCCCTCAAGCTCGTGAAGCCACTCGCGCGCGACAAATCCGGCTACCTCCTCGAGCAATATGCCGGCGAGCCGGCCTCGCGCCTGAGCGTCTGGCGGCTGCGGGCGGACAAAACCATCGCCGCCTTCGAGTTTCAGCTCAAGGACTGCTTCGTCCGCGGGCTCGCCGAGAACGATGACTTGGAGTGTTTCGTCGGTGCCGATGCCGCGAAGGGCCGGGCGGTGAAGCCGGCGCAGAGCGAGGAGATCAACCGGCTTTATCAGTGGGTGGTGCTCAACCTGGCTTCGACGGTGCCGGCGGACGTACGCGCCTTTTTGCTGCGGCACGCAATCTGAGCTGAGTCCGGGTATTTCCTGACCGAAATCGGACCGACACACCCCGCCCTGTCGGGCACCCCTCTTGATAGAGGGGACTCATCCACGCCTGCAGAGATCCACTCTTGAGCCGGAACGATGCAGTCGGCGCGCAAATTAGCGCTGAAAATTGCGATACCGAAAGGTGGCCGCGCACGTCCCCGTGCGCGTGGCTCGATGCCCTGCGAAACGGGCACAGGGACGTGCCCGACCACCCCCGCCAACTGCATCGTTCCGGTTGAAGAGGGGCGGTGCGTCGCGCCGGGGTGTGGGAGGGACATTAAGTGTAGCGATATTACTGGGTGTGTCGCGGACACAGCGCAGTCGCCGCTTGAAAAATCCCGCGGCGCGCCCAGCGTCGGGCGCAATTCCCATGAGTTCCGATTCCGCAGGCGCCGCGCCCCCGGTGCGCATTCCGCGCCAAATTGCCTACATCATCGGTAACGAGGGATGCGAGCGGTTCAGTTTCTACGGGATGCGCAACATCCTTACGGTGTTTCTCGTTTCGTCGCTGCTCATGTACCTGCCGGAAGGCGACCGCGCGGGGGCGGCGAAGGATGTCTTTCACACCTTCGTCATCGGCGTCTACTTCTTCCCGCTGCTCGGCGGCTGGCTGGCCGACCGCTTTTTTGGAAAATACGACACGATCTTCTGGCTGAGCCTCGTCTATTGCGCCGGACACCTGTGCCTGGCGCTGTTCGAGTCCAACCGCACAGGTTTCTACACCGGCCTCTGCTTGATCGCGCTGGGGTCGGGGGGAATCAAGCCCTGTGTCGCCTCCTTTGTGGGCGATCAGTTTGACCAGACCAACAAGGAGCGGGCGAAGGTCGTCTTCGATGCGTTTTATTGGATCATCAATTTCGGTTCATTCTTCGCGTCGCTGCTCATGCCCATTTTCCTGAAGCAGCTCGGTGGCGCCATCGCGTTCGGTATTCCGGGTCTGTTGATGCTCGCCGCCACGGTGATCCTTTGGCTGGGCCGGAAGTACTATGTGCTGGTGCCGCCAACCCCGCCCGAGCCGGATTCCTTTCTGAACGTGGCGCACACGGCTTTGCTTTCGTCCCGATCCGGTCGTGTATTCGGCGTGATGGCGTTGGTGGCGGCCCTGGCCTCACTGTTGCTGATCCCGTCTTTGGGAGTGGTGATAGCACTCTGCGCCTCGCTCGTTTCGATTCTGACTTTCGGCGGCCTCGGGGTATGGCGGCAGCTCGAATCCGCGCGAGGGGAGCACGACGACGAGGCCATCGAAGGCGTGCGGGTCGTGCTGCGTGTGCTCGTGCTGTTCGCGCTCATCACACCGTTCTGGTCGCTCTTTGACCAGAAGGCGTCGACGTGGGTTCTGCAGGGCAATGCGATGGCAAAACCGGCATGGTTCCAGTCGTCGCAAATGCAGGCGCTCAACCCGTTGCTGGTGATGCTGCTCATTCCCTTCAACAACCTCGTACTCTACCCGGCGCTGAGGCGCGTCGGTTGGGAGATGACCGCGTTGCGCCGCATGACGACCGGTATCGTTTTTGCCGGGCTGGCCTGGGTGGTCGTCGGGCTGATGCAAGTCATGCTTGATCGCGGCACGATGCTCACGATCACGTGGCAAATGGTGCCCTATGTGTTGCTCACGCTCGGCGAAGTGTGGGTCTCGGCGACGGGACTGGAGTTTGCCTACAGCCAGGCGCCGCCGGCCATGAAGGGCGCCTTGATGAGTTTTTTCAACCTGTCGGTGACAATCGGCAATCTCTGGGTGCTGGTAGCAAACGCCGCCGTGAAAAACTCCGTCGTCACGGATTTCATCGCCTCGACGGGCTTCGGCGTGACCGCGTTCCAGATGTTTTTCTTCGCGGCGTTCGCCTTTGCGGCGGCCCTGGCCTTCGGCTTCATGGCCCGTCGTTACCGGGTTGCGGATTACTACCGCGAGATTTAGAGCGGTTCAAACTAAGGTGCAGTCTCTCAGCTTCCGGGCCGGAACCAAATCCCCGCCTCCGTCATCCTGAGTGGTCCGGCTGCGAGTTTATTCAAAACGTTGTAGCGCGGTTCAGTACCGCGTGCCGGACGATTTGTCCGACAGAAGATCCGTTTGGTGAAAGGGTGCGAGGGCGGCGAGCTGGTCGGCGATGAGACGGTCGGGACGGCAGCGGGGCAGTTTGCCTGCACTGGCGGTTTTGCGTTGTTCGTCGGTCCACCGGGCGAATACCCCGGGCATGACGAGGCGGATTTGCGGCGGGCCGAGAAGGTTCCGGTTTCGCCGAACGGCATACTCGGGGTTGCGCCGGGCCAGTTCGGTGTCGAGTTCGGGGCCGAGCACATTGGCCATCGGGGTTTTCACCGAATGAGTGCCCAGCTCCAGCCACCACTCGTGGACCTGCGCCACCAGACCGGGACCGAGACGCTGCTCATAAGGGGCAACATGAAAGTCGATCGGCAGCCAGCCGTTGCGCGTGCACACCGCGTGGAGGGCGTCGGACACATCGCGCTCGCCTACGTTTTCGCCCACCGCATTGAGACGGAGTCCGGTGCGTCCGACGAATTGCAAACGCGGTGGGCTTGCCGAGACGAAGCGGACGATGTCGTCAGTGACATAGCGGCAGAGTCCGGCCGGCGTGGTGACAATCAGCACGTAGTCGACCCCGGGCTGAATCTTTTCCAACGGCAGGCAGAGCGAGCCGGCGTGTTCGACCGTCGACTCTTTGTAGGAGCTGAGTGGTAGAAATTCATAGAACACGCCGGCATCGGCGATCAGTCGCAAAGCCGCGGGCGTGCCGGTGTCCTGAGCGGCAAAGATTCCCTCTGCGGCGGCGTAGACTTCATGGAGTTTCACCGACGGCCCGACTGCCTTGCTCAGGGCCTCGTTCAGGAAACCGAGCGGGGCGCCGGTGTGGAGACAGCATTCGAGATTGGGCCACACGGCTTGAAGATGGGGTGCGCGGGGCCGGCCTGGTTCCGGAGCATGAATTTCGAGCACGGCGGCAGCCAGGTCGCGAAGGGAGGCAGGATTGCCCCCGAGGAGGGTAACATCGCGCCGCACCACGGCCTCGGCGGCGGCCGCAATTTTGGCGGCGCCTTCCGGCAGCTTGGCCACAGCGGAAGGCAGGGCCCGCAGATTGGCGTAGACCCAGGGGGAAAGACAGAGGGTCAGCATGCCGTCGAGGCTCGTGCCGTAGGCGCCCTTCAGGTCGGTCACGGCCGTGCTCGCACCGAGGTGCACATAACGTCCGAGAAAAACGCCGGCGTGCCCGGCGCGGCGGGCATAGTGGAAGAGCGAGTCGCGCAGAGCGACGCGGTAGTGAGCCAACATGACCTCGGGGACAGGCAGCAGTTTGGGCGCGCCGGTGGTGCCGGCGGTCTTCACAAAGAGCGGACATTTTCCCGGCACGAGCACACCCGCTTCGCCGGCCACCATTCGGCAGATGTGGGGTTCAAACCAGCGATAAGTTCGAGGCGGAACCCGATCTCGAAACTCCTCGTAGGTGCTGCGGGGACCGACTTGATGCCGGCGTCCAAATTCGGTACGCCCAATCGAACCTATCAGGCGGGCTAGGGCGGCGCGCTGGGCCCCGATTTCATAGCCGGCGGTGCGGAGGCGCCGGGCCAGGCGGGCAACACGGAGTCCCGCCCAGAAATTTACCAGAAACCGTGGGGCCAGCGTCATGGTTCCGAGCACGATATCCGCAAGCGGACCAAAGACCACCGGCTTTTCCGCAAAAACAACCTAAAAACGGGTATGGGATTGCCGCGGCGCACCGGGGAAAACAGCGTGTCCGAACATGCCCGCTTTGCCGCCTGTCATTTTCGAGGATGAAAGCATGATCGCGTTCGATAAGCCGAGCGGGTTGCTGATCGCGCCGGATCGGTGGGACAAGTCGCGGGTGAACCTCATGGACCTCGTGCACGAGAAAATGGGGCATGGGGTGGCCAACGTCCACCGGATCGACGCGGATACGAGCGGGCTCGTGCTCTGCGCGAAGACGAAGCCGGCGCTGGATTTCCTGAGCGGCCAGTTCCAGTCGAAGACGGTCACCAAGGTCTATGAAGCGCTGGTGGTCGGACTGCCGCCCCAGGACGAGTTCACGGTCGACCTCGTGCTCAAGGAGGATGACGCCAAGCCCGGACGGATGTGCGTGGTGAAGAAACACGGCAAGGCCAGTGTGACGGAATTTACGGTGCGGGCCCGGTTTCCGCAGCCAGCTGGCCGGCCGAGCCTGGCCCATCTCGAGTGCCGGCCGCTCACCGGCCGCACCCACCAGATCCGCGTGCATCTTGCCGCCACCGGCACACCGATTCTCAACGATCCTTTTTATGGCAACGAGACACGCCTGCTGCTCTCCGACCTGAAGCGCGGATACAAAGGGCGTGACGACGAACGCCCGCTCATCGCCCGGCTGGCGCTCCACGCTGCGACGCTGACCTTCACCCATCCGATTACCCGGGAGAAAGCGACCATCGCCGCGCCACGCCCGAAGGACTTCGAAGTCGCCTTGAAATACTTGGCAAAATACGTCCGCCGATAAAAGCAGTTGTCCGGACTTCGGAGCGTGTCTAGGCATGGTGGTCACCTTACCTCAGCGACATGAGCACTGCGCCCTCCCTGAATCCGTGGTTCCCGCCTCCGCCGCCGGGGACACCTGCGCCGAAGCCCCTGCGAGCGATCGGCATCATTGGCGTGGGCAAAATCGGCACCGGCATTGCGCACTGGTGCGCGACCAAGGGCATGGGTGTCATCCTGCACGACCCCGAGGCCGGCACCCTCAGTCATGGGGTGGAGGAGGTGCGCGGGCTGTTCAAGGCGGCGGAAGCGCGGAACGAAATCACGCCGGCGGCGGCCCACAAGGCCATGGGCGGCATCAGCATCACCACCGGACTGGAAGACTTGGAATTTTGCGACATCATCATCGAGACGCTCACCGAAGACACGGCAGCCAAGCGGCCGCGTTTCGCCGGACTCGCCCGGGTCATGCCACCTGACGCCCTGCTGGCGTCGTGTGTCTCCGCCGCAGAGTTAGCGGAGATCAGCGCGGTCACGCCCGGACCGGAACGCGTGATTGGCCTGAGTTTCTTCGATCCGGTCCACGAATCCACGCAGGTGCAGGTGACCCTTGGCCCCGGCACGTCCCGCCAGACCGCGGAGCGCGTAGTGGCTTTCGTGGATGCGCTGGGAAAACAGGTCTTGCTGCAGGGGCCGAATCGGTCCGGCGCGTAATCAGACGGCGCCGAGAAATGCGTTGCAGTCCGGGTCCGATTGCGGGCAAATTTTGACCTGCCCCCGTCCATGGCCACAGTCGCCACCCTTAACAAAGAACAAAAGCGTCACCTGCTGGTGACCATGCTCGAAAGCCGCCTCGGCGACCTTCGCGAGGAGAGCCTGAACCGGCAGGGCAAGGGCCATTTTCACGTGTCAGGACGCGGGCACGAAGCGATGGCCGCCGTGGGCGCCCAGTTGCGGCAGGGCGACTTTATCGCCCCTTATTACCGTGATCGCGCGTTGTGCATGGGGCGGGGGATGACCACGAGGCACCTGGCCTTGGAGTATTTTGCGAAGAGGGACTCGGCGTCGCGTGGCCGCATGATGCCTTCACATTACTGCTCGCGGGAACTCAATATCGTGAGCGTGCCGACCCCGACGGGTGCGCAGCTGGTCCCCGCATGCGGCATCGCCTGGGGTCTGCAGCTGGACCAAAAGGACGGGGTGGTCGTCACGTGCATCGGTGATGCGGCCAGCCGTCAGGGTGACTTTTACGAGGCCATCAGCTTTGCCCGGGAAAAGAAGCTGCCGTTGCTGCTGCTGGTGGAGGATAACGCCTACGGCATCTCCACACCCACCCGGCGCACCAATCCCCTGGCGCTCGAGGTTTTCAATCCCGCCCAGTGGCAGAACGTGGACGGATCGGATCCGCTGGCGGTCCACGCGGCGACCCAGCAGGCTTTGGCCCGCATCCGCGCCGGCGGCGGTCCGGAGTTTCTCTGGGTGAGGGTGGAACGGCTTTCCAGCCACACCAGTTCCGACGATCACACCCTGTATCGCTCGAAGGAAGACATCGCCGCGCTGGATCAGCACGATCCCATCCGTTCGCTCAAGCGGCAGATGATCCGGGATGGCGAGCTGACGGAGCAGGATTTCGACAAGATCGAGGCCGACCTGAAGGAGAAGGTGCGTCGCGATTACGCGGCGGCCGAAAAAGCCGAGAATCCGCGTGCGGGCGAGTTGATGCTCGAATCCACCGGTCCCGCGCCCGAACTGAGTGCGGAATTATTCAAGCCCGGGAAATACCGGATGGGCGACCTGCTCAACCGCACGTTGCGCGCCGGTCTCGATGCCGACCCCGGCCGGATGATTTTCGGTGAGGATGTGGAAGATCCCAAGGGGGGCGTCTTCCGTCTCACGCAGAAGCTCTCGACCGATTTTCCCGCCCAGGTCTTCAATTCCCCGCTGGCCGAATCCACCATCATCGGCATCGGCGGCGGTCTGGCGCTTTATGGGCGCCGGCCGGTGTTCGAGATCCAGTTCATCGATTTCATTTACCCGGGCTTCAACCAGCTCGTTTCCAATCTCGCCAACCTCCGCTGGCGCACGAACGGCGAGTGGAAGGTTCCCGCCGTGTTCTACGCTCCCTACGGCGCCTATCTGCCGGGTGGCTCGCTCTGGCATTCGCAGGCGAATGAATCGGTCTTCGCGCATTTTCCGGGCATCAACATCGTCATTCCGTCCACGCCGGAGGATGCGGCCGGTCTGCTCTGGACCGCGATGCACGGCGAGGACATCACCCTTTTCCTGGTGCCGAAACACATGCTGTGGGCCGAGCGCGAGGTGGCCGAGCCCATTGTCGCGATTCCGTTCGGTTCGGCCCGCCGGGTGACCGAAGGCACCGACCTGACCATCGTGGCTTGGGGCAACACCGTCGAGAAATCGCTGGAGGCGATTGCCGAGTTGAAGGGTGCGGCCTCGGTCGAGCTGATCGACCTGCGCTCCATCGTGCCTTGGGACAAGGCTGCAGTGGAGGCCTCGGTGCTCCGTACCGGCCGGCTCATCATCGTGCAGGAGGACACCGAAAATTGTTCGGTGGGCCAGATGATCATCACGCATCTGATGAGCCAGCCCGGCGTTTGGGCTGCATTGAAGGCTCCGCCGGTGCTTGTCTCGAAGGGCAACGTGATGATCGGGTACAATCCCATCTACGAATACGCCGCGTTGCCCGATGCGCCGCGCATCGTCGAGGCGATCCGCCGGACCGTGGCGATCAGCGTTGCCCGCGGAGAGATGTTCGAGGCCCTCACGCCCGAACCCGCCCACCAGGTCGAGGTGATTGCGCCGGCGACGGCCGTGCCGGTGGACGCGCACGCTCCCCAGAGCACGGTGGTTGCAGGCACCAACGACATCGTTGTCCGTGTGCCGATCATGGGTGAGGGCTTGCGCTCCGCCCGCGTGGTCGCGCTCAACAAAAAACCGGGCGACGCGGTAAAGCACGACGACGTGCTCTGCGAGCTCGAGACCGACAAGGCGGTTTATCCGGTCGAGGCGTCATTCGCCGGCACATTCAAGACGTGGCAGATCAAGCTCGAGGACACGGTGCTCATCGGGCAGGAAATCGCGCTCGTGAGCGGCGACGCCGCGAGCGTGGCCGGACTGGCGGTCGAAGCGCCCGGAAAAAAGCCGGCTGCTCCCGCGCCAGCCGCCGCCATGCCATCAGTCTCCCCCGAGCCGGTCATCTCTTCATCCCCCAAGCTTATGCAAGGCCAAGTCCGCCAGCCCGCCCTTTCTCCTGCGATCACCAAGCGGCTCGACACGGTTGTGCCTGCCAACCTGCTCATGGACTGTCGCTGGGAGTCGATCCGGCGCGCGCGCGAGCAGGCCAAGGCTCAGCATGGCAAGGCCGCGGCCTCGCCCTCCGCCATGATGGCCTGGTGCGTCACCCGCACAATCGAACGACACGCGGGTTTCCGCCGTGTGGTCAACAAAGACGCGGTGATTCACGAGACGACGGATTTTGACCTCGGGGTGGCGGTTGCGCTCGAAGGTGACCGGTTGGGCACCGCTTCCATCACGCTTGCGAACAAGCTGGCATGGCGGGAATTCGTCGTCGCCTACAACCGGGCGATTGAAGAAACCCGGGCCGGCAAGATGGCCGAAGTCCTGGCTCCGCTGAACATCAGCAGCCTTGGCGCCTTCGGCGTCGAGAGCGCCACGCCGATCGTCGTGCCGCCCGCGATGAGCACGCTCTTCATCGGCGCCGCCCATGAAAAAATGATCAAGGATGGCGGGGTGATTTACCCGATGGAAGTAGTCACCTTGTCGCTCACCTTCGACCATCGCGTGGTGAACGGCGCGGGTGCAGCGGCGTTTATGATGGAACTCAAGCACCAGTTTGAGATCTTTCAGTTGCCGGCCTAAGGAAAAACTGGACGGTGGGAGTTTCGTGGTTAAGCTCCCGCCAACACTTGGCAAGGGCCGGCTCGGTGTGTCGTATGACTGAACAAATCTCATCTACCGATGTTGCGTCGGCGTCGCCCAAAGCGCTTCATGTTCTCCTGATCGAGGATGACGCCCGCTGGCGGGTATGGGTGGAGGCCCACATGGAGTCGGCCGGACACAGCGTGGTGTCGGCTGCGGATGGCCAGGCGGGACTGGCCATCGTCGCAAAAAGAAAGCCCGACATTATTTTGTGCGACATCGAGATGCCGGTGCTCAACGGCTATGGGGTGCTGGAGGCCGTGAGAAAATCACCCGAGACCAGCGACGTTCCCTTCATCTTCCTGACTTCGCGCAACGCGCGGACGGACCAGCGCAAGGGCATGGTGCTGGGTGCGGATGATTATCTGACCAAACCTTTTTCCCGCGAGGAATTGCTGGCGGCGATCGCCGGGGTGATGCGCAAACGCGATGCCCTCAACCAGCGGTTGAAACACTACACCGAGGAATACCGCCGGGAACTGGCCGCGCCCTGGGCTCACGAGCTGCTCACGCCGTTGAACGGCATCCTTGGCATCGCCTCGATGCTGGAGGCCGAACCGGCGGCGGTTTCCCACGCCGAATTGCGCGAACTCGCGCGGTCCATCAACGAAAGCGCGCGCCGGCAGCAGACGCTCGCGCGCAAGCTGGTGCTCTATTTCCAGCTCGAGCAGCTGCGCGAATACAACTGGGCCGATCCGGCGGCCGCCGTCGAGGCGGGCGGCAGCATCGAGGATGAGGTGCTGGGCGTCACGGAGCGGATGGGCCGGAACACCGACCTGCACCTTGAGTGCGCCCGGGCGGCGGTGAAAATCAGCCCGCAATGGCTCCGGGCGGTCGTGGCCGAGTTGGTGGAGAACGCCTGCCGTTTCTCGACCAAAGGCACGCCCGTATCAGTCACTGCCCGGATCGTGGACGGACTTTATCGCATGGAGATCACGGACCAAGGTTCAGGCATGACCCCGGCGGAACGTTCGGCCATCGCCGCATTCCGTCAGTTCGACCGGGCGAGGCGCGAGCAACAGGGCCTGGGCCTCGGTCTGGCCATCGTACGCAATGTCGCCCGGCTGCACCGCGGATCGTTCAGCCTTGAGCCGGGTCCGAACAGTCTCGGTTTGCGTGCAGTGGTGGAGCTGCCGCTCGCGGACTGAGCGACGGTTGGTGGTCGCTTGCGAAAAAGCGGGATGGCGTCATGCTATGCCAACCCCATGAAACCCCCAACCCTGCCTCTTTCCCGCCGGCGTTTTCTCGGTCAACTTTCCGCGACCGGTGCCCTGGCCCTCTCTCCCCAATTGCTGCGCGCGGCTGGAAGTGGTGGAAAGAAACTCGGCGTCGCGCTGGTTGGACTTGGCGGTTATAGCCGGGGACAAC
>DATCRM010000415.1:0-16329 GCA_036568985.1 Lacunisphaera sp. | reverse complement strand
AGGCCAGCCCCTATCCGACCGTCGAGGACATCCAGAAGGATGTTTATTGGGAGACCGACAATCCCGCCGACCGCAAATCCCAGGGCACGCTCTTCTTCAACTGAGCGATTCTTATCACTCGTCACTCACCACTCATCACTTTCCCGTCATGCCCGTCATCACCTACCGCGAAGCTCTCCGCCACGCCATGGCCGAGGAACTCGAACGCGATCCGAACGTTGTCATCATGGGCGAGGAAGTCGCCCAGTTCAACGGCGCCTACAAGGTCACCGAAGGCCTCCTCGCCAAGTTCGGCCCCAAGCGCATCGTCGACACCCCGATCAGCGAAGCCGGTTTCATCGGCGTGGGCCTCGGCGCCTCGATGCTCGGCATGCGTCCGGTCATGGAGCTGATGTTCTTCAGCTTCTACTCGGTCGCCTTCGACCAGATCTTCAACAACGCCGCCAACGTCCGCTATATGTCCGGCGGTCTCATCAACTGCCCGATCGTCCTCCGCGGCCCCGCCAACGGCGGCACGAATGTCGGCGCGACGCACTCGCACACGCCGGAAAACGTCCTCGCCAACCATCCCGGCATCAAGGTCGTCGTGCCTTCGACGCCCTACGACGCGAAGGGCCTGCTCAAATCCGCCATCCGGGACAACGATCCGGTCATCTTCCTCGAAAACACCCTCCTCTACGGCGAGACCGGCGAGGTCCCCGACGGCGAGCACCTCGTCCCCCTCGGTTCCGCGAAGGTCATGCGCGAGGGCACCGACATCTCGATCATCGGACACGGCCGCGCCATCCAGATGGCACTCAAATCGGCCGATCTCCTCAAGGAGAAGCATAACATCAATGCCGAGGTCATCGATCTCCGCTCGATCCGGCCGCTCGACGAGGACACCATCCTCGCCTCGGTGAAAAAGACCAACCGCGTCCTTTACGTCGAGGAATCCAAGCCCTTCTGCTCGGTCGGCGCCATGGTGGCCTGCCTCATCCAGGAAAAAGCCTTCGACTACCTCGACGCCCCGGTAATGCGCGTCAACTCCGTCGACGCCCCGGCGATCTACTCGCCCCCGGTCGAGAAGCTCCAGCTCCCCACCGTCGACCGCATTTATCAGTCCGCGTTGAATGTTCTGAAGTGACGCGCCCCTGCGCGTCATCCTGAGCACAGCGAAGGATTCAAGCCTCTCTCAACTCTCATCCCTTAACTCATAACCGCGCGCCGCCGGCGCGCTCCTCCCATGGCCGACATCATCGAAATGCCCAAACTCAGCGACACCATGACCGTGGGTACGCTGGTCAAATGGCTCAAAAAGGAAGGCGACGCCGTGAAGGCGGGCGATATGCTCGCCGAGGTCGAAACCGACAAGGCCACGATGGAGCTCGAATCCTTCTTCACGGGCACGCTGGTCAAGATCTTCGCTCCCGCCGGCTCCCAGGTCGCCATCGGCGCCGGCCTCTGCGCCATCGGCAAGGCCGGTGAAACCGTCGAGGCTCCGGCCGCACCGGCCCCCAAGGCTTCCTCTGGAGCTGCGGCGACCACGCCGCAGGCAGCTGCCACAGTCGAAAAGAAACTCGAAGCCGAAGCCACTCCCGCCGCCGCCCCGTCTGTTTCCACTCCGCCCAAAGCCCAGACCGAAGGCGGCAGCAAAAAGGAAGCCGATGTGCTCCCGCCACCGGCACCCGGCGCCTCCGGCGAACGCCTCAAGATTTCCCCGCTGGCCAAAAAAATCGCGGCGCAGCAAAGCATCGATGCCAACCGGATCACCGGCACCGGCCCGCACGGCCGCATCGTCAAGGCCGACGTCCTCGCCGCCGCGGCCGACCCGACCAAGCTCAAGGCCGCTGCCGCCGCTGGAGCCGGGGCGCCCTCGCCCCGGTCTGCCGCGCCCGCCTTCACCGGCGGAGCCATCTCGGCCAAAGGCCCCGTCCAGGAAGAGCGGCTCGCCCCCGTCTCCACGATGCGCGGCGTCATTGCCAAGCGCATGGTCGAGTCCACGACCACGATCCCCTATGTCTACCTCGACATCGAGATCGACGCCGAACCGTTGCTGGCCATTCGCGCCCAGCTCAACAGCGGACTCGAGAAGGAAGGCGTTAAACTCTCCGTCAACGACTTCGTCATCAAGGCCAGCGCCGAAGCTCTCCGCCGCGTACCGACGGTCAACTGCTCCTGGGAAGGCACGCACATCCGCCACCACGGTGCGGCACACGTCGCCTTCGCCGTCGCGCTCGAAGACGGCCTCATCACCCCGGTCGTGAAGGACGCCCATCTCAAGAGTGTCTTCCAGATCAGCACCGAGGCCAAGGCGCTCGGCAAAAAGGCCAAGGACAAGAAGCTCGCGCCCGCCGACTACACCGGCGGCACCTTCTGTGTCTCCAACCTCGGCATGATGGGCATCCCGAAATTCACCGCCATCATCAACCCGCCCAACGCCGCGATCCTCGCCGTCGGCACCACCGTCGCCAAGCCGGTCGTGAAGAACGGCCAGATCGTCCCCGGCCAGACGATGACGATGACCCTGAGCTGCGACCACCGCGTCTTCGACGGCGCCGTGGGAGCACAATATCTCGGCGCCCTCAAGGACCTCCTCGAGAAGCCGGCTCTATTGCTCGTTTAGTGGAGGGCCCACGTCCCTCGGGCCGATTTGCCTTTCCAAGGCGCGCCATCCGGCGCGCCTTTTCATTTTCCGATTCTATTTTTTGCCAGCTTACTTGGTCCCACAAAGCTAGCCGTCTCGGCTGCTCCGCTTGCACCGGCAAACGTCAAACCAAGCCTCTTGCTGGTACGCTCGAACAAGGCATGCTAAACCCACATGCCCATCCTCGAAACCGAACGCCTCCTCGTCCGCGAATTCACACCCGAAGATGCTCCGTTCATCCTGGAACTGCTCAACGAGCCGGCCTTCATCCGGTTCATCGCCGACAAGGGCGTGCGGGACCTCGCCGGAGCCGGCAGATATCTCCGCAACGGTCCGTTCGCCAGCTACGCCAGGCACGGGTTCGGTCTCTGGCAGGTGGCCCTGAAAGACGGTGGCATACCCGTCGGAATGTGCGGGCTCCTCCGACGTGACACACTGGAGCATCCCGATCTCGGTTTTGCCTTCCTCGCCCGGCACACAGGCAAAGGCTACGCCTTCGAGGCCGCGTCCGCCGCCCTCGTGCACGCTAGGAGCGTGCTCAAGCTCGGTCCAATCCTCGCGCTCACGGCAGCCGAGAATCCGTCTTCGATCAAGCTGCTCGGCAAGCTCGGCTTCCGCTTCGAGCGCATGATCGATCTGCCGGGCTACACGGAACCCAGCCGGCTTTTCCTGCACGACCGGTAAAGTCCCGCGGAGGTTGCGATCGGTGACCATCCCCGGACTCTCTCCTCCGCGTACTCCGCGATCGCCGCGTTTCAACGGCATCTTCCCGAGTTTAAGAACCTTTTTTGTCCAAGATCACGTTGTCCGGATGCGGCGTAACCCGCTGGAAGTCGCTCCAGACATACTCGATGCGGTCCCCGAGCTTCGTCACAACGGCGCGCGCCGTTCCATCCGGTCGGGCAGCGGCCGGATCATTCTTGTCGCTTGCCTGTTCGGAGGGGTTCATCTGCACATCGAAATTCAGGTCCATCACGCGGGCAAAACCCAGCGCCACCTTGAACGGCTCCTCGATCTCCGCCTGCACGACCTCGATGGCAAGCGTGGCCTTGTTGACGGTCACCCGCAGCACGACCTTGTCCAGCGGGAAGAGCCAGCTGTTGTTGCTGCGCAGAGGAAGATTATAGCAAGCCGTCCGGGCGTCCTCCTTCACCACCGTGCCTTGCGCAAAGTCCAGATACTGGTTGAGCGGTTTGCCGGGATTCGGACGCTTCTTCGTTTTTCTCTTCTGCCATTCCTCACGCCGCTCGGCGGTGGGCGGCTGCCCATTCACCGTCAGAAGTTTCCAGCGTGCCATGCCGGGTTTGGACGGATCGTAGCGCTCCAGGCGTTCCTCCTTTAACCGCCCGCCGTCGAACTCGCGCACCTGCATGGTGAACGCCCAATTGTCGCGCTCGCCCATCCATTTTTCCGCCGCCTGCTCCAGCAAAGGCGGCGCAGCGGTGGCAGCGCTTCCAAGCAATACGACGACGCCGAGCAAGAGCCGGTTTAACGGTTTGGCGGTGCGTGTGTCCATCAGGCATCCCTCCGTTTTTCTTGCCGGTGGCTCGCGTTCTCCGGAGCTCTCAGGCCGCTTTTTTTTTGACCGACGGCAGGGATCCTCGCCGCGGCCGGTGAAGTGTCTTGTATCGGGCGCGCACCCGTCGGAGTAAATAGGCACAAATCGCCAGCTTCAAAACCAATACCGCCGCGAGTACCCCGGCTCGCTGCGCGCTGAAATCGCCGCTGAAATCGCCCAGGAAAATCACCAGAACCGAGCGGATCACATAGACCAGCCACCCAATCCAGAAATAGGTCCGCAACGGAATGTCCGACAGCGCGAGCAGGTAGTTGCGTACGACATAAGGCAGCCCGGGCACCAGCACCGTCATCAACGCCACGGATCCTTCCGCTCCTTCGGGCGGCACGGGCAATTTCTTTTTGTGCCGCTTCAGGTATCGCTCCAAGGGTTCGCGCAGGAAGCTGCGCGCAATCCAGTGGCTGCCCAACAAATGGACGGCCGTGATGACGCCCACCACCGCCAGCCCGACCCAGCCGCCAAAAACCGCGCCGACCACCAGGTAGACGATGCCGATCGAAAAACCGAAAAGCGGCAGCACGACGATCAGCGCAAGCAACGGACCGCGCGCCATGCCTTCCATCGACGCACGCAGTCCGTGCCAGTCGACCAGCGCGGAAAGCACCACCAGTCCTGCGAGCACAACCGCAGCGGCAATGGTCCCAAGCATCCATTGGATTCTTCTTTTTCGCGTCATGGGTTGGTAACAGCGTGCCCGTTTACTGACCGCGATTTCGGCGCCCGGTTCGGTGGCGGATACGCCAGCGGTGTGAAGATCCCTGCGGCCTTTCAAGCAGGCAGCCGAGCCCGCACCGGGGTATCAACCCCACCGCGAACGAAACGGGAACCGTTCCGGTTGCGCCACGGTCAGCACCGTAGCCTGCCCTGATTTGTCACCGTTACCCCGGTCCTCGGCGGGCCTCGCATGCCCCTCCTCTCCTCCCTGACCCACGGTTTTCAGCGCTTTCGTGCGCACCGTGCGGCCACGGCTCCGCGCCGCCGGCAGCGGGCCGCCAAGCTTCAATTCAGCCTGCAATGGGTTCTGCTGGTCGCGCTCATTGGCATCCTTGGCCTGCTCATCTACAGCAGCTCCGCCCGCATCCTGCGCGATCCGATCACATCCACCGTCGCCGTGGACGATCCGCTTTTTCCGGGAGCCGTCGGTCCGCTGCTTGGCGCGGAATTTCTGAAGGGCAACACGATCGAACCGCTCATCAACGGCCGGGAAATCTTTCCCGCCATGCTCGCCGCCATCCGGGACGCCAAGAAATCCATCACCCTCGAATCCTACATCTGGGCCTCGGGCAAGGTCAGCGACCAGTTCTGCGCCGCCCTTATCGAACGCGCCCAACACGGGGTCAAGGTTCACGCGCTCGTCGACGGCGCCGGCAACCTCAAGCTCCGGCTCTCGGACGTCAACCGCATGAAGGCGGCGGGAATCGAGTTCGTCGTCTACGGCCGGGAGCACTGGTACCACCTTAAACTCGATGTCAATCACCGCAGCCATCGCAAGCTCCTCGTCGTGGATGGCACGGTGGGGTTCACCGGCGGCGTTTGCATCGACGACGCCTGGCTCGGGGACGGCGATCGTCCGGGGATCTGGCGGGAGACCCAGGCCCGGGTCACCGGCCCCATCGTCCGGCAAATGCAGGCGGTCTTCGTCACCAACTGGCTGCAGACCACTTCCCGCCTGCTCAGCGGTCCGGATTATTTTCCCGAAACACCCGTCACCGGCCGGGCGCTTGCCCACTGCTTCATGAGCGGGCCCAACGAGCATCCGGAAAACGCCCGGCTTTCGTATCTCCTCGCCATCGCCTCCGCGCGCAAAACCATCCAGTTCTCCCACGCCTACTTCGTGCCCGATGATCTCGCGGTGAACATGCTCCTCGAGGCCCGGAAGCGCGGCGTGAAAATCGACGTCATCGTGCCATTCAAGAACGACTCGCGTTTCGGCCGCGCCGCCGCCCGCTCCCGGTGGGGCCGCCTGCTTGAGGCCGGCGTCGAATTTCACTACTACCTGCCGTCGCTCTACCATTGCAAAGTCATGATCGTGGACGACACCTTCATGAGCCTCGGTTCCGTCAATTTCGACAACCGTTCCTTCAGCATCAACGACGAGGTGAACATCAACGTCATCGACCGCGCCACCATCCGCGCCTTCCAGCGGTCCTTCGCAGACGACCTCGCCAAGTCCATGGCTTTATCCGTCGAGTCCTACCACGACCGGCCGTTCTACCTCAAACTGACGGACCATTTTTGCGGAATGTTCCGCGCGCTTTTCTAAATGGATTCTTCGCTGCGCGGAATGACGGGGTGGTGAATCTTATTGAGGCTCGCATAGTGGTCAGATGGTAGGGCGCACCGGCTCGGTGCGCCGGGAATGTGATATCATCATCGCGGCGGGGCGGGCCGCTCCGCCCTACCTCTGGCGGCGCGAACGTTCTTGCCAACTCCATAAGCCGGCGCTTCGCGCCGCACTCTTTTCATCGTAACCACGGCCCGGGATTCCGGTCCATCCGGTGTGCAACTGCGCCAATGGCCCTCAATTTTTCGTTCCACCCGTTTCTGGGTGATCGTCGCAGTCGTGATCGTCGGCCTGATCGTGCTCCATCATCAGATCGGCCTCGACCAGGTGCGCGCCAAAGCGGAGGAATTGCCGACTTGGCTGTGCTTTCTCCTCCTGATCCTGCTGCCCTTGGTCGGTTTTCCGGCCAACGTCCTGCATCTCTGCGCCGGCTTGAGATTCGGCGTGCCCCTGGGTCTGACCTTGGTGTGGATTTCCATCCTGCTGCACCTGCTGATCAGCTACGCTCTCGTCCACTGGAACCGCGCGTTTTTTTCCCGCCATTTCAAATCCATCCGCGAAAAAATCCCCAAAGGCGCGCACGTCCCGGTAACGGTGTTCACCATGCTGATCCCGGGCGCGCCCTACTTCGCGCAAAACTACACCCTGCCCCTGATTGGTGTGCCTCTGCGCCTCTACCTTGGCATCTGCCTGCCCATGCACGCCGCGCGTTCGGCCGTTGTCGTCATCCTCGGCGGCCAGAGCCATGATCTCACGCCTGGACGGGTGCTGGGGTTGGTGGCCTATGCTGCGCTGATTGTGGGCGCGTCGTGGTGGACGCTGCGGCGGCTGAAGACAACGCTCGGACATCGATCACGAGCGGCAGGTGGTCGGAAGCAACCCGCGTGAGGTCGTTGCGCGGCACGCTCACGCCGGTCACTTCGAATTGCGGCGACAGCATCACGTGGTCGATCCGCATGAAAGGCTGGATCGAACTGAAGGTCCGCAACGGCCCGTGGCCCTTCAGTGCCACCTGGGCGTCGCGCAAGCGGGAGGTTAATAGCCGGTAACCCGCCCCGCCGGGAGAGAGATTGAAGTCGCCGCACAACACCACCGGCTCGTCCGCCGGAATGCCGCCCAACCATTCTTCGCCCACCAGGGCCCGGCATTGCGCCACGCCTTCATTCCAGCCGAGCCCCAAGTGGGTGGTCACCACGTTGAGCGTCCGGCCGGCCACGTTGACGCGAACCCAGATTGCCGCCCGCGGCTCGCTTCCGGACCGACCCGGGGCCAGGGGCAGACGTGCTCGTTTCACGACCTCCATCGGCCACGGACTGAAGATCGCGTGCCCGTAATGCTCCTCCGCCACCGTCACCGTGGGACAAAATTCGTAATGCATCCCGAGCAGGCCGGCGATGAGTGCGGCCTGGTCCTCGGCCCGCGAACGCCGGCGTCCCAAATCGATCTCCTGCAACGCGACGATGTCCGGCATCTGCGTTTCGATCACCCGGGCGATGCGACGCGGGGAAATCCGTCCGTCCATGCCAAAACAACTGTGGATGTTGTAGGTCATGATGCGCAGCGCCGGCTCGGGCTCCGCAGCCGGGACCCGTGGAGGACGCACGAGCTTCTCGCGGCCCAGGTGGTAGAGCGCCGCCTGCCGCAGGGCCGTCGGCCGGATGAAATCCTGCGTGCCAGGCGGCAATGGCGTGCGCACGGGAAGCAGCACGAATCCCTGCGTTTCCTCGATCGCTACTCCCCCATGCGCTCCGCGCTCGGGCGCAAACGTCCATGTGCCCGAACCCGGTGACCAGCCGAGAAGTACGAGGTCCCCGGTGTCAGGGTTGGCGCAGAAATCCACCAGATCCCGGGCGATTTCCGCCCGCATCGATTCCGCGTGCGGCAACATCGCCGGCACTTCGTCCGGCACGGATGTGGTGCCTTTGTCATGAAACCAAGTGATGCGGCCGTCTGCCTGCTTCACCAGCACACCCGGTACTTTTCCCTGCTCTACCAATCGTTTTGCCAGCGCGGCGCGCTGCGCGTCGTCCAGCGGTTTTGAAAAATAAACGTGCCCGACCGGTCCGACCGCCACCACGGTGAACGTCTCCTGTTCCTCCGCGGTCAACGTGTCCGCTGCGCGGATTCGTTCCAAGCGGCGCTGCGACCAGGGACCGTGCGCCAGCCACAGTCCGTAGTCGCGGCGTTGCGACCGCGCCCGCCAGGCCCGGTCGCGCTGACGGGCCGCGTCGTAGCAACCCCGGATGACTTCTTCGATCCCACCCGGATATTCGGTGGCGAACGAACGCGTTCGCTCCTGGCCGTGGTCGGACATGATCCAGACGGCATAGTCGCGCCGGGACGAGCGGTGCGCTGCGCGATAAAGCGCCTTGATGGAACGGTCGATGCCTTGCAGAGACCAATGCGCGAACAACGACCCGGGGCCCCGTCCGTGCGCTTGCTCATCGTAGCCCAGAAAATTCACGTGAATGATCGGCAGACCGCGGGCCAGATCCACCGCCGCGCCCATGGTCACGAGTTCGCGCAGGCCGATCGCGACGAACACCCGCGAGGCGACCACCAGCAATTCGTGCCCCACCGGCTGTCCGCGCCGGATTCCGCCCAAGGCGTCCCACAGTCCGATGCCGGTTTCCAACAGCAGGAGGGCGGTGATGCGCAATACACTCGGAATGTGCAGCAGCAGAAAGATGAGGATGTTTCCGATTTTTCCCGTCTGCCACATGTCGCCAAGCCCATTGCTCGCGGCGCAAAAGTGCGCCTCGTTCTGGCCGGCGCCGCCGGTGTAGATGTTCGACCAGGAACTGCCGCCCTTCAGCAATCCGTCGGCCCGCGCGGCATAGCCCGCCTCGAAATCCTTGGCCCAGGACGGATAAAGCATCCGGCCCAGCTCCCGCTTATCGCGTCGAAAGAAGGCGAATCCCGGCACGGCGCCGCGCAGCCCGTAAAACAACTCCGCCTGCACCGCCGCTGTCGTCGTCGGTATGCCGGGATAGAAGGTGTGGGGTTCGTAGGTGCGACTCTTCAGCAGCCGGCGCAAAAAGGGCATGCGGCCCTTCGCGATCGCCTGCTCGAGTTGGGTACGCCCCAGACCGTCAATCTGGATCAGCAGCACCCCCGGCTCTTCGCTGGTTCCCTCCGACGGCGTAAGGCCCAGGTGTTTGATCGCCCATTCGCTCCGGCTCAATCGCCGGCGCAACCGGTATACCTGGGACTCGAGGCGCGCGAACATGGACGGTTAGGAAGCCTTGGCCTCCGGCTCGGCCCGCAACGCCGTGGCGAGGCTCTGCGTCTTTTGCGCGATGAGGCCCCACTCCACCGCCAGCCGCCGGCCCAGCGTACCCCAGGTGCTCTGCTCCGTCAGACGGCGCCGGCGGCGGGTGGCGTGGCGGATTTGGGTATAGAAATCCAAGGCCAACTCCGCACAGTGCCGCTGCGAAAAATTTTCCGCCGTCTTCATCGCGGCGCGGCTGAACTGCCTCCGCCGGTCGGGCGCGTCGTGCAGCGTTCCGAGCCGATGGGCAAATTGCGCCACCGGCGCGCGTGCTGACAGCATGAACCCGTTCTTCTCGTCGTTCACGACCTCCACGACACCATGGGCTTTGAGCGC
This sequence comes from Lacunisphaera sp., assembly GCA_036568985.1. Lineage (GTDB taxonomy): Bacteria > Verrucomicrobiota > Verrucomicrobiia > Opitutales > Opitutaceae > Lacunisphaera. The sequence continues at coordinate 6,233 of DATCRM010000415.1, read as the reverse complement.
GACCACTGGCAGGCTCGCCGCCATGGCTTCGGCCAGCACCATTCCCTGTGTCTCCGTCAGCGAGGCGAAGGCAAATACATCCATCGCCCGGAAGGCATCGTGCAAGGCGCGCCCGGTGAGCTTGCCGGTCAGGATCAGCTGGCTTGTGACGCCCTGTTCCGCGCAGACGCGACGGATCTCCTCCTCGGAAGGCCCGCCACCGACCACCAGGAATCGGGCGGACGGATGCGTTTTGAGAAACAGCGCCACCGCCCGCGTCAGGTACTCCAGGTTTTTCTCGGGCGCCAACCGGCCCGTGTGCCCGACCACAAAGGCATTCGCGGGAATCCTGAACTTCCGCCGCGCGCGTGCCCCGTTTCCGGCGGCAAAGCCGGCGACATCCACCCCGGTCGGCACCACCGCAATGGGCGTTTCGACTCCGCGCTTTTTGATGAGCTTGGCGATGCTCTCGCTGGGGGCGATGACGCCGTCACACAGGTTCGCGAAAAGCGTGGAGAGATTGATCGCCGCTTCCTTCAGGGCGGGCGAGTTGAAGGGCACATAGTGGGTGTAGTCCTCATATCGGGTGTGGTGAGTAAAGATCACCGGTACATTCTTGCTCGCTCCAATGCGGAGCGCGGTGTCGCCGAGCAAAAAGGGATGGTGGGCATGCATGATGTCCGCCCGGAAGGCATCCAGCCGCGTGGATCGCGTCGTGGCCAGCGGCAGCCGCACCGAGAAGTCGCTGCCGTTGAAATTCTGCACCGCCGCCACTCGCTCGACGATCTCCGCCTGCCGCCGGCGCAGCGGAGGTCCGTCATACTCGGGCGCTACCACCAGGACCTGATGGCCCAACCGGCGGTACTCCTCCGCAAAGGTGCTTACCGAGCGGGCCACGCCGCCCACGTGCGGCAGGTACGTATTCGTCATCATGCATATTTTCATCCTAGGGATGTCAGCTGAAAGAGGGTGTCCGTTCCCAAAGGAATCTTCTCCTGCGCAGGGAACCCGGGCAAACGGACCAGCAGGTGCGGCGGTGTGCCGCGCCATTCGCCTTCGACCCGCACCTGCACGCCTGCGCCGGACGCCGCCACTTGCACGGTGACGGATCCGAACGGCGTCAGGACCGGGCCCAGGCTGGCCGGAGCGTCACGCCACCATTCCGGCCGCACGCCCGCGGCAATGACAATGTCACTCCCCTCCTCCCGCACGAAGCAATGCCGGATCATCAACACCCATTCGGCCGCAGCCCACGCGTGTTGACCGTCGCCCATGCAACCGCCGCCCGTGCGCGGATGAATCGCCTCCGGCCACTGGCCCGTGGACGATGCGAGTCCGGCCACGCAATCCATCAGCTGCCACGCCGCCGCCGGGTCGCCGGCCCGCAACCGCACCTGCGCGAGGTTCAGCGTCAGGTAGGCGTTGATCCCCGAATGGATCATGTGCTGAAAAAATCCCCCGGCATGACTGCTGTGATCCCGCAGGTAGTCCGCGGTCTTGACCATGCGGAGATCACCGGGCGGATAGAATTGCAGCGGATAGTCCGCCACCAGCGAGCCGATGGCGCCCGAATCCATCCGGCGCGTCGGCGCCGCTGGCATCGCCCCGGGAAAACGGCGATGCGGCCCGTCGGGCACCGAGCGTTCTATCACCATCATGAAGTCATCGGCCTCGCTCTCGAATTCCCCCGCGAGCTCCGGCTCGGTGCCCGCCAGCAAGTCGGCCGCGCACCGCAATCCCGCCACGCCCCAAAAATCGTCCCAATAATAAAAATCGTTCGGCCCGAGATGCTCGGCGCTGAAGCCCGCCGGAAACAAACCTGCCCCGGGACTCTTGGCGTCCTTCGGCAAACGTTTGCGCCGAATCCATTCCGCTCCTTTTTTCACGGCCCCCAGCCACGTGTCCGGAAGTTCCTCTCCCGTGAGCATCCCGAAGCGGTGATAAATCCAGATCGCCTCGCCGTTCGAATCCCATTCGCCCTCCTGGGAGAGAAAATATCCGTCGCGTCGTTGCCGCGGGGCGAATCCGCTCAACGCCCGACGCGTGCGTTCCACTCCGCCGAGCGTCAATAAGGCGTTCAGCATCAGCGAAGCGTCGCGAAACCAAAAGCGCTTGTACGTGTAGGGCCCCGGATAGGCGTCCTCCGGCGTGAGCAGGACCAAGGTGCTGGCCGCGAGATCAAACAGCCACTGCGTCCGTTGATCGCCGACCCGCAGTTTCGCAAGCGGCGCCATTGCCTCACGCCAGCCGGGCACCGCGAGGCAAGCGGGCCGCCGGTCCGGCTGGAGCTCATCGTAGATTGGAATGCGCAGCTCCAGCGGTTTTTTCCGCAAACTACCGGCCGGGAATATCGCCGCCGCGGTGCCCAGGCCCACGTCACAAACCGCTTCGCTCACGTGCGCCGTCTCCTGCAGGCGATGCGCCACATCGCCCTCCTTGTAGACCGACAGCACGTGCCGCGATGGCGCGTAGTCGAATTCGACCGAATGCAGATTGTTGATCAACCACCGCCGGCGGTCTTCGCCCACGGCGATCCGGTTCACGAAGCTCACGCCCTCGGGATTGTAGGGCCGGAGCACGACCACGACCGATCCCACCCCGACGGGAGCCTGCACGCTCACGCAACAATGCGGCTCGCCTCCCGTCAGACAGAGACGGACCGTCGTGAGCAAGCGTGCCGCCGGCCAGGTCACCGTCGATGTCACGGTCAAATTATCGGTCAGCGTCAGAGCCTGCTGGCACTGCCCGCTCTTTGACGGAGCGAGCAGCGGCCCTTGATCCGGCATAAACCAAAAATCCAGCGACCATCCATCGTACAGCGACGTCACCAAGCCGCGCGGATCCACGATTGGGTACCAGGCGACGCCGGGCAGCCCGACGGCCGTCCAGTTGCGGTGCGTAAGATTGATGTGACTGAAGGAAAACGCCCGGGGAATGAATGAGTCGTCCGCCGGGTTGAATTGTTTCTCGACCCAATAGGGCCAGATCCAGTCGAGGTTGTTTTGAATCGCCTTCGTGTTCAGCAGGCCGCGCGCGTGGAACAGCATTCCGGCCCGCAACAGCTCGATCGGTTCCGCCACCTCCGAAGGCTGCGCGAAATTCCTCATGGATCCCACCAATCTGATGGGATCCAAAAAACCATAGGCACGGGCCAGGCGAGTAATCAGATAACGGGCCGGTCTTGAATTCAGAAACATGGTGGGGCTGAGAACCGCTTGGAATTAGACCCCGATTTTGCCCGTGGGTGTCCGGCAAATTTTCCCGCGACGCCAAACGCGGGGTCTTTGAGCTTGGCGAGGAACCCGCGATTCCTTATCAAGATTCTGCGTCCATCCATTGGGCGTCACGACTAGGGCGCCGTCGACCCACGCCGGCTCAGCCCCCCGGCCGCGTTTCCTTAACCCCCCGAACGAGGAGACCGCATGAAAACCGCCCACCGGAAATCCGTTTCCGCCAGCCCGCAGGGCTGCGCCGTCGACAACACGCCTGAAGGTCTGCGTCGGGACATTCAGGACAAACTCTTCTGTATGGTCGGCAAGTTTCCCGAAGTTGCGACCCGGAACAACTACTACCTCGCGCTCGCCTACGCGGTGCGCGACCGGATGCTGCACCATTGGGTGCGCACCGCCCGCACCTATTTCGAGAAAGCCAGCCGTACCGTGGTCTACCTCTCCGCGGAATTTCTGATCGGACCCCAACTCGGGCGCAACCTCATCAACCTCGGCATCTACGACCAGACGGCTGAAGCGGTGAAATCCATGGGCCAGGATCTCGACGATCTGCTCGAACAGGAAGAGGAGCCCGGCCTCGGCAACGGCGGCTTGGGCCGGCTGGCCGCCTGCTACATGGAATCACTGGCCACGTTGGAAATCCCCACCCTCGGCTACGGCATCCGTTACGAGTTCGGCATCTTCGACCAGGAAATCAAGGACGGCTGGCAGGTGGAAAAGAGCGACCGCTGGCTGCGGCTCGGCTACCCGTGGGAGATCGCTCATCCGGAAGTATCCTTCGAGGTCAAGCTCGGCGGCCACACCGAGTCCTACATCGATGCCCAAAGTCGCTTTCGCGTGCGCTGGGTACCCAATCGCATCGTCCTGGGCACGCCCTGCGACACCCTGATGCAGGGTTACGGCGTGGAGACGGTGAACATGCTTCGGCTCTGGAAGGCGGAGGCCCATGAGTCCTTCGATTTCCAAGCCTTCAATGTCGGCGACTACTACCGCGCCGTGAACGAGAAGGTCGTCTCGGAAAATATCACCAAGGTGCTCTACCCGAACGACGAGCCGGCCGCGGGCAAGCAGCTGCGACTCGAGCAACAATACTTCTTCGTGTCCTGCGCCCTGCGCGACATGATCCGCATCTACCTCCAGCGCGAGCCGAACCTCGACAATTTCCATCGCAAATACGCCGTGCAGCTCAACGACACGCACCCGGCCATCGGCGTCGCCGAATTGATGCGCCTGCTGGTGGACGAGCATGAGATGGACTGGGAACGGGCGTGGAATGTCACCCGCCAGACCTTCGCCTACACCAACCACACCCTGCTGCCCGAAGCGTTGGAGCAGTGGCCGCTCCCGCTCTTCCAGCGCGTGCTGCCCCGCCACCTCGAAATCATCTACGAGATCAACCGGCGTTTCCTCGAGGAAGTCTCCACCGCCTTCCCCGGCGACACCGCCCGCCTCCGCCGGATGTCCCTCATCGACGAGCAGGGTGAGAAACACGTCCGCATGGCCAACCTCGCCTGCGTCGGCAGTAGCGCCATCAACGGCGTCGCGGCCCTGCACACCGAGCTCCTGAAACAGACGGTGCTGCGGGATTTCTACGAGCTGTGGCCGGACAAATTTTCCAACAAGACCAACGGCGTGACGCCGCGCCGCTTCATGGTTTTGGCCAATTCCGGCCTGACCAAACTCATCACGTCCCGCATCGGATCCGGCTGGGTTCGCGATCTCGACCGGTTGCGCGCTCTGGAATCCCATGCCGACGATCCCGGCTTCCAGGAGGAATGGCGGCGCGTCAAACATGCCAGCAAGATGCGGCTCGCGAACGCCATCCTTCAGGCCACCGGCGTCGGCGTGGATTCTGCGTCGCTGTTCGACATCCAGGTGAAGCGCATCCACGAATACAAGCGTCAGCACCTCAACCTCCTTCACGTCGTCACCCTCTATCACCGCCTGAAACAGAATCCGCGCCTCGCCGTCACGCCGCGCACCGTGATCTTCGGCGGCAAGGCCGCTCCGGGCTACGTCACGGCAAAGCTCATCATCAAACTCATCAACTCCGTCGCCGAGGTCGTCAACGCCGACCCGGCGGTGAACGACCGCCTGCGCGTCGTGTTCTTCCCGGACTTCAACGTCAAGAACTCGCAACACATCTATCCCGCCGCCGACCTGTCGGAGCAGATATCCACCGCCGGCAAGGAGGCCTCGGGGACGGGCAACATGAAATTCTCGCTCAACGGCGCGCTCACGATCGGTACGCTTGACGGGGCCAACGTCGAGATTCGCGAGGAAGTCGGCGCGGAGAACTTCTTCCTCTTCGGTCTGACCGCCGCCGAGGTGCAACAACGCAAGGCCCAAGGTTACCACCCCCGCGCGATCTACGAGGAAAACGAGGAGCTGCGCGCCGTGCTCGACCTCATCGTCTCGGGTGTTTTCTCCCGGGGCGACCGCGATCTGTTCCGGCCGATCGTCCAGTCGCTGCTCGACCGGGACGACTACCTGCTGCTGGCCGACTACCCGGGCTACATCGCCGCCCAGGAAGCCGTTGGTCGGGCCTACCTCGACACCGCCGGTTGGACTCGCATGTCCATCCTCAACGTCGCACGCATGGGCAAGTTCTCCTCCGATCGCGCCATCCGCGAATACTGCCGCGACATCTGGCGCATCGACCCGGTCACCATCGGGGAACCGGCACCGCGTCCGCATGACGGCTTCCTTCGCGCAACCAACGAATCGCTCACGGCGCGAGCCAGCACCACCTCCCGCGTGCGCGCCGCCCCGGCCACCAAACCCACCCGGGTGGACAAGACGCCGGCTCCAGCCTGACCCGGATATTTCACACGCGGTAGTCTCCACCTACACACCCCGTCGCTTCGCGCCACCCCTCTTCATCCGGAACGATGCAATCGGCGCGCAAAGTAGCTCTGAAAGTTGCGATACCGAAAGGTGGCCGCGCACGTCCCTGTGCGCGTGGCTCGATGCCCTCCGAAACGGGCACAGGGACGTGCCCGACCACCCGCCCCGACTGCATCG
>DATCRM010000414.1:0-6515 GCA_036568985.1 Lacunisphaera sp. | reverse complement strand
CCGCCACAACACCCTGGCGAGCCTAAGCGTGGTGTTCTCTTCCACCTCCGGCGCGATCGGCACGCCGCTGCTGGGCGTGGTCTTCCAGCACTACGGTGGGTTGGCCGCGCTCGCCGCGTTGCTGATCCCGCTCCTCATTCTTGCGGTCGGCGTCGTGGTCCTCCGGCGGGTCAAGCAGACCGCTTTCGTTTGAATTCATCTCGTCCTTCTCCTTCCCATGAATGTCGGCCTTTTCGATTCCTTCATCACCCGCAGTTGGTATCACCCGGAGGCGCGGCGCATCTGGAGCGACGAGGGCACCCTGCAGGCCTGGCTCCGGGTCGAGGCGGCCCTGGCCTGGGCGCAGGGTGAACTCGGCCTGATCCCGAGGGAAGCGGCCGAGGTGATCGGGCGCCATACGGACATCAGCGGATTCGACCTGGACCGGCTTACGGAGGAAATCGCATTTGCCCAACACCCCTTTGTGCCGGTGCTCCGTCAGTTTGAGAAGCTCTGTGGCGAACCCGCGGCGGGTTACCTCCACTGGGGCGCGACGACGCAGAACATCTTCGACACGGGCAACGCGCTGCAGATGGCCGAGACCCACGGACTGACGCTGCACTTCCTCACCGCCGCCATCGAGCGTTTCGCCGGCCTGGCGCAGGAGCACAAGCGCACCCTGCAGGCCGGCCGCACGCATGGCCAGCACGCGCTGCCGATGACCTTCGGCTTCAAGGTGGCGGGCTGGCTCGATCAATTGGTCCGCGATCGCGAGCGCTTGGCGCGGCGTTTTGCCACCTCCTTTGTCGTCTGCCTGGGCGGAGCCATCGGCACCTTCTCCGCGATGGGGTCGAAGGGACCGGAGGTCGAGCGCTTGGTTGCTCAAAAACTCGGACTGGCGGCCGCCGGTCTGCCCGCCCGCGCCTCCTACGATCGCATCTGTGACTATGTGACCGCACTCGGCGTGTTGGCCGGCACGGCAGAAAAGATCGCGCACGACCTCGTGCTGCTCCAGCGGACGGAGGTGGGCGAGGTCAGCGAGGCTTTTCACCTCGGCAAGGTCGGCAGTTCCACCATGGCGCAAAAGCGCAACCCGGCCACGGCCCTGATGCTGATTTCGATGGCGCGGCTGCTGCGATCGCGGGTGGCGCTGGCGCTCGAGGGCTTGGTGCGGATGGACGAGGGCGATTCCTCCGCCAGCAACGTCAACGATGTCACCCTGCCCGAGATCGCGGTTTTTGCGGTCAGCATCGCGGAAACACTCCACAAGCTGGCGGCCGGGCTGGTCGTCAGTCCCGGGGCGATGGCTCGGAACGCCCGGCTGACCAACGGCCTGATCGTGTCCGAGGCGGTGATGATGCGTTTGACGGAAATCATGGGCCGCCATCAAGCCCATCATCTCGTTTATGAGGCGGCGCAGTGCTCGATCAGTGAGGGCGTGCCCTTTCTGGACATGTTGCGCGAGCAGCTGCTCAGGCGGGGCCAGGGTCTCCCCGCCGGCTTTGAACAGTCGCTGACGGTGGAAAATTACATTGGCGAATCAGCGCGGCTGACCGAAGAGGTGGTCGCGCGGTCCCGTCTCACGCCCTGACATGTCTGCAGGTGGCGCCATGAACTCATCCTTGGCAAGATTGGCTCCAACGGTAACCTGCCTGAACCCCTTCCACGCCCGGATTGATCCATGAACTCGACGGAGCCGAGCTCGACCGTGCAAACATCCCTCGATCAGATGGGGCCGGCCTTGCGTGCGCAGATCCAACGGATCGAAGGCGGCGCCGGCGTCTGGCGGATTCCCGCGTTGAGCCGTCGCTATCAGCCGGCCGCGGGCATGCATTATCATTTTTCCCCGGAACTTTTCATCCTGACCGGAGGCGAATGCGATTTCCAGTTTGCCGGCCAGAGCCTGACCGTGCGGGCGGGGGAGCTTTGCGTTGTGCCGAGCGGCCTTGCCCACAGCGAGCGGGTGCGGCGCACGGACACGGATTACCGGTGTGTCATCGTGAATTTCTACAACAAGACGATCTACGTGCACGGGGCTCACGACAACGGCCACGGCTACCCGGCTCCGGACAACATGTATTTCTTCCCCAATCCGCTCTACGCTGACATCATTGCCTTTTTGGACCGGGTTTGCGATTTGGCGCACGAGGACGCGGCGGCCCACCGCGTGCCGATCCGCGGACTGCTCACGGCCACCCTTGCGCTGCTGGCGCAGATGGTGGAGACCCCGCAGGACCAGCCCTCGCCGGTGCGCGACATCGTCACGCGCTGCCAGTGGCTGGTGAAGCGGCACGCCAACAACTGCGAGCTGAGCCTCGGTTTTCTGGCCAAGGAGCTGGGCTTGTCGCCCAGCTACCTTTCGCGGGTCTTCAGCGACAAGACCGGCGAGCGCCTGGCCGAATATATCACCCGCATCCGCATCCAGAATGCCGCCGACGGGCTGCGTACCACCCAGCTCAGCGTCAAGGCCATCGGCGCAGCCTGTGGCTTCGGCGACACAAGTTACTTTTGCCGGGTATTCCGGCAACTCATCGGCCAGACGCCACAGGATTACCGGGCGCGTTACTACCGCGCCAGCCTGGAGGTCGAGCGGCGGCCGAAGACCGTGCTGGCCGAAGGGGCCCATTTTGTCGGGGGCGGAGTCTATGCCCCGCTCGCGCTGACGGAGCTCAACGTGTTCGATGCCCTGCGATGTACGCGCCTTAGCATCCAGTCGATCGCTGCGGGACTCGGCTTCGTCGATGAGGCCAGTTTCGCGAAGTTCTTCCAAGCTGCGACCGGGCAGACTCCCGCTCAGTATCGCGCCGACTCACAGGTGGGGTGATGCTGATGAGCGCGCCGTCCTCGTTAGGTCAATTCACCGGGATTGTTTGGCAAGCCACGCCCAGCCTTTCCCGTTTACTCGCCCGGGGCGGCCGCGTAACTTTTGAACGTTATGAAAACCGTTGCGAGCACGCCCCTGAGTAGTAATCCGCATCTGATTCGCTGGGTGAACAAGATGGCCGCCCTCTGCAAACCCGATGCAATCCATTGGGTCGACGGCTCCCAGGGCGAATACGACAAATTGTGCGAGGAGCTCGTGCAAGCGGGCACGTTCACCAAGTTGAACCAGAAGGAATGGCCGGGCTGTTTTCTCGCCCGCTCCGATCCAGGCGACGTGGCGCGCGTCGAGGACCGCACCTACATCTGCTCGCTGTCGAAGGACAGCGCCGGCCCGACCAACAATTGGGTCAACCCTTTCGAGATGCGCAAGACGCTCAAGGGACTGTTCAACGGCTGCATGAAGGGCCGCACGATGTACGTGCTCCCCTTCAGCATGGGCCCGATCGGTTCGCCCATGTCGCAGATCGGCGTGGAGCTCACCGACTCGCCGTATGTCGTGGTCAACATGCGCATCATGGCGCGCATCGGCAAAAAGGTTTTCGAGCTGATCGACGCCGACTTCAAGCGTGTCGTGCCATGCGTGCACTCCGTCGGCGCCCCGCTCAAGAAGGGCCAGAAAGATGTCGCTTGGCCGTGCAACAAGGAGAAGTACATCGTCCATTTCCCCGAGACCCGCGAAATCTGGAGCTACGGCTCGGGCTACGGCGGCAATGCCTTGCTCGGCAAAAAGTGTTTCGCCCTCCGCATCGCCAGCGCGATGGCGCGCGACGAGGGCTGGATGGCCGAGCACATGCTCATCCTGGGCGTCGAGAACCCCAAGGGCGAGAAGACCTATGTGGCCGCCGCGTTCCCGAGCGCCTGCGGCAAGACGAACTTTGCCATGCTCATCCCGCCCGCGAATTTCTCGAAGCAGGGCTGGAAGGTTTGGACCGTCGGCGACGACATCGCCTGGATCAGACCCGACGCGGAGGGACGCCTGCATGCAATCAACCCCGAAGCCGGCTTCTTCGGCGTGGCGCCCGGCACCAGCCTCAAGACGAACCCCAACGCCATGGCCTCGCTGGCGAAGAACACCATCTTCACCAACGTCGCGCTGACCGACAATGGCGGCGTCTGGTGGGAGGGTATGACCGATGAACCGCCCGCGCACCTGATCGACTGGCAGGGCAACGACTGGACGCCCGCGCTGGCCAAGGAGAAGGGCGTGAAGGCCGCGCATGCAAATTCCCGCTTCACTGCACCCGCCTCGCAGTGCCCGACGATCGATCCTGCCTGGGAAAAGCCCGAGGGCGTGCCGATCAGCGCGTTCATCTTCGGCGGCCGCCGCGCGACCACGATGCCGCTGGTTTACCAGGCCTTCAGCTGGAGCAGCGGCGTCTACACTGGCGCCACCATGGGTTCCGAGATGACCGCCGCCGCCGCAGGCACGATCGGCAAGGTGCGGCGCGACCCGATGGCGATGCTGCCGTTCTGCGGTTACAACGTGGGCGATTACTTCCGGCACTGGATCAGCATGCAGCGCCTGATTTCCGAGACCCCGCGCGTGTTTCACGTCAACTGGTTCCGCAAGGACAAGGACGGCAAGTTCATGTGGCCGGGCTTCTCGGAAAACATGCGCATCCTCAAGTGGATCGTCGACCGCGCGCGCGGCGAGGGCCGCGCCAAGGAGTCGCCCATCGGCTGGATGCCGCACTACGAGGACATTGATTGGAAGGGCATGGACTTCCCCAAGGAGAAGTTCCAGGAGCTGCAGTCCGTCGACCGCGCCGCGTGGCGCGCCGAGGTGCTCAGCCACGAGGAGCTTTTCCTCGACGTGCACGCCCACCTGCCGAAGGAAATGATGTTCGAGCGCGAGCTCCTCATCTGTCGGTTGCTCTGACGAGCGACCTCACAGCCGGCCGGGCCGGAAACAGTTTCACGGCGCATGGTCTCGCGATCATGCGCCTTTTTTCTTTTTGCGGAGCGTACTTCTACACGGGCGCGTGGGCTGGCTTCCGGGATTGCTTGCAGGAGTTCAAGACGCATTGGTCCAATGTACACACCGCTTTAGGGATTCTCTGCACCGACCCAAGGCGCTGCACTGCGGTCTACACCATAATCTGCGTAGACGCCAATAGGACCAAACATGCACAGAAAGTCCCTCTCCTCATTGCTGATGCGAAGTTGAAGACCAAAAGAAGGGAGCCTCGTTCACGCGAGGCTCCCTTGGATAATCAGTCAATTACCACGACAAGGTCGTCTGAATGTCGCCATAAGTCGTGTTCGTGGGAGCACCGCTGACGACGTGCTTGATGGTAAAAGTTGCGGCCGGCACATCGTAGACGGTAGCCGACGAATAATGCCAACCTGGGTTAGGGTGGCTGTTAACCGTAGTAATGAATACGGTCTGATTTCCCACCAGCACGAAATTGAGTCCAGAACCGCTGTACGACGCGGTTTGATACACCCCTACAGTCCCCGTGATATCGGTGGCTGCGCTCGTGGTGAGGGTCCATTGTGCGGTGTATGCAGAACTGCCATTCCACGCGGCAGTCGTGTAGGTATTACTGTAAGCCAGGGCCGAGCCGATCGAGACAGCGGTAGCGATAACGCCCGCGAATAACCAACGCATTGCATTTTTCATATTAACCTTCGTTTGTTTATGTTTGTTGGCCCGTTGCTGGTTTGGTGACCAAAAATATAGAGCTGCTCCGCCCTCAACCGGAGCGGTGAAAATCACCGATGGCGGAGCAGAAAGATTGATCTGCTGGATTTGATGCGGACGTCGGGTGCTTCCTTTTTTCCAACGTCCCGGTCAACGCCCTCCGAATAGCAGCATACCTCCGAGCAATAAGCAGAGACACGGGTGAGACCAGTGTCTCAAAGGAATATGCTGTTGGGTTCGCGCTTAATGCGCGCGACAAGTTTTCAGCAGCTAACCGGGGGTGCGGGGTGCTCACGCCGAGATAACCATATCAGCAAACTTTGGTGTGCGCATGTCCTCAAAATTCATTCCACACGAAACGCGCTTGTGGTCTTGCTTTGAAAAACGGACTGGTCAAAAGAACGGCGAAAAGGCTCGGGCCCTCATCCTTCGCCAAGGCAGCGGACGAACAGGTGGCCACTGAGTGGCAAAACGCCTGAGAAAATAGTCCGGTATTCTTCCGCGTCCTTTGCATGTTCCCTGTCGATCCTGTTCGTGTTGGGTTCTATCGTGTTCCTCTGGTCCATTCGTGGCTTCTCTTCTGCGTGATAAGGCTTCATCGGTGACGGCAACTGCCGTTGGCCATTCGGGACGGCTGACCGGCGGTGTTACTACCGCTGCTATAGGCGGCCACAGAGCGCACGCATGCCGTCAGGGCGGGCCAATATTCAGAAAGATTTTTAGAATTCGGCGAATTTGTGCCGATGACAGGGGACATCCCCTTTCATGAGTCTGGGCCGCGACACCATTATTTCACTCGGCAGCAAGCTGCCGCCTGCCTTGGGCATTTTCGGACGCCTCCGGACGTTGCTGGACGACGCCGACTGCGATCTGGACGAGATTGTCGAGCTGTTGCGGGTGGACCCGGCGCTGACTTTCCAGATCATCAAGCTGAGCAACAGTGCACTTTATGGCCTCAAAAGCCGCACCCAGACCCTGGACGAGGCGGTGGCGCGGGTGGGTTTCGGGG
>DATCRM010000413.1:0-2627 GCA_036568985.1 Lacunisphaera sp. | reverse complement strand
CCGCCACGACGTAGGATGTCCCCAGGATGCCGTAGGTAATCGAGGCCTTGCGGAGATCGCCGCCGTAGATGAAGTAGGTGTTCATGTACGTCCCAAGCACACCGACCGTCGTGTAGCAGAAAAAGGTGAAGAACTTGATTGAAGCTACGATAAGGAACGGCTTGTTGCGGGCGACCTCGGGAAGATTACGCAGCAGCGGCGTCCGCGCCTGGGTCTTGGTTTGCTTTTCGTAGCGCTTTTCCGGGCAGAGAAAAAGCGGCGCCAGCAGCATGAACAGGCAGAGGACGCCGATGCCGGTCGTCACGATCCGCAGGCGATCGATCACCGTGCCATAGAACGGTTGCTGGATCAGCGGGAAGAGCCACTGGTACCCGATGCCGAAGATGCCCCCGGCCAGGCCGGTGAAGACGCCGAGACGCACGCGCTCATGGTAATCGGTCGTGGCCTCGATGCTCAGGGCCCCGAAGGACACGCCGTACGACGTCACCAGGAGCGTGATCAGCGGAAGAATGGTCACCAGCCAATAGAAGAGAAAATTCTCACTCGCCCCGCGCGGGAACCAGAAGAGCCCGATATCGGCAAGGGCCAGGGGCACCGCGAAGATGAGCATTAGAAGCCGCCGCCGACCCCACCGCGAACGGAAATTGTCCGAGAACTGGCCCAGGAACGGATCGATCCACGACGTCAGCATCGACTGGATGAACCCCGCCGTACTGATCAGCGCCGGGCTGACCCCCAACGTCATGTTGAAAATCGGCATCAGCAGGCCAAAGACGATGTGATTCGTGCCCCCCAGGCCGATCCCGCCCAAGGTAAAGCCGATCTTTTCGCGCAGCGGGATACGGTCTTCCGGCGCGGTGATGTGATGGTGCCTGTGGCTCATGGAGCGGTTGTGTTTCTAAAGCAGCCATCTTGAGGTTTGCACTGAAGCCGGTTCAACCCCGGCTACGCTATATCCGTAAACCGACGCTCCCAGGCAAGCCCGCCGAACCTAAAAAGTGTGGAAATATCGTAAATATAACGGTTAAAGCTGATTTCGTTTACGAATATAGCAACACTAGCATTGCTCCGTTTGGCGACAATCTTCTATGTTTCGCATAAGAGAAGCAAAATAATTAGCTTTATCCTCATTCGTCAGTCGCAGCCAAAGAAACTCAATCCATTCTATTCAGTGGATTAAATTTTAAACCTCGGAGTTCAAGCATGAAATCGCTCGCCTTCGCCTTCCTCGCGCTGGTCTTTTCCGTCACCTCGGCATCAGCCGCCACCTACACGTGGATAAACGCAAAGATTGCGCCCTGGAGTGATTCAACCGCCTGGTCCGGCGGCGTTGCGCCCACCAGCAATCAGGACAACGTCATTAACTTCACGGGCATCAGCCAAAATTCGACGGGAACTCTCACGACGGCGGATTTCCAGCTCAACCAACTCACGGCATCAGGCACCAACTCGACCAAAACTCTCGCCATCTCGTCCAGCGGTGGCGGTTACCTCGAGTTCATCGCCAACTCAAGCGCCGTCAATCCCATGCTCACCCTTTCCCGAACCAATTCGGGAGGCGGGGCCACGAACATCACCGTCCCGATGACGATCACCAACACGCTGACGATCAACAGCACCGGCAACAGCACCACGATCAGCGGCGCGATCACGAACAACTCCGGCATCGTGGCCGAGGGAACGGGGGGATTTGCCCTGTCGAGCGTCATCTCCGGCGCGGGAAACCTCACCATCTCCATGACCAACGCCACGGTGAGCACCGGAACCAACAGCACGTATACCGGCGTGACCACGCTCTCCGGTGGCACGCTGAGCGTCAAGCTCCTGGCCAACGGCGGCAGCAATAGCTCCATCGGCAAGTCGACCAACGCCGCGGCCAACCTCGTCTTGGACGGCGGATCGCTGGCCTTTGTCGGGGCGGGCACGGTCTCGACCGACCGCCTGTTTACCCTGACGCAAAACGGCGGCACGCTCGATTCCTCCGGCACGTCCGGTGCCGCGGAAAACTTCACCAGCGCGGGATCGGTCGCCTTCAGCGGCAGTGGCGCGCGAACGCTGACGCTCACCGGCACGAGCACGGGCGTGAGCAATCTCGCGCCGATCCTCGGCGACGGCACCGGCGGCGGGACCTCGGTGGCCAAGACAGGAGTCGGAACTTGGGAACTTTCCGGCGCGAACACCTACACCGGCGGCACGACTGTCACCGGCGGCACACTCATCGTCAATTCGAGCACCGCACTCGGCTCGTCCTCCGGCTCGATCGGCGTCAGCGGCGGCACCTTGGATATCAAGGGCAACATCATTTCCTCGGGGCAACTGACCTTCGGCACGGGCACCGGCACGATCGCCAACTCGCTTGGCGGTTCTTCGTCCCTCTCGACGTCGGGCGTCGCCGTCAACGGCACGGGCGTCGTCAACAGCGGTGTCTCGCTGGGTGGTGATGCTGTGGTCAACGGCGGTGGTGTGTTCACGGTCAACGGCGCCGCCACCGGCGCGGTCTCGATTAATTCGAACGGATCCCTCGGCGGCACGGGCACGACGGGCGCGGTCACGCTCGCCAGCGGCGGCGCGATCAACATGGCCGACGGCCAGATCGGCACGCTGACCATCGGCGGTCTGACCACGAC
>DATCRM010000412.1:0-6753 GCA_036568985.1 Lacunisphaera sp. | reverse complement strand
GTCTTGGAAAGGCTCGTCCATCGTTCCTACGGCACGTTCACGCATCCGGAGATCGCGCCGCTGCGAAATATCGACGACCGCCTGTATGTGCTCGAGCTGTTTCACGGGCCGACGCTGGCCTTCAAGGATTTCGCCTTGCAGCTGCTCGGCAACCTCTACGGCTGGCAATGCGAACAGAACGGCAAAAGCATCAATGTCCTGGGCGCCACCTCCGGCGATACGGGCGCCGCGGCCATTCACGGCCTGTTGGGCAAGCCGCGCACCGCCATCTTCATTCTTTATCCGGACGGCCGGGTTTCGCCGCTGCAGGAACGGCAGATGACCTGCACCGGTGCGGCCAACGTCCACGCGATCGCGATCGACGGCAGCTTCGATGACGCCCAACGGGTCCTGAAGGACATCTTTGCAAACAAGGCTTTTGCATCGCAGCACCGTCTGTCGGCCGTCAACTCGATCAACATTGCCCGCGTGTTGGCGCAATCGGTCTACTACCTTTACGCATGGCTGCGCTTGCCGCCGGCTGCGCGGGACAATGTCGAGTTCGTGGTGCCGACGGGTAATTTCGGGAACGTATTTGCCGGCTGGCTGCTGCAGCAGATGGGCGTGCCCATCATGGGTTTCAAGGTGGCGACCAACCGCAATGACATCCTGCACCGGCTCTTCACGACCGCGGAGTATCGCAGCGGCGAGGTGCATCCCAGCCTCGCGCCCTCGATGGATATCCAGGTGGCGTCAAACTTCGAACGTTTCCTGTACTACGCGCTCGACGAGAATCCGATCCGTGTGCGCAGCGTCATGGCCCAGATCAAGGCGACGGGCTCCTACCGTTTCGATGTGCTCAACAAGTCCGTGTTCAACTCCTCCGCGGCTTCCGACGAAGAGATCACCGGTTTGATTCAGCGCGTCTTCGCGCGTTACCGCTACATGGTCGATCCGCACACGGCGTGTGCTTTCAAGGAGATCAATCCCCAGCGGACCAGCGTCGTGCTGGCGACGGCGCACCCGGCCAAATTCCCCGCGGCGATCATGGCCGCCATCGGACAGGAGCCCATGGCACCCGCACTGGAAGAGCTCAAAGCATTGCCGATCGTCAAACACCGGGTGCCGGCCAACGCGGACGCGATCAAGGCGTTCATCGCCGAACGCGCGGTGTAATTTTGTATTTAGAGTGGGAGGGGCTTTACGCCCCGACGGTTTGATCTTCGCTAATACCGAAGTCGGGGCGTAAAGCCCCTGCCACATTCGAGCATGCTGACTATCCGCTGCGCCTATCAGCGGCACTAAACAATTTGGCATAGCTCGCATAACCTTCGCTGCAAAGCTCGGTGGTCCCCGGCGGCGGGCTGGAGAATGAAACGGCTTCGTGCAAAAAACCACGGCGTGAGTTTCAAGGATCATTTCTCGGCCCAAGCGGCCGGTTATGCGAGGGCCCGGCCCAATTATCCGTCGGCCTTGTTCACCGAGCTCGCCCGGCTGGCCCCGGGAAATGAACTGGCGTGGGATGCCGGCACCGGCAACGGCCAGGCTGCGATCGCGCTGGCGCAGCATTTCAAACAGGTCGTGGCCACCGAACCGAGCGCAGCCCAGCTGGCTCAGGCGTCCATGCACCCGCGGGTGCAATATCACCGCAGCGCCGAAACTGCGCCGATGCTTGGCAATGGCACGGTTGATTTGGTGACCGTGGCGCAGGCGGCGCATTGGTTTGATCGGACCGCTTTTTACGCCGAGGTGAAGCGCGTGATGCGGCCCGGCGGAGCTGTGGCGCTATGGGTTTACGAGCTGTGTCTCGTGACGCCGGAAATCGATGCGATCCTCCAACGGTTCTACCGCGGACCGATTTGGGCCTGCTGGCCGCCGGAACGCCGTCATGTCGAGGCCGGTTATCGGGATTTCGATTTCCCTTTCCGGGAGGTGAAGTTTCCCCGCTTTGACATGGTGCACACGTGGACCTTGTGCGAATTTGCGGACTACCTGCGGACGTGGTCGTCGGTCACCCGGTTTATCCGGGAGTCCGGCGTGGACCCCGTGGTTGCCTTGATGGTCGAGCTGGCTCCGTTATGGGGGAGTGAAAGTCGTAAAATCAGATGGCCGCTGTCGGGGCGGCTTGGGTTTATGCCCACCTGAGCCCGTTCTGGGAGAAGACGTTCAAAAAAACCGGGGTCTACACCGGAATTTTTTTGAAATTGCGCTCGCACCGCTTCGCCCGAATTGCACGCTCCCGTTCGTGAAACTTCGTATACCTTTTGATCGCGTCGATTGGGTGAACAGCTCGTTCCTGATCGGCACGACGCTAGTCACCTGCACTGGAGTGCCCTGGTACCTTTGGAACTATGGCATCGACACCTTCCAGATCGCCCTGTTCCTGGGCTTCTTCATCGCGACGGGTCTCAGCATTACGCTCGGTTACCATCGCCTTTTCTCGCACATGGCCTTTCAAGCCACCTGGCCCGTGCGCCTGGCCACCCTGCTCTTCGGCGCTGCCGCGTTTGAAAATTCGGTGCTGGCCTGGGTTTCGGATCATCGCCGACACCACAAGCACGTTGATCACGACGACGACCCCTACGACATTTCCAAAGGATTTTTCCACGCCCACATCGGCTGGATCCTTTTCAAGATCACCCCCGAGCCGCCGTGGGACAACGTGAACGACCTGCGCAAGGATCCGCTCGTGATGTGGCAGGTGAAGTATTACGTGCCGATCGCCGTGGCCGTGAGCTTCCTCGCGCCCGCCGCGTTGGGCTACTGGCACAGTGGTTGGATCGGTGCGTTGGGCGCCTTCCTGATCGGTGGCGTCGCTCGCGTGGTGGCGGTGCAGCACATGACTTTCTTCATCAATTCACTCTGCCATACGGTGGGCAACCAGCCGTATTCGAACAAATGCAGCGCTCGCGACAGCTGGCTGATGGCCATCTTCACTTTCGGCGAAGGCTATCACAACTACCACCACGAGTTTCAGCACGACTACCGCAACGGTGTGAAATGGTGGCAGTGGGATCCGACCAAGTGGACGATTTGGACCTTGGAAAAGCTGCACATGGTGGAAGGCCTGCGCCGCGTTCCGGAGGAGAAAATCCTCCTCGCCCAACTGGCTGACGCCCGCCGTCGCCTCGGCGAGCACCTGGCCTGCCCCAAGGTGAGTGCGAATGCCCGTTTGCACGCCCTGTTGCGCGCTTCCGACACCAAGCTTCACCAATTGGGCGAACGCTGGGAAGTGATGCGTGCCAAGTACGCTGAGAAGGCCGGCGCCATGAAAGCCGCCGCTTCCGGGCGGGCCGCCCTGCAACTGGATGAGGCCCGCGCCGCGATCGAAGAAATGCGCCGCGAGGTGCGTGAAGCCGGTCGCCTGCTCAAGCGCGTGGCCGCCGGGGCCTGAGTCCTCTCACATTCGAAAACGAGGCGGGCTCACGAGCCCGCCTTTTGTTTGTTCCTTAGGGGTCTGATACCTTGGAGCATCTCGGATCGTGAGCCCGGTCGAACGGTTCCAGCTTGATTGGAGGCGGGACTATCAGTCCCGCGTTTGGAGAGAATCGTGGCGCATGCCTCGCAGGACTGATAGTCCTGCCTCCAGTTCTGGAAATATCCCGCGTGGTGCACCGCAGCCTTACAGCAACGGCGCCAGCAGTCGCGCGATTTCCTCGCCAAGCGAGCGGAAAAGCCGGCGCCCTCGCTTCTTGTCGGACATGGGCCTGCTGAGTGCAAAGACTTCTTCCATCCATTCCTGGAGGACTTGAGCTTCCGTTGGAGAGTAGGTGACCATGCCTATTTCGAAATTCACGAAGAGACTGCGCAAATCCATGTTGGCCGACCCAAACAGCGCGGTCTCCCCATCCAGCAGGAGCAGTTTGGCGTGGTTCATTCCCGGTTGGTAGAGGAGCACCTTTACGCCGGCTGCCTGCAGCTCCCGCAGATGATGCCGGCGGGCGAGGTCCGTAATGGGGTGGTTGGAACGAGCCGGCACCACGATCCGCACGTCGATGCCCGCGCGAGCCTGGACCATTAATGAACGTTGCAGCACCTCGTCCGGGATAAAATACGGAGTGACGATCCACACGCTGCGCTGGGCCTGCTGCACCAACGAAAGAATGCCCTCGTACAGCGGGTCGCCCAGAACATCGGGGCCGCTGGCCACCACCTGCAGATTCGCCGAGCCAACCGGGGCGGGCCAGTCGGCGGGCAGTTCGTGCTGCAGCTTCGCCAGCGGTTGCTCGCTGGCGAAGGCCCAGTCGGCGAGAAACACGTCCTCAAGCTGTCGCACGACCGGGCCCTCGAGCACCGCGCCGAGATCGCGCCAGCGGCGCTTGAGCGGAGTAGGCCCCATGTATTCGATGGCAAGGTTGCGCCCGCCGACTGCGGCAAACTTGTGGTCGATAATGGCGATCTTGCGGTGGTTGCGAAGATTGGCCGATCCCCGCGTCTGCAGCAGCATCATCGGCATGAACTTCACCACTTCGCCGCCGGCCTCGCGAATGGGATCGCAGAAACCGCCGCTGGTGGGAAAGCAGCCGAGCGCATCCAGCAACAGCCGCACCTTGACTCCTTCCCGGGCGCGTTGGGCGAGGAGCTTGACCAGGCGCCGGCCCACGGCATCGCGGCCGAGGATGAACGTCATGATGTGGATGCTGTGTCTGGCCTCGCGAATTCCCTGTTCGAGGGCGGCATAGGAATCCTCGCCGTTCGTCAGGAAACGCACCCGATTGCCGCCGATCGGGCTGCAGGCACCGTTACTGGCGAATACCCGCGCGGCGAAGCCGGCGTTTTCAGACACTACGACCGGTCCAGAGTTGGCCGGACGTAGCGGCGCTTTGCGTTCGACCAGCTTCCTGAGCTTGCGCCCGCCGAAAAGAAGGTAGAGGGGGACCCCCACATAAGGAATAAAAGCGAAGGCGAAGAGCCAGGCGAAGGTGTTGCCCGGTTGTTTGCGTTCACTCATCAGCCGCGCAATCGCGAAGATCGCCAAAAGGAAACCCGCCACCGTCATCATATGCGGCAAGAGCCCGTTGATAAAGGGATGCTCCAACAGCGAATCTTTGACCTGCCTGAGCGTTTCCATCTCTAAAAATACCTTCGCCACAAAAGCTTCCGATGGCAAGCGGGCAGCCCGATCTCATCGGCGGCAAACGAAAAGCCCCGCCTCTTTTTCAGAGACGGGGCTTCACGAAAGTGGTGGTGGAGACTGGAGTCGAACCAGTGAACGGCAAGAGCCGAATTGATTTACAGTCAACGTCCTTTGACCACTTGGATACTCCACCATCAAGCAAACGAACGGTGAAGGTATGGGTGTGTTTTGGGCTTTGCCAAGCGGTTTTTTGCAAATCGCGCGAACGCCTAAATCACCCCTGATTCCCGGAAACTGTAGTAGCCTCTTCCTCGCGGGTCGGCCGAGGGCTGGCCCACAATCACATGGTCGAGCAGATCGATATCCAAAGCCCGGGCCGCCTCACGCAGCTGCCGGGTGACCTGGACGTCAGCCGCGCTGGGCGCGGGATCGCCGCTGGGATGATTATGCACGCAGACCACTGCCGCCGCTCCGTGGTGGACCGCTTCACGAAAAACTTCGCGGGGATGAGCCAGGCTGCTCGTCGCGGTCCCCGATGTGATTTCAACCTGCCGGATAAGACGGTTTTTTCGATTAAGACAGAGCACCCAGAACTTCTCGACGGCGAGCCCCGTGGTCTGAGGCCGGAAATGGGCCAGGACGAGCTCCGGACGGTTGAGCAGAGGACAGTCGCCTTGGTCCGCACCGAGCACGCGCCGGGCAACCTCCATGACCGTGATCAGCTGCAATGCCTTGATGCGGCCGATACCCTTGATCTTGCAGAAATCCGCGACCCGCCACCGGGTGAGTCCGGCCAGGGAACCGGCCTCGGTGATCAACCGCCGGCTGATCTCAATGATACTGTGTCCCTTCTGTCCGCTGCGCAGCAGCATGGCGAGCAGCTCGGAATCGCTCAGGGCGCCCGGGCCATGTTTTTCCAGCCGCTCTTGGGGGCGTTCGCCGACCGCGAGATCCTTGATCTGCGGCGTGGGGTAGGGATGTTCGGGAATCATGGGCCGGGGGATTTCGCCCGCGGCCCAGCGAGCAGTCACTTAGAAGTGCTTCACGTAGGCGTTGCGTCGGAGTTTCTCCAGCCACCGCTCCGTGGCCTTGCGCGAACCCTGTTGTACGAGGGAACGCTCGATGTCCGGCCGCACCTCGTCGATTGGGAGCATGCCGGCATATTTCCGGTCCTCGGCGTAGAAGAGAAATGCGCCTTCGGGCGTGATGAGAGGCTCGGCGCGCTCGCCCTTCTTGAGGGCAAAGATCACATCGCTGAATTCCTTGCGGAGATCGGAGCGGCGCTGCCAGCCCCAATCGCCGCCCTTGGACTTGCGGGAGTCCTGGCTGTATTTGCGGGCGAGGTCGCCGAAGTCGGCGCCGGCCGCGAGCTCAGCCACCACTTTGTCGGCCTTGGCGCGGAGAGTCTCGTCGGTGTCCTCCGGAGCACGGGCGATCTGGATCAGCCGCAGATGGACACTGTCTTCCTGTTGGAAACGATCCTGGTTCTCCTTGTAGAAATCCTCGATGCGCACCGGGCTCACCGTGCTGCTCGACTTCGATTGCTGCTGGCGCATGTAATTGTAGATCATGTCTTCCTCGAGCTCGCGGCGGTACTCCTTCTGGGAGATGCCGCGCGAACGCAGGTAGGCGAGGTACTTGCTGCGGTCACCATCGAACTGGGTGATGATCGTCTCGGCCAGTTGGTTGTCGATGTA
>DATCRM010000411.1:0-2731 GCA_036568985.1 Lacunisphaera sp. | reverse complement strand
GGATTGGGCCTGATCGGCTACGGAAAATACCGCTACCGTTCCGCCAGCGGCCGCGAGGGCGAGTGGTTCACCGTCGGGCTTGGGGCCGGGAAGGCCTACTACAGCCTCCACATCTGCGCGGGCGGAAAGGAAGGCTACTTGGCCGAACGCCACGCGAAGGAATTGGGGAACGTCAAAACCGGCCGTAGTTGCGTTAACTTCAAAAAGCTTGAGGACCTGAATCTCACCGCCGCGATGAAACTGGTGAAGCTCGCGGAGAAGGCCGGCGGAATAAACGCCATCAAATAGGCGTTCCGCGGGCGGCGCGAAGAAGCTGGGCAAGGTTAACGGAGTCCGAGGAGCACGGAGATGGCGTCGTGAAGCGCACCGGAGCAGCCCGGAGGGTGACTGCTGGCGGGTGCCCATTGGGCGATAGCAGTCACAAACCGGCCGGAGCTGCATCAATTTCAGCAAACTCGAAGATCTGAATTTGGACGTGGCGATGGAACTGGTCAGGCAGGCCGAAAAATCCGGGGGCATCAACGCGGTCACATGACGAGGCTGGGGAGCACCACGAAGTACACGAAACACCCAAAATGATTTCACGCGAAGGGAGCGAAGTCAGCCAAGGGGTCGAACCAGCTTCGCGGGCTTTGTTGCGACCTTGGTGTAAAGCAGGGTCTGCTTCGCCGAAAGGAGCGGTTTGACCACGGATTACACGGAAAACACGGATACCGATCCAAGAGGGCGGAGATCCATGGGGCTGGTTTTCAATCCGTGTTCATCAGTGTCATCTGTGGTTAAACTCAGAACGGACTTCAAAGCCAGGGCGTGGGAGCCCTGCAAGCACGCTCCTACAACAGAGGGCTCGATGAACAAGATCAATTATTGATGGCACCGCGGAGCATGGGAGGGGTTGCGATTGGAACGAAAATCCGGAAGCTGCCTGCCGAGCAATTTCAACCCCATGCGCGTCATCCGTCTGCTGTCCTCCGCCCTCTGCCTCCTGATTTCCGCCGCCGTGTTCGCCGCCGAGCCTGCACCCAAGCGTTATGACCCCAACTGGGCTTCGCTCGACGCCCGGCCGATGCCGGAGTGGTTCCTCGACGCCAAATTCGGCATCTTCATCCACTGGGGCGTCTATTCGGTTCCCGCCTGGGGCAGGTTGGGCGAATACTCCGAGTGGTACTGGGAGCACGTCGCGAGTACGCGGTCCGGGGATGCCGACTGGCGCGACTTCCACGCCAAAAACTACGGCAGGGATTTTCATTACGAGGATTTCGCGCCGCGTTTCACGGCTGAGCTGTTCGACGCCGAACAGTGGGCCGCGCTCTTCGCGCGCTCCGGCGCGAAGTACATCGTGCCGACCTCCAAGCACCACGAAGGCTTCGCCCTGTGGCCCAGCGCCGAGGCCAGCCGCACCTGGGGCCGGCCTTGGAACGCCATGGAAATCGGGCCGAAGCGCGACCTCATGCGGGAGCTGGCCGACGCCACGCGGCGCCACGGGATGAAATTCGGGTTCTACTACTCGCTCTACGAATGGTTCAATCCGCTCTGGCTGAAGGACCGCGCGCGCTTCGTGGACGAGCACATGATCCCGCAGTTCAAGGATGTCGTCACCCGCTACGCCCCGGCGATCATCTTCAGCGACGGCGAGTGGGAGATGCCCTCGCAAGCATGGAAGAGCGAGCAGCTGCTCGCCTGGTTGTACAATGAATCGCCGTCCCGTGACGAAGTTGTCGTCAACGACCGCTGGGGTGCGGAAACCCGGCACCACCACGGTGGCTATTGGACCACCGAGTTTGCCGCCGGCCTGCAGGGCGGAGCGCACGCCTGGGAGGAAAACCGCGGCATGGGCCGTTCCTTCGGCCTCAATCGCGCCGAGCGGATCGACGACTACAAGTCCACCCGTGAACTCGTTCTGGTGTTGGTCGACCTCGTGAGCCGCGGGGGCAACCTGCTGCTCGACATCGGACCGGCGGCCGACGGCACCATCCCGCCGGTGATGGAGGAGCGGCTGGTGGAGATCGGCGACTGGCTGAAGGTCAATGGCGAGGCGATCTACGGCACGCGGGCCGCGGCGCGGTCCTGCCAATGGACGGAAGGAAAACGCCCCGACCAGCAATACGGTGAAGTCGGGGTCAAGTACACGCTGCTCGAGCAAGTCGGCCAGGCACCGCGCGACGGCCGCGCGGTGAAACAGGTTTTCTACACCCAAAAGCCCGATGCCCTCTACGCCATCTCGGTCGGCTGGCCGGGCGAGAAGATCACGCTGCGCGACGTGCGCGCCCCGGCCGGCGCGGTGGTCTCGCTGCTCGGCGTCGACGCTCCGCTGGCGTGGCGCGCAGTCGGCTCGGACTTGGAGATCACGCTTCCGGCCTTGAATCCCGACAACGCCCCCTGCCGCCACGCCTACACGCTCAAGATCCCTGGCGGAGAAGTGGCGCCGGGGAACTAGGAGGGGTTTTCAACCCGAACCATTCAATTAAACCACGAATGGACACGAAGGAACACGAATGAAACGGATGCCTCCATGGGGTTGGGAGCCCGTCACCACACAGTGACATCTGCTCGGGTTTTGGATCGGGCCTGCTACCTCAGGAATTCGTGCTTATTCCCTTTGGGTCGAATACCTCGGAGCTTCAGCCTTCGCCTGGCCTACGGCTGACAGGTGCTCCGACTTGGTTGGAGGCGGGGCTATCAGCCCCGCGTTTGGGAAAGAGCGCGGCCTGCGCCTCGCAGGACTGATAGT
>DATCRM010000410.1:0-14122 GCA_036568985.1 Lacunisphaera sp. | reverse complement strand
GCGATGAGATGCAGGCTTTCCAGCCAATCGGGAACGGCGGTCGCGGCCTGGCCGCACAGAGCGAGGGCGAGGAAGCCGCACATGAACAAACCAAGACGTAAATGTCTCATAGCAACGGTTGAAGGGTACGCCAGACGGTTTCGGCCACGATCTTGTGACCTTCGGGAGTGGGGTGGATGCCATCGGGTTGGTTCAGCCGGGGATCGCCTCCGACTCTGTCGAGCAGGAAGGGAATCAACAGGGTCCCGCTCGCCTCGGCGATTTCGGGATAGATGGCGGCGAAGGCCTGCCGGTGCTCGGGGCCCATGTTGGTGGGCATCTGCATGCCGGCGATGATGACTTTGGCGTCGGGGTATCTCTGGCGGACGCGTGCGATCATGGTTTCCAAGTTGGCGCGCGTGTTCGCCGGGGCTATTCCGCGCAATCCGTCGTTGCCGCCCAGTTCGATGACAAAAATGTCCACGCGCTGACGCAGGATCCAGTCCAGTCGCCGCAGCCCGCCGGCCGTGGTTTCTCCGCTCAGGCCGGCGTTCACCACGCGCCAGGGGAGCTGTGCTTCGTCGATTTTTTTCTGGATGAGGGCGGGGTAGGCCTCGTCGGGGTCCACGCCGTAGCCGGCGGTGAGGCTGTCGCCGAAAAAGATAATGGATTTGGTCTCCGCCGCACCCAGGGTGACAGCCGCCCACAGGACCAGCAGCACCGTCCAGCCTGATTGGCTTTTGCGCTTTGGGGTAAGTTCACTCTTGTTCAGGCCCATCGTGATACCCGCAATGAGTGTCCAAAGCATCCTAAATGTCGAGCGCCTGACCAAGACCTACGCCACCGCGGCCGGGCCGCTGACCGTATTGAACGAGGTGTCGTTCTCCCTTCCTGTTGGAGGCACCTGCGCGATCGTCGGGCCATCCGGCAGCGGCAAGACCACGCTGCTGGGCCTGTGCGCGGGTCTCGATCAGCCGTCGACCGGCCGCGTGCATCTCGACGGACGCGAAATCGGCGGCTTGTCCGAGGATGAGCGCGCCCTGGTGCGCAACGAGTGCGTCGGTTTCGTCTTTCAGAACTTCCAATTGATCCCGACGCTGACCGCGCAGGAAAACGTGCTCGTGCCCCTCGAGTTGCGCGGCAACGGGGTGAAGGAGTCCGACGCCGCCGAGCTGCTGGCGCGTGTCGGTCTCGGCGACCGGCTGGATCATTACCCCACGCAACTCTCCGGCGGCGAGCAGCAGCGCGTGGCGCTGGCGCGGGCTTTCATCAATCGCCCGCGCATTCTCTTTTGCGATGAGCCGACCGGCAACCTCGACGGCGACACGGCGCACGCGATGGTGGATCTCATCTTCGGCCTCAACCGCGAACGCGGCACGACGCTCGTGCTGGTGACGCACGACCTCGAGCTCGCCCGCAAAACCCAGCGCATCCTCTGCCTGCGCTCGGGCCACGTGATCGCGGACGAAACGGTTAACCATGGATGACACAGATGAACATGGATACCCAAGCCATCCCCCGCGCCCGTCATCCTGAGCCGAGCGAAGGATCCAAGCGTGGGCGGGCGTCAGTCCATTCCCTTGCATCCTTCGCTTTGCTCAGGATGACGGTGGCGGGAATGGGGCTCTTGTTCATTCGTGCCGATCCGTGCAATTCGTGGTGACCGCCTCATGAATTTCATCCTCAAAATGGCCTGGCGGGATACGCGGGCTTCGCGACGGCGGCTCCTGCTGTTTTCCCTGGCGATCGTGCTCGGCGTGGCGGCGCTGGTGGCGGTCGGTTCGCTGCGCGACAACCTGCGGCTGGCCATCGAGGAGCAGACCAAATCGCTGCTCGGCGCCGATCTGACGGTCAATTCCCGCAGCGAATTTCCCGCGGAGGCGTTGAATTATCTTTCCAGCCTCGGCGACGAACGCGCCCGCGAGGTCTCGTTCAACTCGATGATCATCCTCCCCACCGAAGGCGGGCCGACGCGGCTGGTGCAGGTGCGGGCCATCGAGGGCAATTTTCCGTTCTACGGCGATTTCGACACGAGGCCCGCGGGTGCCCGCGCGGCGCTGCGCGGCGGATTGAATGCCGTGCTGGAGGAGAGCCTGATGATCCAGTTCAATCTCAAACCCGGCGACAAGGTGCGGCTGGGTTCGACCGAATACACCGTGGCCGGCGGCCTGCGCGCCATTCCCGGTGAAGCCACGGCGGTGGCGACGATGGCACCCCGCGTCTTCGTGCCGCTTTCGACCGTGGGCGGCACCGGCTTGCTTCAGCCCGGCAGCCTTTCCCGGCACCGGATGTATTTCAAATTCCCCGCGGCGTTCGATGTCCAGGCCTTGGAGCGCTCCCTGCAGGAACGTTTCCGTGAGCAGCGGTTTGGCTACGACACGGTCGAGGAGCGCAAGCGCGAGCTCGGGCAGTCCATCAGCAACGTGAACTCTTTCCTCAGCCTGGTGGGATTCGCGTCGCTTTTTCTCGGAGCCATCGGAGTGGCGAGCGCAATCCACGCCCACATTCGCCAGAAGATTCCCACGGTGGCGATCCTGCGTTGCCTCGGCGCTTCGGCGCGCACCAGTTTTTCCATCTACCTCGTGCAGGGACTCGGGCTGGGCCTGCTGGGTGCGACCTTGGGCGCAGCGTTGGGGCTGGCGGTGCAGCTGACGCTGCCGGCTTTGTTGCGCGATTTTCTGCCGTTCAGCCTCGAACTGTCGATTTCGTGGGGCGCGCTGGCCCGCGGCCTCGGGGCGGGCATGGTGATCAGCGTGCTGTTTGCCCTGCTGCCTCTGCTGGAGGTGCGTCGGGTGTCGCCGCTGCTCACTTTGCGTTCCGCCTATGCGGCGAATGGCGCCGGCCGCGATTGGCTGCAGGTTCTCGTGTTCGGCGCGATCATCGCCATGGTGTTCGCGTTCGCAGTGTGGCAGACCGGCCGGTGGCAATGGGGCGCGGGTTTCGGTTTGGCGTTGCTGGTTTGCTTCGGGGTGCTGGCCGGGCTGGCCCAGCTCCTATCGTGGTTCGCGCGGCGATTCACCCCACGCGGACTGCCTTACGCCTGGCGGCAGGGCGTCGCCAACCTCTACCGGCCCAACAACCGCACGCTGTTGCTGCTGGTCTCGTTGGGCATGGGCACGTTCCTGATGATGACCTTGTATCTCTCGCGCGACACACTGCTCGGACAGTTGCGCGTGGTGGGCGGCGGCGACCGGCCCAACCTGATGCTCTTCGACATCCAGGACGATCAGGTTGAGCCGTTGAAAAAACTGCTGCAAACAAACGGCGCCCCGGTGCGCCAGCACGCGCCCATCATCACGATGCGCATCGCGTCGATCAAGGGCCGGCCTGTGGCCGATATCCTGAAGGCGCCCGACTCGCGCATCCCCGCGTGGACGCTCCGCCGCGAATATCGTTCGACCTACCGCGGTGAACTCACGGACACCGAAAAGATCATCGCGGGCAAATTCACCGGTCGGGTGGATGCAAGCGCCGAGGTGGTGCCGGTGTCGGTCGAGGAGAGCCTGGCGCGCGATCTCCAAATCGCGCTGGGCGACGAGATCGTGTTCGACGTGCAGGGCGTGCCGGTCAAAGCCCGCGTCGACAGCTTGCGTCAGGTGGACTGGCGCCGGATGCAGCCCAATTTCTTCATGGTGTTTCCCGAGGGCGCGCTGGATGCCGCGCCGAAATTTTACATCGTGGCCCTGCGCGCCGCCGATGCCGCGCAATCGGCCCGGGTGCAGCAGGCGGTCGTCCGCGACTTTCCCAACGTCTCGGCCATCGACCTGGCACTGATCATCCAGACGATTGACGGCGTCTACTCCAAGGCGTCGTTCGTGGTGGAATTTCTGGCGCTCTTCACGGTCGTCACGGGGGGGATCGTGCTCGCCGGTGCGGTCCTGATCGGACGCTCGCAACGCGTGCGCGAGAGCGTGTTGCTGCGCACGCTCGGCGCCACGAAGGCGCAGGTGAATCGCATCATGTTCGCCGAATACCTCGCGCTCGGCACGCTGGGGGCCGCGGTCGGGGCGATGCTGGCGGTCGCCGCCAATGGTGCTTTGGCCTACTTCATGTTCAAGGTGGCCTGGACCACCCCATCGATCGGGGTGCTGCTGGTGGGTTGGGCGGCCGTGAGCGTGATGACCGTCGCCACCGGCCTGCTGTCGAACCGCGGCATCTGCGACCACCCGCCGCTTGCGGTGTTGCGGGAAGAAACGTAGCCGGCGAGGCGCCGGGAAAATCCAAACGCCAAATCCCAGACCCCAAACAATTTCCAATAACGGAGAACGAATCCGCCGAGTATTTTGTTTCTTGGGTTTGTTTGGCGTTTGGCATTTTGGCGTTTCGCGTTTCGCTTGATCCCCCATGTCCGCTGCCCGTCATCTGACTTTCCACTACACCCTCCGCAACCGCGAGGGGCGCATGCTCGACACATCGCGCGGGGCGGCTCCGCTTTCCTGTCTCGAAGGTGCGGGCCAGATCATTGAGGGACTGGAAGAGCCGTTGCTCGGCATGAGCGCTGGCGAGAAACGCCAGATCGTCGTTCCGCCCGAACGCGGCTATGGATTGCGCGAGGACGCGCTCGTGCAGAAGGTGCCGCGGGCCCGGTTGCCCGTGGACGACGTGCGGGTGGGGGACCAGTTCCAGACCGGACCCGACCGGCAATCGCCCATAGTTACTGTGATGGCCATCGAAGGGGATGAGGTCCTCCTCGATGCCAACCATCCGCTGGCCGGACAAGAACTGCATTTTGAAGTGGAGCTGGTGTCATCACGCCCGGCCACGCCGGCAGAGATGCAATCAGCCGGGGTGGGTGCCGGTGATTGACTGCTTTTGTAGGAGCCTGCTTGAAGGCGAAAGCGAACAGCCATTCACGTATCTTGCTGCATCGCCTGCAAGCAGGCTCCTACAACCTGATTGATTCGCGTTTATTCGCGTGATTCGCAGGCAATTTCCCTCCTAGGCTTACGTTCCACATGAAAGTTCTCGGTATCGACATCGGCGGGTCAGCCTTCAAGGGCGCACCCGTGGACACCAAGACCGGCCGCCTGCTGGCGGAGCGGCATCGCGTGGAGATCGGCTCTCCCTGCACTCTCAAAGAAGGTCTCTCCGCCGCACGTGAGATCGCGCGCCATTTCAACTGGAAGGGCCCGGTCGGGATCGGGTTTCCCGGCATCGTCCAGGAAGGACACATCGGCGCCGTGGGCAACCTGGGCAAGATGTGGGAGAATCAGAACGGCGCGGTGATTTTTCGCCGGGCGACGGGCTGTCCGGTGCGCCTGCTCAATGATGCCGATGCGGCCGGGTTGGCCGAGATGAAGTTCGGCGCCGGGCGCGGCCGGCAGGACACGGTGCTGTTGCTCACTTTCGGCACCGGGATCGGCTCGGCCTTGTTTTACCGCGGGCAGCTGTTTCCCAATGCCGAACTGGGCTGGATTCCCTGGCGGGGCAAACCGATGGAACGCTTCGCCGCGGCCTCGGTGCGCAAGCGCGCCCGGCTCGACTGGCCGGAATGGTCTGATCGCGTGAACACGTACCTCGCCGTGGTTGAACGCTTGTTCTCGCCGAAACTCATCATCATCGGCGGCGGCGTGAGCAAGAAGTCGGACAAATTCTTCAAATACCTGCGCGCACAGGCGAAGGTCGTGCCCGCCCGCATGAACAACGACGCGGGCATCGTCGGCGCGGCGATGACGTGGGAGCAGGAAATCAGCTAACGCGCGGCGTATTACGCAATATGACGCGCGGCGTGGGGCCTGTCGTGCCGCCATGCCGGATGATCGCGTAATTGCGGCGGCTGGTCGTATCGCCGTTGAGCGGCGGGGTGGGGTGGAGGTTGCTGTGCCCAACGAAGCGGCCCGCGTCCGGGTCGCCCGAACACAACCTAACACCATGAAGAACGACACTCCCGCCTTGTTCGGGAAGGTTCTGCGTGCCTGCGGATTGACCGCCACCGGACTCTTCCTTTTTCAGGTCAGCCCGGCCCAGACGGCTCCAGCCGAT
Source organism: Lacunisphaera sp. (assembly GCA_036568985.1). Taxonomy (GTDB): domain Bacteria; phylum Verrucomicrobiota; class Verrucomicrobiia; order Opitutales; family Opitutaceae; genus Lacunisphaera. Next base: position 8,161 of record DATCRM010000410.1, on the reverse strand, counting down.
AAGGACGAAACCCTGCAGCTCGAGCGATACGTCGTGACCGGCTCGAATCTCCCGACGGCGGGAGAGACGCCGGCTTCCCCGGTCACCCTGCTCACGCCGCAGATCATCGCGCAGAGCGGCGTTGCCAGCGACCTGCTTCAGGTCATCCGCAAGGTCGCGCCGCAGTTCACCGGCAACGCCAACCTCGGCGGCGACAACGGCAACATCAGCAGCGGCCTGACCAACGGTGGCTCTTCCCTGGCGCTGCGCAACGCGGCCACGCTCGTGCTCGTCAACGGCCGGCGTCTCGCCTCGGCCCCGGTCGGAGCGACCGGTGGAAACGTGTTCGTGGACGTGAACGCCATTCCCCTCGCCGCGATCGAACGCGTCGAGATTCTGACCGACGGTGCCTCCGCCATCTATGGCTCCGACGCGGTCAGCGGCGTCGTGAACATCATTCTCAAATCCGATTTCCAGGGCGCCGAGATCGGCGGACGCTACGCCTTCACCCGCAACCAGGGTCACTACGAGGAAAAATCAGCCTACGGCGTGGTCGGCGGACGCTTCGGCGAAAACGGTCCGAAGGTCACTGCTTCGTACGAATGGGTGAAGACCGACCCGGTCTTTAATTATGAGCGGCCCTTCGCCACGCCGGTCTACGGCACGACGAACTTTGCGGGCGCGATTCAGGTCGGCGCTTACGACGCCGACGGCAATTTCACCGGCGATCCCAACGGCTACTATTTCCTCGATCCTTCCCTGAATGCTCCCAAGGCCGGTGCGACCCTGGCCGAGCGCGGTTACACCGGGCCCTACAACACCGGTGAAATCCTGCGCTTCTACGATCTGGCCCGCTACACGACGATGATCCTCGCCAACGAGAAGAAGATCGGGACCTTCTCGCTCGAGGGGCGTTTCTCGGACCAGCTCCGTTACTTTGGCGACTTGCTCTATTCGTCCACCGACACCGTCTCGCAACTCAACGCCCAGCCGCTCACGATTCGCCTGACGGCCGCCGATCCCGCCAACGTGCTCGGGCGCGACGTCAGCGTGCGCAATCGTTTCGTCGATTATCCCCGCACTTACTCGGCCGTGACGGATTCGTTCCGCGGCATCTTCGGCCTCAAGGGCAGCCTGGCCGACCACTGGACGTGGGACGGCGCGGCGGATTACAGTCAGGGCGTGCAGGACTTTGCCAACGGTGGATTGGTCCGCACGGCTGCGCGGATCGCGGCCGTTGCCGCTGGCAAGATCAACCTTTTCAACCGCACCCAGGCCAGCGGTGCCCTCGACGGCGTCTTTGGCGCGGCCGCGGGCAAGTTTAAGAGCACCCTCGTCTCCGCCGACCTCAAGTTGGTCGGCACCGACCTGCTCAAACTGCCCGGCGGCAGCATCAGCCTCGCCGCCGGTTTGGAGGTGCGTTCCGAAAAGCTCACCGCCGAGGCGGACATCGACAGCCAGTCCGCCACCTTCGCCTACGATTCGGGCACGACGATCGACCCCTTCAACCAGAAGCGCGACGTGAAGTCGGCGTTCGCCGAGGTCCGCATCCCGCTTGTCGGACCGGAAAATCGCCGGCCGGGCATCCACACGGCCGAGCTAACGGTCGCCGTCCGCCACGAGCGCTACAGCGATACCGACGATCCCACCGTGCCCAAGATCGCTCTGCGCTACCAACCGGTCGACGACAGCCTGTTGTTCCGCGCGACGTTCTCGAAATCCTTTGCGGCCCCCACGCTCTACGAGCTGAATTCACCGGTCGCCATCGGTTTCACGCCTCCGCTGGCTGAGTTCGACACCAACCAGGCAGGACTCGTGACGACCGCAGTCACCAGCCTGGCTCCCTCGCGCTCGACCAATTACTCGGCGGGCATCGTCTGGTCACCCAAGGCCTTGCCCGACTTCCTCGTGTCAGTGGACTACTTCAACATCAAGCAAAGCGAGGTCATCAGCAGCTATTTCACGTCGGGTGTGGTCGACCAGGTGTTTCATGATGTCGAGGTGAACGGCGGAAATTCGCCCTATGCCAGCCTCATCCACATCAGCTCCGCGACCGGTCCCACCATCAGCGCACCCGGGCAGGTTTCCTTGCTCGGCCTCGACAATCTGTACCTGGTCGTGCCGGCCGCCAGCAACCTCGGCACGGCGAAACTCAGCGGCTTCGACACGCGGTTGGAATACACGTGGAAGCTCGATGCCGGCGGCAAGCTGCGCTTCGCCTCGACCGGCTCGTATTACCTGAACTATGACATCCAGGTCGCGCCCGGCGCGCCCTTCACGCCCACGGCCGGATTGGTCACGGGCTTGAACGGCACGATCCCGCGCTGGCGCCTCTACAACCAGGTGTCATGGGAAAGCGGCGGCTGGACGGTGGATCTCGGCCAAACCTTTTATTCGGCGACCACGGACACGATCTGGACCACGGATTATCTGCCCGACTACCAGCAGCGGATCCCGGCCTATTCGACCTACGACGCCAGCGTGAGCTATGACTGGAAAGCCGGATGGCGACGCCTCAAGGGTATGAAGCTTTCGGTCGGTGTGAACAATTTCACCAACCGCATGCCCACGAAGTCGGCGACCTTCGACTCCCTCTCCAACGCCGACATCACGGAGTTCAACCCCATCGGCCGGCTGTACTACATCTCCGCGAGTACACGGTTTTGAGCGGAATTCTCAGGGAAAGGATGTCCCGGAGCATGACAGGTTGCGGTAGGGTTGCCCTGATTTGACGGATAGAGTGGCGGGGGGATCGGCTTTGCCGACCCCGGGCGCCATTCATCCGTCCCCGCGCCCATTCATCACAACGGGCTGCAACTTTGGGCGGTTTGCCGGTGTGATTGGGCCCATGCCCAGCACCACCCGCTTGCACCGTCCATTGGTCCGCCTGACCTTGCGTTCGGTCGCAGATTCCACCCGTTTCGTCGCACCGGCGTTTCCCTCCGCTTTTTCCCGCTCAATCCTGTCCCCGTTCGTAGTTATCAGTTGTGTTGCAGGGGGGCCCGCAGGGGCCCCTCTGTGTTTTTCGGGACAGGACTAAGCGCTGGCCATTCCCTGTCATATTCTCTCAATCTATCCGACCAACTGAATCCTTATGTCCGCCCCTGCGAACCAATTCACCGCGCCGGCCGCCGTCGCCCCCCGCGCCACGCCGACTGTTGCGCCCAAGAAGAAATCCCGCCGCAAGCTCCTGATCATCCTGTTGAGCGTCGCGGTGGTCGCCATCGCCGCCACGGTCGCCATTGCCGCCAAGAAGAAGGACAAGTCGATCGTCGTCACCACTGAGAAGGCCGTGATCAAGACCATCACCCAGTCGGTCAACGCCACCGGCAAGGTCCAGCCGGAGACCGAGGTTAAAATCGCCCCCGAGGTCTCGGGCGAGATCATCGAACTGCCTTTGCGCGAGGGCGCGCCCGTCAAAAAGGGCGACCTCCTGGTCCGCATCCGGCCCGACAATTACAAGTATCAGCTCGACCAGCGGGAGGCAGCCCTCGCCGCGGCCCGCGCCACCTCCATTCAGAGCAAGGCACAGCTCCTCAAGACCGAAGAGGATTTCAAGCGCAGTCAGGACCTTTTTTCCAAGCAGCTGATCTCCGACTCGGAGATGACCGCCACCCGCACCGCCTTCGAGGCCGCCCAGGCCAATTACGACAATGCACTGGCCCAGATCCGCAGCTCCGAGGGCCTGCTGGCCCAGGCGCAGGAACTGCTCAGCAAGACGACCATTTATTCTCCGATTGACGGCACCGTCAGCTCCCGCACCAGCGAGGTGGGCGAGCGCGTCGTCGGTACTGGCCAGTTCGCCGGCACCGAGGTCATGCGCGTGGCCGACCTGGCCAACATGGAGGTGCGGGTCAACGTCAACGAGAACGACGTCGTCAACGTCAAGGTGGGCGACAAGGCCCGCATCTCCGTCGACGCCTACCCGAACCGCCGTTTCTCCGGCGAGGTTTGGGAAATCGCCTCCACCGCCCGCACGCTCGGACAGAACACCCAGGAGGAAGTGACCAACTTCGTGGTCAAGATCCGCATCACCGACCGCGACGTGGCCTTCCGCCCCGGCATGAGCGCCAACGCCGACATCGAGACCAAGACCGTCACGGACGTCATCGCCGTGCCCATCCAGGCGGTCACCGTGCGCAGCAAGGAGGGTTCCAAGACCATCGACCAGCTATCGCAGGACCGCGACAAGAAGGCCAAGGAGACCCAAGGCGACGGCGCCGCCGCCGCGGTCAACGAGAAGCAGCAACGCGAGCGCGAGCGGGCCGATCGCGAGGCCCTCCAGCGCGTCGTCTTCCTCCGCAACGGAGACACCGTCAAAATGGTTAACGTCGGCACCGGCATCGCCGACACCACCCACATGGAGATTACCTCCGGCCTGAAGAAGGACGACGAGGTCGTCACCGGACCCTTCAGCGTCGTCACCCGCGTCCTCAAGGACGGCGACAAGGTGCGCATCGAAACGCCGAAAAAGCCCGGCGAAAAGAAACCGTGATTGTAGGGCGGGATTGTCGATCCCGCCTCCCGCACCATGATTCCTTCACCCGCACCCACTGTCGCGCGTACGACCCGGACCCCGGGCCAGCTGGTCATTCAGATCGAGGGCGTGACCAAGCTCTACAAGATGGGCGACGAGACCATCCACGCCCTGCGCGGCGTCGCGCTCCAGATCCGCCGCAACGAATACCTGGCCATCATGGGCCCGTCCGGCTCCGGCAAGTCCACCCTGATGAACATGCTCGGGTGCCTCGATACGCCGACGGCGGGGCACTATGATTTCAATGGGAAGAGCGTGGCCCACATGGTGGACGACGAGCTGGCCGACATCCGCAATCGTGAGATCGGATTCGTCTTCCAGACCTTCAACTTGCTCCCGCGCTCCAACGCCCTGCACAACGTCGAGCTCCCGCTCATCTACGCGGGCGTTCCGCGCCACGAGCGCATCGAGCGCGCGCGCCAGGCGCTGATCGACGTGGGGCTGGCTGAGCGCATGCACCACCGGCCCAACGAGCTCTCCGGCGGCCAGCGCCAGCGCGTGGCCATTGCGCGCGCGCTCGTGACCCGCCCGTCCATCATCCTCGCCGACGAGCCCACGGGCAACCTCGACTCCAAGACCGGGGTCGAGATTATGGACCTCTTCGAGCATCTCTACGATCAGGGCAACACGATCATCGTGGTGACGCACGAGGAAGACATCGCCCGCCACGCGCGGCGGATCGTGCGGTTGAGGGATGGTTTGATCGAGTCGGACGCGGCGGCGTTCTGATTTTCGATTTACGATTGATGATTTATGATTTCGACAATCGCCAATGCCCTCAGTTGGGAGCGGAGCGGACCAATCATTTGTCGGGACGTGCCTACCGACGGTGGGTTCGATAAATCGTCGATCGTGGATCATAAATCATAAATTCCCATGCGTCGCTTTTTCTACGAGCTCAACGAGTCGATCCGTATCGCGGCGGCCCAGATCCGGGCGAACAAGATGCGTTCGGCGCTCACGGCGCTCGGAGTGATCATCGGCATCGTGGCGGTCACGCTCATGGGCACGGCGATCCGGGGCATCGACGCCGGCGTCGACCGGAGCATGGCGGGTTTTGGCGACGACATTCTCTACGTCTCAAAGTGGCCGTGGAAGGGTGTCGAGGATTGGTGGAATTACCGCAATCGCCGCCCGATCAAGCACGAGTACGGCCCGCAGATCAACGCGTGGATCGCCGCCAATCCCGGGAGCGCGCTCAAATTGGCCGTGCCCACGGGCGAGCGGATGACCACCATCGTCCGGGGCGAATACCGCGTGAACAACATCTACACGATGGGGACGACGGCCGACTATTCGCGCATCACCCGATCCGACATGAAGGAGGGACGCTTCTACAGCGATTTTGAAGGGCAGGTCGGCTCGAATGTGTGCGTCATCGGCTACGACGTGGCGGACGCGCTCTTTCCCAACGAATCGCCCATCGGCAAAACCATCCGCATCCGCGACCAGAATTTCCAAGTCATCGGCGTGGTGGCGAAGCAGGGCAGTTTCCTCGGTCTCTTCAGCTGGGATTCGATGGTCGCCATGCCCTTGAGCACCTTCCGGCGCTACTACCGGGTGGGCGATGGCGGGGAGCTGCGTGTGCAGGTGGACAATACGCGCATGGCCGAGGCGCGCGAGGAACTGCAGGGACTCATGCGCCGCATCCGCGGACTCGGACCCGAGCAACGCGACGACTTTGAGATCAACGAACAGGGGACAATCCGGCAGCAACTCGATCCGATCAAGAACGGCATCGCCATGGCGGGGCTTTTCATTACCGGGCTGGCGCTCTTCGTCGGCGCCATCGGCATCATGAACATCACCTACGTCAGCGTGAAGGAGCGCACGAAGGAAATCGGTACGCGGAAGGCGCTCGGCGCGCGTCGCCGTACCATCCTTCTCCAATTTCTCGTCGAGGCCGTCGCCATCTGCTTCGTCGGCGGAGTGGCCGGCCTCGCGCTGGCCGCGGGTCTCACGAGTATCGTCAGCGTAGTCGCCCCGTCGTTCCCGCTGGTGTTCTCCACCAGCTTGGTGGTCATCGGTCTTTCCGTGTCGGTCTTGACCGGCATCTTCAGCGGCTTCGCCCCGGCGTGGGCGGCCAGCAAACTCGACCCGGTGGTGGCTTTGCGCTATGAATAGCGCAAAGCCTATTTTCGATTTTGGATTCTCGATTTTCGATTTCATTTATGACCGAATCTAAACTCAAATTGCGCACAAAGACCTTCGCACTGCGGGTACTGAAATTGATAGATTCACTCCCTGAAACTCGGTCCGGCCGGGTCTTGGCAACCCAATTGGGCCGATCGGGTACGTCGGTCGGAGCCAACTATCGGGCAGCGTGCCGGTCGCGTTCCTCCGCGGAGATGATTTCCAAGCTGTCGGTTGTTGAGGAAGAGGCTGACGAGTCGGCGTTCTGGTTGGAGTTGATCGGCGATCACGGACTGATGAATGCGGCCAAGGTTGAACCGTTGCACCAAGAGGCTGGGGAGTTGACGGCAATCATGGTCGCGTCCCGTCGCACCCTCGCCAAGCGAAGCCAGCAATCGAAAATCGAGAATCCAAAATCGAAAATTTTCCGATGATCTTCTCCGAAATCCTCCGGCTCGCGTTCGATTCGCTCAAGGCGAACAAGCTGCGTTCCAGCCTGACCATGCTGGGCATCGCCGTCGGGGTGTTTTCCGTGATCGGGGTCATGACGGTCATCTCCGGGCTGAAGGGCTCGATCGAGTCGGGCCTGAATGTGCTCGGGGCGAACAGCTTTCAGTTCATGAAGTATCCGGCCATCAACTTCAGCGACCCGCGCCAGCGGTTTGCCAACCGGCGCGACATCGATTTTTCCCAGGCATCACGGTTCAAGGAGCTGATGGGCGACAGCGCCCAGATCAGCCTGATGCTCCGGCGCGGCGGCCGGGTGGCCATCTACCTCGACCGCCGCACGAACCCCAACGTCATCCTCGGGGGCGGCGACGAGAACTTTATCACCAGTCGCGATTACGAAATCGCGGCCGGTCGCAACCTCGGTCCGGACGACGTCGAATTTGGACGGGCGGTCGTTCTGCTCGGCGACGAGCTGACGAAAAAACTTTTCCTCAACGAGAATCCGCTGGGTCGCATGGTGCGCATCGACGGCCAGGCCTACACCGTGGTCGGATTGCTCGCGCCCAAGGGTTCTTCCTTTGGCCAGAGCCAGGACAATTTTGCCGTCGTGCCCATCACGCAATTCCTGGAGACGTACGGCCGCGCCGGCCGTTCGATCAGCGTCAACATCCAGGCGCCCGGTCAGGCGGAGCTCGCGGCCGTCCAGGAAGCCGCCGTCGGGACGATGCGGCTCGTGCGCGGACTGGACCCCGAGGACCCGAACGACTTCGAAGTGTTTTCCAACGAGTCCCTGATCGAGGCGTTCAACAAGATCGCCAACACGGTGGCCGTGGGCGCCTTCGTGATCAGCGCCATCGCCCTGCTGGCTTCCGGCGTGGGCGTCATGAACATCATGCTCGTGAGCGTCACGGAGCGCACGAAGGAGATCGGCATCCGCAAATCCATCGGGGCAAAGAAGCACAACATCCTGTCCCAATTTCTTCTCGAGGCGGTGATCCTCTCGCTCGTGGGCGGCCTGATGGGCATCATCGTCGGCATCGTGGGCGGCAATCTCGTGGCGGG
>DATCRM010000409.1:0-7614 GCA_036568985.1 Lacunisphaera sp. | reverse complement strand
GGGGGAGGCATCTACAAAAGAAAAGGCGGGGTCGCGCGGCCCCGCCTATGAGATAAGACGGTCCGCAGGGACGCGGGCCCTCCAGAGGATGCAGCTCAGTGCGCGACGTGGACCACCTTGGTCATCGGCTGGCCGATTTCCTTGAGGAGATCCTGGAACCACGGCTGCATGACGTCGAAGGCCTTGCCGCCCTTGATGCGGGGGAATTCGATCGCACGGAGCTCGTTGCCGCGTTCCTCATCGTGGCCGATGAGGCCGGTGATGCCGGCCTTGGCGCATTCGACGGCCTTGAGCACGCACGTGTCGATGAGCTTGAAGTCCTCGGCATTGGCCGGGGCGGAGCGGGCGAAATAGCCGCTCTTCTGCACGAGAGTCTTCTCGGCGCCGATCATCGCGGCGAAGCGCTCGGCGAACCACTTGCCGGGATTGATGGTGTCGAGGCGGACGTGGCCGAAGGCGTCGCGAGCGACTTCCTTGCCGCTGGCGGTCATCTCGGCGATGATGCTCTCCAAGCCGGCGCCTTCGCTGATGAAGAGGTTGATGTTGCCCTGCGCGTCCATGAGGGCCTTGAGGCGTTTGGCCTCGGCTTCGATGTCGAGAGCCATTTCGGGCAGGTAGATCGCGTGAGCCGAGTAGCGGGCCTTGGTGACGCCGAGGCCAGGGACCCACGCCTGCTTGGCGAGGCTCTTCTGGTATTCGGCGGCGGTCGCGGCCGTGAGCCAGCCACAGTTGCGGCCCATGACCTCGTGGACGATGAGCATGCGGGCGCTGGCGCCGAGCTCGGTGACGACGTTGGAGAAGAATTTCGCGCCCTGCTCGGCGGCGGTGACGGCGCCGAGGCTCTGGCGGATGGGGATGATGTCGTTGTCGATCGTCTTGGGGAGGCCGATGACGTTGAGCTTGTAATTGTGCTTCTGAAGGTGGGCGGCAAGATCGGCGGCCGTGGTGTTGGTGTCGTCACCGCCGACGGTGTGGAGGATGTCCACGCCGTCCTTTTCGAGCTGAGCGGCGGCAACCTCGAGGGGATGCTGGCCTTCCTTTACGAGGCCGCGCTTCACGGCGTCCTTGACGTTGGTGAGCTTCACGCGGCTGTTGCCGATGACGCTGCCGCCATAGTTTTTGAGCACTGCAGCCTGGGCGCGGATCTCGGGCGTAACCACATAGCTCTGGCCGAGCAGGAGGCCCTTGTAGCCGGAGCGGTAGCAGATGATGTCCCAGTCGGGGCACTGCTGCGTGTAGTGCAAAATGAGTTGTCCGACGGCGGCGCTGAGGCAGGGGGCGTGACCGCCGGCGGTGAGGATGGCGACTTTCTTCTTGGAGCTCATAGGAGGGCGTGAGTGAGCAGGCAAAATGCCACGGCGAGACGGCGCGAGGCAATAGGGATTAGTGTCACGAGCAGGAGATCGCAAAAAATGCCGGGATGGGCGCAGCCCCCGCGAGACGGCCCGCAGCGACGCGGGCCCTCCAAGTTGAGGCCGACCGCGGGACTGATAGTCCCGCCTCCATAACATCGGGCACTTACTTCTTCGCCTGCATCTGCCGGTGCACGAAGAACCAGTAGATGGCGCCGAGCGCGGCGAGGATGCCGGCGCCCCAGAGCGTGATCGAGCGTAGCTCGCCGCGCATGAGGGCCTCGTCCTGTCCGGCCTGCACGCCGAGCCAGCAGAGAACCCCGCACCACAGGGCCGAACCTACGATGGTCCAAAGGGAGAATTTCCAGTAATTCATCCGCACAATGCCGGCAGGGATGCCGATCAGGTGGCGGACGACCGGCAGCAAGCGCGACGCAAAGACGCCAAAGTTGCCGTAGGCGGCGGCCCAGCGCTCGGCCTTTTCGATCTTTTCGGGCGACACGACCAGATGACCGAGGAATTTATCCAGTACGGGCCAGTTTGCGTGACGTTGGATCCAGTGGGTGATGCCGCCGCTAACCTTCAGCACGAGCGGCCGTCCGGCCCAGCGGGCGAGCCAATACATGGTGGTGGCCCCGAGCCAGGAGCCGACGGCGCCGGCGATGATGATGCCCACGAGGCTCATGTCACCCTTCGTGTAGGCCAGATGCGCGGCGGGCGGGATAATCAGTTCGCTCGGCAGGGGGAGGAAGGTGCTCTCGACGAACATGAGCAGCACGATGAGAGCGTAGCCTCCGCTCTCGAGCGACTGCATATACCAATCAAGGAGGGGCTTGAACAAGTCGTGCATAAACAAAAAAGGCGGGCGCGATAAAACGCCCGCCTGGGAAAATGAATCGCTTAGGCGTCAGCCTTGGTCTTACGGAGACCTTGGACGCGATCGCCATCCTTCCATTGGCCGCGCTTCTTCAGAAGGGCCACGCGCTCGAAGCGCTTGAGGACGTTACGTTTGCTGACGACACCGCCGCCGGCGGCTTTGAGACTGGGATGCTGGGACATGGAAGGAAGTCTGGTTTAAGATGATTTTGTCTGCTGGAAGGGGAGGGAAGTAGAGTTCGCGATAGCCCATGACAAGTATTTTTCGCCAACGTTTTCGGCGCTGACCTCGATCCACTGCGGCGTGGCATAGGGATGGTGGTTGTGAACCCAGGCGCTGAGCGACGAAGCCGTGGCCGGCAGATACTTGAACCAGATGCGGAATTCCTCGGACTGCGTCAATTTTCCCTCCCAGTGGTAATGGGAGGTAATCGGCCCGTCCACTTGCGCACAGGCGGCGAGGCGGGCCTCGACCGCGCCCCGGGCGAGCCGGTCGGCATCGGCGCGGTGGGCGGTGGTTGTCCAAGCCACGAACATGGGTGAAGTGTCCCACGGCTAACGTGTTCCAGCCAGCCGAAAACAGAGAATGAACCTAACAAATTAGCCCTTGACGCTCCCGGGGCCGGACCTAGGGGTATCCCTTCCATTTTCCGCACCCATGAGAGACGAATACATCCGCGAAGCCCAAAAAGTCATCCAAGACCCGAACGTCCTGATCAACGTCGTCTCCCGGCGTGTCAAGCAGCTGCGCCGCGGCAGCCGCCCGCTCGTGGAATCCCTCGAAAAGCTGAGCCCCGAGGACATCGCCCTGCGCGAGATCGTCGAAGGCAAGATCAGCTTCGAACTGCACACGGCCTGAGCTGGTTCCTCCGGCCAGTTCTCCATTCCCGCGAAGCGAGGCTCAGGCCTCGCTTCTTTTGTTTGCCGCCCCGCGTTGTCCGGCGCATTAATGTTTCCGACCCATGGCCGCCCAGAAACACGATCCGACCCGCTATACCGAGATGCGCAATGCCAAGGCGCTGCGGGACTTTTTCGTGCACGACAAGTTTGAGGCGGGGATCAAGTTGTCCGGCACCGAGGTGAAATCCATCCGCGCCGGCAAGGCGCAGCTCACCGACGCCTTCGCCCGGGTCGAGAAGGACGAGGTCTGGCTCTACGGTGCCTACATCGAGGAATATTCGCACGGAGGGCTCTCTCAACATGCCCCGCGCCGGCCGCGCAAGCTGCTGCTCCGCGCACCCGAGATTCGCAAGCTCACCCAAGAGGTCGAGACCGCCGGCCGCCAGATCGTTGCACTGCGGATGTATTTCAAAGAGGCGCTCGTGAAGGTTGAGATTGCCACCGCGACCGGGAAAAAGCAGTTCGACAAGCGCGAAGACCTCAAGAAACGCGAACAAAACCTCGAAGCCCGCCGCGCGCTCCACTCCCGTCAATGAAGATCCCCTCCTTCCGCTCCCGCCGTCTGCCCAGCCAGGTGACTGTCCGTGTTCCGGGCAGCACCTCGAATTGCGGTGCCGGCTTCGACACGCTCGGCCTTGCGCTCGACATCTATAACGACATTTCGCTGACGCGCGGGGATTGGCGCGGGGCGCGTCCGGCGGCGGCCAGCGACACCCACGGCATCGACATGGCCGACGAGGCCGCGCGGCTGTTTTTCGTACGGGCCGGAGTGGAGGAGATGGGTTTCACTCTCGCGATCCGCGGCAAAGTCCCGATGTCGCGCGGCCTGGGCTCCAGCGTGACGTTGCGCGCGGGCGTCGTGGCGGCGCTCAACGAACTCACCGGCGCGAAACTCACCAAGGATGACCTGTGTTCGCTCGTTACCCAGCTCGAGGGGCATCCGGACAACGCCACGCCCGCCGTCATCGGAGGTTTCTGCGTGGCGCGGTGCGATGCGCACACGGGCGAATTGCTCGGTGTATTGCGCAAGCCCATTGGGCGGGAACTCTGTTTCGTCGTCGTCTCGCCCGACCAGGAGCTCGAGACCAAAAAGGCCCGCGGCATCCTGCCGAAGGAACTGCCGTATTTCGATGCGGTGAAGAGCGTGAACAGCGCGGCCTACGTCGTCGCGGCGTTCCTCTCCGGCGAATACGACCGGCTGCGTCATGCCGTGAAGGATTTCCTGCACGAGCCCTACCGTCTGCCGCTGATTCCGGGCGCGAAGCCCGCGATCGAGGCCGGCATTGCCGCCGGGGCATTGACGGGCTGGCTGAGCGGCAGCGGCTCAAGCGTGCTGTGTGTCGCGCGGCCGAAGCTCGCGGCCAAGGTTGGGCGTGCGATGGCCACGGAATTCGCCGCGCACAAGCTGCCCTCCACCGTCCACGTCCTCTACGCCGACAACAACGGCCTACGCGTGCTTAAACGGAACCTGGGTTGAGGTGACGACCTTAACCTTGGGTGGGTGGGGGTCAGGCCAGTGCTTCACGACCTCCTCGGCGAGGACGGTCCACTTGAAAGGTTTCCGCACGACCGTCTTCAGCGATGGCACGGCGGCGAGCTCGCGCGGCGTGAACGACATGTTGTAGGCCGTGATCATCACGGCGGGGATCGTGGGATTGATCTTCTGCACCCCGGCGATGAGCTGCAGGCCGTTCATGTCGGGCATCTGATAATCCGTGATGATCATGCCCACGTTGAGGTTCGGGATCGCGCGCAGCGCATCGGCGGGCTTCGTGAAACCATGCACGGGGCAGGCGAGGTGGTCGCTCAACAACTGCTGCAGCAGGTCAATGTAGGAGAATTCATCGTCCACGAGGACGAGAATTTTGCCGGCATGATTGATCGGGGAAGTTGGCATGCGTGAGGGAAGCGCCGTGGCCCGGGCAGCGCGGTCTTTCTAGGGGATTGCGGCTTGCCGTCCAGCGGATTAAATCATCATGAGGTGAAGATGATTCATGTGGTGCTTTTCCAACCGCAAATCCCGCAAAACACCGGCAATATCGGCCGCATGTGCGCGGTGACGCGTTCGCGCCTGCATCTCATTCACCCGCTCGGCTTCGAAGTGACGGACAAAAATTTGAAACGGGCCGGCATGGACTACTGGTTCTCCCTCGATGTGCACCATCATGCGGACTGGACGGCCTTCAAGGCCAGCGCCGCCGCACCGCAACGGTTGTGGCTTTTCACCACGCATGCGACCCAGGGCTTCTGGAATGTGCGCTATGCCGACGGCGACGGCCTCGTGTTCGGCAACGAGGAAGCCGGCGCCCCGGACTGGCTGCATGCCGAATTGGAAAACAACCAACGGGTAAAGATCCCGCATGCGAATGGCGAGTTGCGTTCCCTCAATCTCTCGACCGCCGCCGGCATCGCGACCTACGAGGCGTTGCGGCAGACGGGGATGCCGGGCTGATGTGCCGCGGACCGGCGGATTACCCCAGTATCCACAACGTCATTCTGAGCGCAGCGAAGAATCCACCTCGGCGAATGAAGCACACGATGACCGCGTGGATCCTTCGCTGCGCTCAGGATGACGGATCGGTTTTGAAAACACGCTCTAGTCCCGCGTGTTGGTCGCAGCGAGGCGCATGCCATTCGGGACTGATAGTCCCGCCTCCATAAATCACTTTTTCGGTTTCAGCGCCGCGGCCACGTTGGGTGGCACGAAGTTGGCGACGTCGCCGCCGAGCTGGGCGATCTGCTTTACCAGCGTGGAACTGGTGTAGCTGTAAGCCTCGTTGGGCATCACGAAAATCGCTTCCACGCCCGGCTCGAGGTGCCGGTTCATGAGCGCCATGTTGAACTCGAACTCGAAGTCGGAAAGGGCGCGCAGACCGCGGATGATCGCGTGGGCTTTTTGCTCGCGAGCGAAATCCACCAGCAGGCCGTCAAAGCTGACGACCTCCACATGCGGCAGGTGTCCGATGTTGGCCCGAATCAGTTCAACCCGTTGCTCGGCGGAAAAGAGCGGGTTCTTTGTCGAGCGCAGCGCCACGGCGACCGTCACGAGGTCGAAAAGTCTGGCGGCGCGCTCCAACACGTCGAGATGCCCGTTGGTGATCGGGTCGAAGGTTCCGGGGTAGATGCAGTGCTTCATGCGACCGGAGGAAGATTCGCCGGATGGCTCCGGATGGCGAGGACGTTTTGTGTCAAATCCGGCGGGGTGGGCTGTAGTGGTCTATGACCGCCGTCGGGAATGCATTAACGAAAGCCCGGCGGTCATAGACCGCCGCTACAGCAAACCGACGCAATCCGAGGATTGCCAACCCGTGCGGGGCCCGCTCGACTCGCGCCCATGCGTTTCACCGTGGCCAACTGGATGACCGTCTCCCGCGTTCCCGCGATGTTCATCATCGTCTGGCTGATGAATCGTGAATTCCATTGGGCCGCGACGATCGCCTTCTGGCTGTTCATCGCCGCGGCGTTGACCGACTGGTTTGACGGCATGGTGGCGCGCGCGCGCGGCGAGGTGTCGTCGTTCGGCCGTTTCATGGACGCGATCATCGACAAGGTGATGGTCATCGGCCTGATGATCGCGCTGGTCGTCGGGGGATATTTCATGGGACACGAGGTGGCGGCGATGGTGCTGCTGTTGTTCATCCTCGGGCGCGAGTTCGCCATCTCCGGCATGCGGATGGCGGCGGCGGTCAAGGGCATCACCATTGAAGCCGACCAAGGGGGCAAGGTGAAGACGTTCATCCAGCTCAATTCCATCGGCTGGCTGATGGGAGCCCGGATGTTCGACCGCGACTTCAACGATGTTTTCGGCTCTGACCGGCTGATCATCGACGTGATTCACTGGACGGGCATGGGCCTGTTTGTGCTTTCGACCATACTGACGATCACCTCGGGTTATTCCTATTTTCGGCGGCATGGCCATGTGGTGCTGGATTGACGCTCTAGGGCGCTGAGTTCGCTCCGCGGATTTTCGCTTCTCGTGATGAATCTATCCGAACCGCACTGGCCCCGCTGGCTGCCAGGAAAGCTCGTCAAGGGACTCGCCACGCTTGGTCCACTGGGGACGAAATTGCCGGCGCCCGGCACGTGGGGATCTTTGGCGGGAGTGCTCTATACCCTGGTCTTTTTTGGCCGGATCGGCTGGATGCCGACCTTCTTGATCACGGTTGTCCTCAGTTATGTCGCCGTGGGCGTGACGGGCGAGGCGGCGAGGCGCATGGGCAAAACCGATCCCGGGGAAATCAACCTGGACGAATTCATCGTGATGCCGCTCGTGTATCTCGGCGCGCAAAGCGGCTATCTGGCTGGCTGGCCGCCGTGGGCCGTGTTGGGCCTGGGCTTCGGGCTATTTCGTCTGTTCGACATCACCAAGCCCCTGGGCATCGCGCGACTGCAGCGCTGGCCCGGCGGGTGGGGAATTGTGGCCGACGATTTTATGGCGGCTCTGGCGGCTTGCGGCACGTTGCACCTCGCGGGCTGGCTTTGGACC
>DATCRM010000408.1:0-2507 GCA_036568985.1 Lacunisphaera sp. | reverse complement strand
GAATGGCAATGTCGCCGCGCGGCGCGAATTGCATCGGAATGCCGTGCTGGAACGCCCGCGCCCGCCGACGCCGGGCAGCGCGGCGATGGTGCCGGAGCTGGATCTCGAGCTGCTCTATGTCGCGCCCGGCCCCTTTACGATGGGATCGCCCGAAAACGAAGCGGACCGCGACAGCGAGGAAGGCCCGCAAACGCAGGTGACGTTGACCCAGGGATTCTGGATCGGAAAAACCGAGGTGACCCAGGGGCAATACGAAGCGATCATGGGCGCGAATCCGAGCGAATTCAAAACCGCCGGAAAAAATGCTCCGGTGGAGAACGTGTCATGGCTCGAGGCGATGGAATTCTGCCGGAAGCTGACCGAGCACGAGAAGGCCGAGGGGCGTCTGCCCTCCGGCTACAGTTACACGCTGCCGACCGAAGCCCAGTGGGAATACGCGTGCCGCGCCGGCACCACCACGCCATACGCGGGCGAATTGGGCCGGCTTGCCTGGGTTGACAAAAGCGGCGGTAAGACGACGCACCCAGTCGGGCAGAAGGCGGCGAACGCGTGGGGACTCTACGATATGCACGGCAACGTGTGGGAATGGTGCCACGACGGTTTTGCCGACCGGTTGCCCGGTGGCGCCGTAACCGACTATGCTGGTCCCTCCAAGCCCGGTTCGCGGCACGCTTACCGCGGCGGCGGATGGAACAACTCGCCGGAGGATTGCCGGTCGGCGAAGCGCGTGGAAGGCTCGGAGGATGACCACGAGGAAAACCTGGGATTCCGTGTGGCCTTGAGTCTGCCCCCGGCCGAGGCGGTTGTTGCCGTGGAAGCGAAGCGATCCGGATCGGGGTTTGGTGCGGGGGTGAAATCGACGTTCGGCGGCCTGCTGAAGGTGATCAAGCCTGGCGAATCGCGCGTGGCCCCGGGTTCGCCTTCGGGCACCCTCAACCTGACCATCAACAAGGCTCCACCTGCGCCGCTTCGCTTCACCCTGACCCTGACGCGCATTGAAGGCGCGGCGGAATCAATGGAATTTCCGGTCGATGAGGCGGACGCCAGCGGTCGTGCGGACGAGGACGTTTTCACGACGAAGCTGACGTTGCCGCCGGGCACCTATACGTTCGTGTTGAAATCAGCCGGCTTTAAGGACGTGTCACAGGCCGGCCGGCGATTTGTGATAGGTCGGAAAAAGGACCAGATCGAAATCAAGGCAGGCGGCGAAAGCCGGCTCGAACTCGAGTTCGAGCCCGCGGTGGTGAAGTGACGCCAGGGAATGCCACCGGTTCGCAGGCAGACGCGGTATTTGATACGTTTTAACTTTCAGCCGCACCTTTCCGGAACAGGCTCACACGCACGGAGAGCGTGGCCGTCAGGACAGGGGGCAATTGGTTTTGCCACGAGATGCCCTCGCGCGTCAGGCGATGGATTGACGGCGACATTTCCACCAGATCGACGAGCTGCGGATGCGACAGGTCGCGCTTCTCGCAAACGTTCATTTCCGTCACGGGAGTGAAGCCGTCCAAATCGGCGGCACGGAGTTTTTCGTCGCCGATTTTTGACAACGGCAGAAAGGCGCGGAGCTCGTGCCAGTGGTCCGCTTGCGGATGGACGAACAGCGCGTAGCCGCCGGGACGGAGCACGCGCTTGATTTCCGGCAATGGCCGCGGGGCAAAGATCGACAGGACGAGGTCCAGGCTGCCATCGGCGAAGGGCAGGGCCTGCAGGAGATCCGCGCGCAAGATGAGCGAGCGTTGCTGGGTTTTTGCGGCCAGCTTCACGGCGTCGACCGACAGATCCAAGCCGTAGCTCGTGGCGATGTGATGGGCCTGGACGATTCGGCCGAGGAAAAATCCCTCGCCGCAACCCAGCTCCAGCGCCTGATCGAGCGGCGCCTTGAGCGGCAAAGCGGTCAGCACCTTCACCAAAGGATCGAACACGCCGGCGCGATGCACGCGGTCGCGGGCCAGGATCATTGCTTTGCTATCGCCGCGACCCTCGCCCTTCTGGCGTCCGTGCAGCAGCGAGAGATAACCTTCCCTGGCGAGGTCGAAACTGTGGCCCTCGGCGCAGCGGTAGGCTTTCGCCTCCCGGGTGAGGGCGCGGCCGCAATGAGGGCAGGTGAGCGACATGGGGAGGCGGACTGAGCTCAATCTTCGATCTCCGGCATGGAACACGCCGGGCTGGCATAGGGCGTCGTTTCATCCAGTCGAAAGATGAGTTCGCCGGCGGGCTGACCGTCGGAGCCCGTGAAGGTATTTTCTCCGATCGCCGTGAAGCCGCATTTCTGAAGGACCCGGATCGAGCCGGCATTGTGCTTCGCCACGTGCGCCATCACGGGACGGTGCGAGACTTCGCGAAGAAATTGGCTCACGGCTGCGGTCGCCACGCCCCGACCCCAGAATTCGCGGCCAATCCAATAACCGACCATCCGATTGCCGTCGTCCAGCCAGCTGCCGATGTTGCCGGCCACGGCTCCATCGACCAGGATGGTTCGCGCATACAGCTGGGGGTTGCTCATG
>DATCRM010000407.1:0-3628 GCA_036568985.1 Lacunisphaera sp. | reverse complement strand
CCGCCGGTGAAGGCGGCGAAGGGGAAGGAGTAGGGCTTTTGTGGAGGGCCCGCGTCTCTGCGGGCCGGGATTGGAACAGACGGTGCGCAGAAATGCGCGTCCTCCAGAATCTACCTGACCGCCGGCCCGGAGGGCGGGTAGGGCGGAGCGGCTCGCACCGCCGCGAGGGCGATATCACATGCTCGGCGCACCGGGCCGGTGCGCCCTACCTCAAATCCATGACAAAGACCCCGTGCCCGATGCCTGGCGCGTCGCCGGCTTTGCCCAGCTGGAAGGCCATGAAACGGCCGTCGTCGCTCACGACGCCGTTGGAGGCTTTGTATCCATGGAAATCGCTGAAATGAGTCAGCCGCTCATGGCGGCCGCTGCCGTCGAGTGCGAGTTTCCAGAGGTCGATGTTCGCCGGACCGCCCGGTTTTTGTTCGTCGCATTCGACGAGGGTATGCGCTCCGTCGGGGAAGACGCCTTCGGCTTCGTCGTAGATCGACGGCGAATCGGTGAAGCGCGTCAGTTTTTTCGTAGCCAGGTTCACGCCGAAGACATCGCACTTTTGTCCGCCTTCGGTGTAGGTGTTGAAGATCAGCTCGCCGTCGTGATGCGGGCGGAAGTTCTGCGTTTCCATCGTGCAGCGAAAACCGAGCTCGGAGCCATCGAGCACCAGCCGGCGGTTGGCGAAGGCGGGTTGGCCGCCGGTGTAGACGAGATCGGCGACATATATTTTCGAGGAGGAGAGATTGCTGCCGGCGGGCGGATCGCTCCACTCGGCCCAGGCAATCTGAAGCTGGGTGCGTGAAACCGCCGGGCCTTCGCTGCACAGGGCGCCGAGCGGCACGGGCGGGGACTTACCATCGCGGCCGAGCACGGAGAGATAACATTCCCGGCGGGCCCGGCCGGCTTGTTTCGGGTCGAAGTGTTCGGGGCCGGACAGCAGGATATCGCCGTTGGCGAGATACATCGCACGGGTATAGCCATGGTGTGGGTAGTAGGCCGTGAGGTTGCGAATGTGACCGGTGGCGAGGTCAAGCTCCATGGCATCGCCGAACATTTTCGTGAGGAAGAGGATTTTCTTTCCGTCATGCGACCAATCGGCGCGCTCGCCAAAATAAGTCAGCTGGGTGATGTGAGGCGGCAGATGGTCGGCGGGACTTTGGCCGGCGTGAGGAGGCGGATCGGCTGGAAGCGAAACAAGGGAAAGCAGTGCAGCGAGGCAGGCGATGGGGTGGCGCATGCCCCACTGTATTCCAAGGAAGCCGTGAATGCCACCGCTGGCTTTGTCGCAACGTTGGACTGTATGACGGAGTGACCGGATGGTTCGCGCTGTGCACCGCCGAAATGTGGCGTATGGCTGTCCTTGGATCCTTCGCTTCGCTCAGGATGACGGGGTCAGAAGAGTCAGGCCGCGAGGCTATGGGCATGACGAAAACAAAAAAGCCCGCCGGGTGGGCGGGCTGAAAGCGGTTGGGAGCGACCGCCCCTACCTCACTTCTTTTTCTTTGGCGTCACGTTTTTCATGCCGCCGGAGGCGGGTTTGGCTGCGCCGCCGTTGTTGATCGGCAGGTCGGGTTCGGGCATGCGGTTGATGACCATCTGCTGACCGATGGTGAACAGCCCGTTGATGGTCGAGTAAAGCGCAAGGCCCGCGCCGAAGTTGTAACAGAATAGCGTGAACATCCACGGCATGATCTTGAACATGGTTTGCTGGGCCGGATCGGCGGTGGGGGTCGGCGTGAGCCGCTGTTGGAAGATCATGGTCGCGCCCATGAAGAGCGGGAGGATGTTGAGCGGCAGGCCGAAAATGCGAGCGACCGTGTCGGGCGAAGACAAATCACGCACCCACAGGAATGAAGCGAAGCGCAGTTCCGAGGTGCTCTGCAGCATGGTGAACATCGCCATGAAGAACGGAATGGTGATGAGGATCGGGATGCAGCCGCCGACCGGATTAACCTTGTTCTCTTTGAAGATCCGGAGGGTCTCAGCCTGCATCTTCTGGGGGTTGTCCTTGAATTTCTCGCGGAGGGCGGCCATGTGCGGCTGGAGCTTGGCCATGCGCTTGGCCGAGCGCGAAGCCGCGAGGGTCAGCGGGAGAAAGACGATCTTGAGCGTGAGCGTGGTGATGACGATGGCCCAACCCCAGTTGGGCGCGACCGAGTGCACCCACGTCATGATGGTGAGGAGCAGGGGCGCAAAGAAACCCGAGAAGAAGAATTTCCCGATGCCGGTGGAGAACTGCATGACCTTCTCTTCGCCGTGCTTGAAGATGTCGGCGTTGGAAAGGCGCTTGTATTCCTTCGGGCCCGCAAAGTAGTTGGCCCCAAGGGTGGTCGAGGCGCCCGCGGCGAGCGGCTTGAGGTCGAACAACGCATAGCCGGTGATGCCGTAGAGGCGCTGGTCCTCGGCCGGGGCCTTGGGATCGAGACGGACGCGCTCCACTCGCACGCCGGAACCGGGCGAGTCAGGCGTCAGGATCATGCAGAAGAATTGATTTTTGACCGAGGCCCAGGTGATTGCGGCCGGACGCTCGATGAAAGCGGGCGGGGTGCCGTCCTTCATGCCGATCCAGCTCATGAAGCCGCCGCCCTTGAGGTCACTGCGGTCGATGAAGTTGGCGTCAGCCGCGTCCGCGTAGCCGGCGTTCAGGTATTGACCGAGGTCGTTTTGATTGAGCGGGGTGGCGGTGCCGAGATTGAACACCGCGCGGGGCAGCGCTTGCGGCTTGTCGGTCAGGTTGCGGAACGTGGTTTCGTGGCGGATCTGGTAGTCGTCGCGATTGGGTGCCTTCTCGAGCGTGTAACGGCGGGTGACTTCGAGGGTTTCGCTGGTCGCGCGGTAGACAACCTCGGTGTCGGTTTTGGAGACGAGGGCGTAGGCCGTGTGGCGGTCGGCACCGGGGAAGTCGGTGAGGCTGAGCGCCGGGGCGGCCTGGACGGAATTCAGCGTGTAGAGGCCCGGCTGGCCCTGTTGGGCGAGATGCTTCTTGAGCGAGACGCTGTCAATGGCGCCGCCGTGGTTGGTCAGGGTGACGATGATGAAATCGTTGGCGAGGGTGACCTTCTCGGCCGCGCCAAGGGCGGCGTTGGAAACGGCGCCGGCGGACGGCGAGGCCGTGGATACACCGGAGCTGCCGGTGAGGGTGGTCGGGGTCGGCGAGGAGGTGGTTTCAGCCGGAGCTTGGGTGACGGGCAGCGGGGCGGGCGGCTTCGGGCCATATTTCGCGCTGAAGATGAAGCTGGCCATCGCGGCGACGAGGAGCAGCACGCCGATTGTCGTGTTCTTTTTGTCCATGTGGAAGGAGGGAAAGGGAATGAAAAGATCGATTACTTCCTGACGGCCACGCAGACGAGCGGAGGACCTGTCCGCCGAAGCCTTGGCGAAGGCGGAACGGGATCCTCGCCGCCGGGGTGCCACGGCCCGCATTTGGCGAGGCGCACGATGGTCAGGACGACCCCGGCGAAGAAGCCGTGTTCCTGCAGTGCCTCGCGAGCGTAGTGCGAGCAAGTGGGGGCGAAGCGGCAGCCGCAGGTGGGATCGAGGACGACCAGGGCTGGAGAAAGCGTACGCTGATAAATCCAGATCAGGCCGCTCAGCAGGCGGGCGGGGAGGGAGGTCAGACGACTGTAGCGGCGGTCTG
>DATCRM010000406.1:0-2558 GCA_036568985.1 Lacunisphaera sp. | reverse complement strand
GCCTGATGCACGAGGTGCCGCGCCGCTTTGTCCCCGAAGCGGTTCAGACGGTCATTGGCCGGCAATCGGGCGGAGGGAGCTTGGGAATGGGAGTGCTGCCGGCGCTGGCCGGTTGGCTGGCCCAGCATTCGCTCGCGGCGGTTCCGTGGATGGTGTTGGGGGTGTTGCTCATTCTGATGGCGAGCATCCGGTATCTGAATCGGATTACGTGAGGACGGCTCAAGTAGCGACGAAGCAATCCATCCGGATCTCTGGATCGCCACGGCCGGCTGAGCCGGCCTCGCGATGACAAACAGTTTAAAAGATCATCAATCCCCTCCGGTCGGATCTATGATCTGCGGACCCGATCCTTGCCGGCCCAGCACGTCGTGCGGATTCCGGAGCGGGCAGGTCTGCAGCGAAAGACAGCCGCAGCCGATGCATTCCGATAACTGATCGCGCAGGTGGGTGAGCTGTGTGATCCGTTTCTCCAAGTCCGATCTCCAGCGGGCGGAGAGTTTGCGCCAGTCGCTCTCCGTCGGGGTGCGCCCCTTGGGCAGGGCGTCGAGAGCGGTTTTGATTGCCGCGAGGGGAATGCCCAGACGCTGGGCGACCTTGATCAGCGAAACGCGCCGCAAGGCCTCGCGCGGGTAGCGCCGCTGGTTGGCGCCGTTGCGCCAGCTGTAGAGCAGGCCTTTGGTTTCGTAGAAATGGATGGCCGAGATGGCGACGCCGCTGCGCCGGGCGATTTCGCCAACGCTCAGTTCACGCGAGCAGTTTTCGCAGGAGGATTTTTTCATGGGTACTTGACCTCAAGTTAGGTTGAGGAGCTACCTTCCGCAACCTTCATCCCAACCAAACCATGATTCTCATTGTTTCCGCCAGCCTCAGTCCCGACAGCAACAGCCGCCTTCTGGCCCGCGAAGCCGCCCGCATTCTCGAGGGCGACGGCGTCGCCACGACCTTCCTCGACCTGCGCGATTATCCGCTGCCGCTCTGCGATGGGGGCGCCGCCTACGGGCATCCCAACGTGGCAGTCGTGCGCAACCTGATCGCCGAAGCCGACGCAGTCATCGTCGCCACGCCCATCTACAACTACGATGGCAACGCTGCGCTCAAGAACCTGGTCGAGCTGACCGGTCGCGCCTGGGAAAACAAAGTCGTCGCCTTCCTTTGCGCCGCGGGTGGCACCGCGAGCTACATGTCCGTAATGTCGTTTGCGAACAGCCTCATGCTCGACTTCCGTTGCCTGATCGTGCCGCGGTTTGTCTATTCCACGAGCGAAGCCTTCAGCGAGGGTCGGATCACCGACGAGGATCAGTTGCGGCGCGTGGCCGAATTGGCCCGGGCCACGGTGCGGCTGACGGCGTTGCCGCCCGCGGCGTGAGTTGGGAGGTGGAACCTGACCTCCAGGCGGGTTGGAATTGGCCGCAAGGCAAGCCCGCCCGGAGGTCGGGCTCCACCGCGGACCGCTCAGGCCTTCTTCACGAAGCAGGCCTTGAGGGCGATGCCGATGCCGTCGATCTTGCAGTCGATCTCGTGGTCGCCCTCAACGAGACGGATATTCTTGGCCTTGGAGCCGGCCTTGAGCACCTGCGCGCCGCCGAGCTTCAGGTCCTTGATGACGGTGATGGAGTCGCCGTCCGCGAGCACGTTGCCATGGGCGTCCTTGACGACGCGCGCGGCCTCGGGGGCCTCTTCCTTGGGCCATTCATGACCGCAGGTCGCGCATTCCCAGTGATCGGGATGCGAGAGAACGTCTTCGAGGGTGCAGGCGGGGCAGGCGGGTTTGGTCATGACGGTGGCGGAGGTTGAAACGGAAGAAAGTGCCGCGCGCTCGCGACCGAGATCAAGCAGAGATTACTCAGCCACCGGCCAATTTTACGAAAATCCACAAGGGCGCATCTAGATAGGCTCAGCTATAACGAAGCGGCCAGACCGCAATTTCGCTCGGAAATGGCCATGCCGACAGGTGGAGCGCGCTGATCCAGCGGCTTTGCCCCGATAGCTCCCAAGATAGCGCACTCGTGCAGTGCGCTCCACCTGTCATTGCCTTGCTGCGGATCGGGACAAGGGTTTCGGTCGACATTGAGGGCGAGTAGCATCATTTGTGTGGTATGCACAGCGCGTGGCGCGCTCCGCTGGCTGCCTGTGCGATCCTCCTTTTGGGCTTCGCACTGGCCGGCTGTGTCACGGCAAAAAAATACCGGAGGACGAAGGAAGGGGCGCCGCCAGCCGTGCCGCTCAACTACACGGCGGCGATTCCCGCGCTCGAACTCACGCTCGGTTCCGTGATCGTTTACGATGGACCGGGTTCGTGGAAGCAACGCGCCCGGTGGGATGAGTATGTCGTGAGCCTGGCCAACCGCGGGGTGGAGCCAGTGGCGATCGAGTCGGCGGTGTTGATTGACCTGCTCGGCGCCGAACTGGTGCCGGGTGCAGATCCGTGGAAGCTTGAGCAGCTGAGTGAGGCGAATTGGAAGAGATACAGCCGGGTGGGACAGTTCGTCCTGGGGGTGGGGGCTTTCGCCGGAGCGGTGGAGCTTTCCGCCATCGGCTACGGTCTTACCGGCGGGGCG
>DATCRM010000405.1:0-5462 GCA_036568985.1 Lacunisphaera sp. | reverse complement strand
GGCTGAGCCTCGCCCCGGGGTTTACGGCCGAGCGTGCCGCGGCCGCCGCTCTCGTGGAGGAGTGTGCGGCCCACGGCGAGACCCCGGCGCTGCGCGCCCGCGCCCGGATCATGGGCAAACTGCTCGCCAAACTTGCGCGCACCGCCCACGCGTGATTTGTTATTCGCAACGATCCCCCGCCATGCCCGACACCCCGCCCGCCGCACCACAAGGTGAACTCGTGATCCGCACGATCGCGATGCCGGCCAATACGAACTCCAACGGCGACATGTTCGGCGGCTGGATGGTATCCCAGATGGACCTCGGCGGCGCCATCCTCGCCCGCAACCTCGCCCACAGCCGTATCACCACCGTGGCGATCGACGCGATGTCCTTCCTCGCCCCGGTCTATGTGGGGGACATTGTGAGCTGCCACGCCGCACTCCGAAAAACCGGTCGCACCTCGCTCCGCATCGAGATCGAGGCCTGGGCCCAACGCCACAAGGGCGGCGAACATGTGCTCGTGACCAAGGGAATGTTCACCTACGTAGCCATCGATGATGCCGGACGTCCGCATCCGGTGCATCGCTGATTCTCCCCCCATGAAACGCGTTGCCCTGCCCCATCGCCTCATCCTCCTACTCGCGCTGTCGGTCGCGTCGCTTGGCGCGGTCGACGAACTGGCGCCGTCCGTCCGGGATCCCGCCACGCATGTCCTGCTCGGTCCCGCGGAAACACGCATCATCGCCGCGGTGCGCGCCGCCGACGATGAACGCGTGGCCGCCGTACTCGCCGCCGATTCCGTCCGGCTCGACGCCATTCTCTCCGACGATCTCCGCTACACCCACTCCACCGGCAAGGTCGAGACGAAGCGGTCCTACACCGAGGCGCTGGTCACACATACGACCGTCTACGAGACCTACGAGTACCTGCAACGCGACTTCCACCCTGTCACGACCGACATCGTGCTGATGACCGGTCGCATGGTGATCAAGGCCAGGAGCAATGCGGGGAGTTTTGCGAGCGAGGTCAGCCTGCTCGCGGTCTGGCGCCTCGAAGGCGGCAAGTGGCGCTTTCTCGCATGGCAATCCGCCAAGCTGGCTCCGCCCGCGGCGAAGTAGGTCGCATGCCAGTTCCAATGCGCTAGCGCTCCGCCAACTGACCCGAAGCGGGCGCGCTGTATCGGCCCGATTTGACCGCGATTGCCCGGTGGCCGGTTTGACGAGGGGAGAAGCCCGACGCATGGTGCCGGCTTGTCCAGTAATACACAACTTTCGTCCCGGTCGGGTAACGGCGCAATCGCTGCCGCCGCTGGTTTCCTTTTCTGGGGCGTCGTGCCGATCTACTGGAAGCAGATGCAAGGCGTTTCCGCGTTCGAACTCATCGCCCACCGCATCGTCTGGTCCCTCGTGTTCCTCTTTGGCGTGCTGACCTGGCAGCGAAACTTCGCGTCGCTCCGCCCGGCGCTTGCGGATGCCCGGTCCTTCGGCCTGAATCTGCTGAGCGGGCTGCTGCTGTCCGTCAACTGGACCGTCTACGTCTGGGCCGTAAACCGCGGCCAGGTGATCGAAACCAGCCTCGGCTACTTCCTCGTCCCCCTCGGCAATGTTCTCATCGGATCGCTGGCGCTGAAGGAAAAATTGCGACCGGCCCAATGGCTCGCGATCAGTCTCGCGGCGATCGGGGTCACGTTCCTGCTCGTGCGCGTGGGCCATGTGCCGTGGATCGCCCTCATCATCGCGGGCTCGTGGTGCGCCTATGGCCTGCTGAAGAAAAAATCTGCCCTCGGCTCCATCGCCGGTCTCACGGTCGAGACCGCGCTGCTCTTTCCCGTGGCCGCGGCGCTGCTGCTGTGGCTGGCGGGCCGGGGAGAAGGCGTTATCGGCCATGCCGATGTCCGCACTCACGCCTACGTGCTCAGCGCCGGGGTGATCACGGCCGTGCCGCTGCTGCTTTTCGCCTATGGCGCCCAGCGCATGCGCCTGACCGCGCTAGGCCTGTTGCAATACCTTGCTCCGTCGGTCCAGTTCCTGATCGGACTTTTCGTCTATCACGAGCCTTTCGACGCCGCCCGACTGCAAGCTTTTGGGTTAATCTGGGCCGGCCTCGTCGTCTATACCGCCGACACGTTCTGGACCCAGCGCCGGCTGTTGCTCAAATCCGCAAGCGCAAGCTGAGGCGTCGGACCGTCGCTTGCGCGGGAACGCGCCATGGTTTCACTGCGCCCGATCCCATGAGAAAACTATTCCGTCTGCTTCTTCTGCCGGCCGTCGCTGGACTCGTTAACCTCGCTGTAGCCCAAACGCCTGCAGTCGTTGCCCCGGCGTCGCGATCGCCGGTGGACGCCTCCGCTCCCATTCCAAAGACGGGCAACGCGCGTTTTTTCCAGCTGCATGAGTCCTTCCTGGCCCGAGGCAAGAGCGGCCCGATCGGCGTGCTTTTCCTCGGCGATTCGATCACCGAGGGCTGGAGCAACGCTCCGCACATCTGGGAACATTACTTTGGGCAATATCAACCGGCCAACTTCGGCAGCAGTGGCGACCAAACCCAGCACGTGATCTGGCGCATTGAAAACGGCGAGCTCGACGGTCTCAGCCCGAAAGCCGTGGTCCTCATGATCGGCACCAACAACTCCGGCCAGCACACCGGGGCGCAGATTGCGGCCGCCAACAAAAAAATCGTCGAGCTGATCCGGGCCAAGCTGCCTGCCACGAAAATCCTGTTGCTGGCCATCTTCCCGCGTGGACCGCGGAAAAATCGCGACGGCATACCCGAGCCGTGGGAACAACGCATGGCCGCCATCAATGAGGCCAATGCGGAGATCGCCAGGCTCGACGACGGCCAGATGGTCCGCTTCCTGAACATCAATGCCCGCTTCCTCGGCAACGACGGCACGATCCCGAACATCATCATGCCTGACCAACTCCATCCGAACGCGGCGGGTTATCAACTCTGGGCCGAAGCGATCGAGCCGGTGCTCGAGCAGATGTTGCGGTAGGGCGCACCGGCCCGGCGCGCCGGTTTTGAATCATGGCGGAGCGGGCCGCTCCGCCCTACCCCGCTCACTTCAGGTCCTTGCCAAAATCGAGCAGCTCCATCTCGAACACGAGCGTGGCGTAACGTTTGATCTCGGGTGGACGCCCCCTTGCTCCGTAGGCGAGTTCGGGCGGGACAATGAGCAGCCATTTCTCGCCCTTGTGCATCTTTTGAAGTGCCTCTTCCCAGCCATCGATCAGGTCGCCGCGATCCACGCGGATCTTCAGAGGATTTTCCGGCGTGTTTTGATCGAACACTTTTCCGTTAAGCAGCATTCCCTTGTACACGACGCTCACCTTTGTCCCGGGAGTGGGCGTGGGACCGCTCACGTCACCTGGCTGCAGGATAATATAGCG
The DNA here is from genome assembly GCA_036568985.1 of Lacunisphaera sp. Lineage (GTDB taxonomy): Bacteria > Verrucomicrobiota > Verrucomicrobiia > Opitutales > Opitutaceae > Lacunisphaera. The sequence goes on along the minus strand of DATCRM010000405.1, from coordinate 2,091 downwards.
CAAGCCGGTGAAGGTCTTCTTGGTCTCCGGCCAGCGTTGCTCGACAATCTCCAGATCCTCGGGCGGTAGTTTTTCCCGGGCTATGGCCAGCGAGGCCGCGAGCAACGACAGGAATGCGCAAAGAATGGGGCGAAAGGAAAGGGTGTTCACGGTTTTTTCTCCGGTGGGGTGACACGGAATTTGAACATCGGCTCCGCGGGCGTCGAGGATTGTTCTGCGTTTTTGTCCGTCTTCACCGTGGGGAGCGGCTCCGGCTTGCCCGGACCGGCCGCGGGCGCAGGACTGGCGGGCTTGGCCACCGGCTTCGCGGCGGGCGCGCTGGCGGGAAGGGCGGCGAAACCTTGTTCGATCAGCTCGACGGCCTTGAGGTCGCGGGCCCGACCCTTGTCGATGGTTTTCCCCGGACCGAATGAACCCATGATGACCGTGATCACCCGCCGGCCGTTGCGTTCCGCCGTTGCGCTCAGGCAGTAACCCGCGCTCAGCGTGTAGCCGGTCTTCAGTCCGTCCACGCCGGGAATCTTGCCGAGGAGATTGTTGTGATTACGCATGTGCTGCGGGCCCTTCGCGCGGGACGTGCCGAAATCGCGTTCACGCACCGCGGTGTATTTGAGCACGTCCGTGTTTTGCACCAGGTGACGACACAGCAACGCAAAGTCCCGCGGCGTCGTGAGGTCGCCGTCGGCTTCGCGGCGACTGGGCGGTGGCAGCCCATGGGGTGTGCGGAAGGTCGTGTGGGTCATCCCGAGCGATTGCGCCTTCGCGTTCATCAGCGCGACGAAAGCGGGCGTGGATCCGGCGGCGGCCCGGGCCAGCGCATGAGCTGCGTCGTTGGCCGACTGGATCATCATCGCATAAAGCAGATCCTCTACGGGAAAGGTTTCCCGCGGATCAAGGTAGACCTGGGTGCCGCCCATTTTCGAATCCTCCACCGTGACCTGCACCGGCGTCTGCAACGTCAGCGAACCGTCGGCAAGCTTGTCGTACACCACGGCGAAAGTCATCAGCTTGGTCATGCTCGCCGGGGGATTCTGTCCGTCGGCGTTGTCCTCGAAAAGCACCTTGCCGGAAGCTGCATCGATCGTGATGGCGCCCGTATAGACCCCCTCCACCGGTGTGGCGTGGCTCACCTTGGCGGGCGAGGCGACGGGAATCAGGCTGCTCAGGAGAAGGGAAACCGCGGCAATCCGCCGGATAAAATTCATGCGCGGAAAGCAGCGACGCCGATACGGCAAGGCAATCTCATTTCACCGCGCGCACCGCCTGATGCGCCGCCACGGCCGCCAAGGCCTGACGCAGCAGGGTCTTGCCCGGCTCCATGCGGTGCCACGGGGAGGCGCCGGAAGGATGGGGCAACGGGATGCAATCCATGCCATGGCCCCGGTAGCGGATCGGCAGCGTTTTCCCGATGAGCTCGGTGAGCGGTGCCGGCGGCAGAAACTGAGTGATGGCGAGCTTGCCGACCGGTAGTACCAGCGACGGTTTGAGCAAGTCCACCTCGGCGGCGAGCCAGCGGGAGCATTGGACGATTTCATCCTCATCGGGTACGCGATCTCCGCCGGTTTCCTTTTTCCCCGGAAAACAGCGACAGACCGCGGCGAAGTAGATGCGATCGCGCGTTTCATCCTCGGTCCAACCCAGCGCATCGTTAAACCATTTGAAGAGCGTCTTACCCGCGGTCCAAGCAAAGGGCCGGCCCATTTTCGGCTCTTTGTCCCCCGGCGCCTGGCCAACGAGCAGGATGCGCGACGCCACCGGACGGCCGACGACCACCGGCTGGTGCATGCGCGGGCACAGTCCGCAAGCGGAGAGACGGCGCAAATGCTTTTGGACGGCGGCGGTCGTGGGGAGGGACATGCGTTTCACTGAAACTGTCTCGTCATTCTGAGCGAAGCAAAGAATCCAGCGCGAGAATCTACTTTCCCTGCGGGCTTTCGCCTTCGCCGGGACTGCGGCGGACAAGACGTAGATATTATTTTCCGGCTGAGCCGGAAAAGTAAAGATCCTCGGGGCCAGCCCCGAGGCATTTCAGAAATGGAGGCAGGACTATCAGTCCTGCGAGGCGCAGGCCGCGCTCTTTCCCAAACGCGG
>DATCRM010000404.1:0-7691 GCA_036568985.1 Lacunisphaera sp. | reverse complement strand
GCCTACGACGTTTGGCTCGAGCGTTTGCGCGCGCGAAGCATCGCGATCGAAAGCGAGACGCACTGGGAAAGGGGCGGGCGCAGTTTGTATTTCCGCGATCCCGACGGCCACCTGCTGGAACTGATCACGCCTGGTATCTGGCCGAATTACTGAGCGAGCTCGGGCGCGCTTTAAACCGGGTTCGTCATTCTGAGCGCAGCGAAGAATCCAAGCCGGCGATCCAGTGATGGGATCAGCTTGGATTCTTCGCTGCGCTCAGGATGACGGGTGTGGAGAGCCTAAACTGTTTGAAGCCACGCCTCAGGCCGCGGGCGGCCGCAGGGTCGGACCATCGGCGAATACGGCATCGATCGAGATGCTGGTCGGGCAGGGCGGGGAGCCCTGTTCACGACGGTGCAGCATGCCGACGACCGTTTCCACCGCGGTCGCCCCGAGCTGCTGGGGCATCAGGTCGAGACCGGCGCAGGGCTTGGAGCGTTCGGTCACATTGATGCGGAAAAAACCGACGTCTTCCGGCACGCGCAGATTTTGCGCCGCAAGCCAGTCCACCACGGCCTGTTCGTGGCCGACGATCACGTCCGGGCGGTGTTTCTTGAACCAAGCGTTGAAGACCTTCGGTTCGAGTTTGGGCGTGATGAGCGGCGGCACGGCCAGCGTGCGACCACTCACGCGGAAAAAGGAAATGAAGCCGGAGCTCCACTTGTGGTCCACCCGCTCGTCCTTGCGCGCCTCGAGGCACAGGCCGATGCGCGTGTAGCCGCGGTCGGTCAGCAACTGCAACGCACGCCGCATCGACAAATAGTGGTCGGGCTGGATCGTGTGCAGGCTCGGATTGAGCAGCCGATGATCCATGCCGACCGCAGCCAGGTTGCTGAGGTCGAAATTAACGAAATCCTGGCGCCGGTCGAAGGGCAGGAAGATCACGCCATGGATGCCGCGGGCGCGCAGGACGCCGTTGAGGCGGTTTACCGAGAGGGCCGGCGCCCTCGGTCCGACCCAGAAAAGCTCGGTGCGAAAACCCAGCTGGCGCGCCCGCGCCTCGGCACCCCGGGCGACCTCGCGGTGAAAAAGCATCAGGCTGGTGCCCTCGTCCGGCGTGACGTCCACCAGCGCCAGCACGCCGCTGAAACCCTGATGGCGGGAACGGCGCAACGCCGAGAGTGTGGCCCCAAGCAGCGGGTTGGGTTGGTAGCCGGCGAGGTCAGCCGCGCGCTGCACGCGTGCGCGGGTTTTCTCCTGCACCCGGGGGCTCTGCCGCAAGGCCTCCGACACTGTCGCCACCGAGAGACCGAGTGACTTGGCGAGGCTACGGATGGTTGGGGGCTTTGGCATGAAACTCCTAACGGTTAGAAAACGAACCCATCGCCTCCGCGAGGCAAAAATCACACCTAGGACCAGTTTCCTCCGTGTTTCCCCGGCGTTCGATCCCCTAATCGGATGTCCGCACTCCCTAACACCCCACTTAGCAGAACATGATAACCCACATGTACGTTCGCCACGCCCTGATCGGGGTTGTGGCCGCGGCCGCCACCGGCCTTTTTGCTCAGACCACGCCCACCGCCGCTCCCGCCAATGACGAGTCGGTGCTCCAGCTGGAACAATTCGTCGTCTCGTCCTCCAGAGCCGAGGGCTATCGCGCCACCAACGCGATCTCCGCCACCGGCATCGGCACCAAGACTGGCGACACCCCGTTGGCCATCAGCGTCGTCACGAAGGACCTGATTTCCGACACCGGTCTCAATGAAGTGCGCGAAGCCCTCAACATGGTGCCGGGCGTGCTCACCAATCCGGTCAACGAGTCACGCGCTGTGATCCGCGGCTTCACCGGTCTGATCGCGTACCGCAACGGCCAATACCGCCGCCAGCTGATGACGACCTGGAACATGGATCAGATCGAAGTCATCAAGGGCCCGGCCGCCATCTTCTTTGGCGCCGTTCGTCCGGGCGGCATCATCAACACCGTAACCTCGAAGCCGGAATTCAGCGGCAACTACGCCGATCTTAAAGCCAGCGTGGGCACCGAGGGTTATTACAAGGGGGAACTTTACTCCAACCAGGTGGTGAACGACAAATTCGCCTACCGGGTCGGCCTTGGTGGCATCGACCAGGGCGGCATCCGCGACTTCGAGTATCTTCACGAGACCTACGCCGGCTTCTCCGCCATCTTCAAACCGACGGCCAACCAGCAGCTGACGCTCGACCTCGAGAAAATCGACCGCGAGCGCTTCTACCTCAGCTCTTATCCGGTGCGTTCGCTGGTCAATTCCAAGGTTTATATGCAGGCCGGAGCGATTGCGGCCCAGGCCGGCATCAACCGCCTGACGACCACCGCGGACTCCGCCAATCGCGCCTACCTGACCAGCCTCGGCTATTCCGGCACGGCCACCGCCGCGAACTTCTATCCGCTCTACGACATGTTCGCGCCCTACGACTACAAGGATTCCCTCAGCAACGACGCCCGGCAGATCCAGCGCTCGAAGACCGTCGATCTCGAATATCTGCTCAAGATCAACGACAGCCTGGTCTGGCAGACCACGGCGAATTACGCCTTCGACAACACCTCCGGCCTCCAGCCCTCCGATGGCGACACCCGGCCTTACGCCGACGGCTCCGTGCGCTTCCGCACCGAGTTTTTCATCAACATTCGTGATTCGTACAACTTCGACAACAAGCTGACTTGGCGCTTCAACCTCGGTTCGACCAAGCACACCGTGCAGTTCGGCCAGGAATACCAGCGCGTCCGCTTTGACCGCCCCGGCTACCTGAATCCGGTCAACAACAGCTACAACAATTCCCCCGGCAACAGCACGGTCTCCGGCGTGCCCAACAAGTACGTCACCTATTACTTCCCCGGCGGTTCCACGCCGGTCAGCGTTCAGCAGGTTTTCAACGAGAGCGGCCAGACCTTCAATATCGACCGCAAGAGCTACGACGAGGCTTTCGGCTACTTCGTCATCGATCAGGCCTCGTTCTTCAAGGACCGCCTCCTCGTGCTCGCCGGCGCCCGCTACAACTCCTTCAAGAACTGGACCAAGTTCGACAAGCCGGTCTCGAATTCCTCCCAGAGCAAGGGCGGCTTGGTCAATTACGACATCGGCAAGGGCAAGGGCGGCATCACGCCCCAAGCCGGCTTCATGTACAAGGTGACTCCGAACCTCGGCCTCTTCGCTACCTACAGCGAGTCGGTTGAAGCCAACACCGCCGTCGACGCCGATGGCAACGCCTCGGAGCCGATCGAAAGCCAAGCTCTCGATTACGGCGTGAAGGCCGAGTTCTACGGCGGCCGCCTGACCTCCACCCTCGCGTACTACACGATCGATCGCCAAAACCTCGCGTACAACGACACCGACAAACAAACCGCGACCGGCCGTTCACCCTTCTTTATCTTTGGCAACTCGGAGGCGAGCGAGGGCCTCGAACTTGAGTCGAACTGGACCCCGAACAACAACTACAGCCTGATTGTCGGATGGGCCCATACCCTCACGGCCGAGACCACCAAGTCAAACAACGCGGTCTTCGTCGGCCGCCGCTTTGGCGGTGTGCCGGAGAACACCTACTCGGTTTGGAACCGCTACAACTTCTCCTCCGAGGCGCTCAAGGGTCTGTCGGTCGGCCTCGGTTTGCAGCACAACGACGGTACCAACCTATCGCAGGATCCGAACATGCAGGTCTGGTTGCCCGCGTTCACGACCTACAACGCCATGGTTTCCTACAACCTGAAGCTCAGCGGCCGGGAAGTGAAGGCCCAGCTCAACATCAAGAATCTCACCGACGAACGTTACCGCGAGGGCTCCGAAGGCTACTTTGCGCCAGCCCGGGCCATCTACCTCAGCTTCTCGACGCGCTTTTGACCTTGTCAGGTTTGGGTTTGGTTTCCGGCCCGCCGATTGGTGATCGGCGGGCCTTTTGTTCTGGGGCGCCTAATCCGCATGTTTCATACGCTTCAATGACCGACCCATACAACCCGTCATCCGCAACGATGCCATTGGCGCGGGTGGTCGGACACGTCCCTGTGTCCGTTTCGGAGGGCATCGAGCCACGCGCACGGGGACGTGCGCTTCCACCTTTCGGTATCGCAACTTTCAGAGCTAATTTGCGCGCCGACTGCATCATTGCGGCTTCATGGAGGGACCCAAACCCGTCGGGGGCGGGCAAGCCAACGCAGACAAATATATTCTCTGGAGAGGGCTTCGGACGTGAGCCCAGCCGAACGGGTGCGGGGCTTGTCCGCCGTAGCCTTGGCAAAGGCGGAAGGGTGGGCTGTGGCGGGAACGTCCGTGAAATATTCAGGCTAACGGTTCACGAGCCAAGCTACCAAAACGAGGGTGTATTGCCGTCGCCAAGGTGCTAGCGTCATTGTCATGTCATTACGAATCTTGTCGTTCCTGCGGGTCCGGGTTGCACCCAGACTGATTGCTTTTTTCGGCATCATGCCGGCATTTCTCGTTGCGGCGCCGGCTGAGTCGGGTGGCGTTCCCTGGCAGGATCCGTCCGCGCTGCACGAGGGGACTGAAGCACCCTCGGCCACCATGACGATTTTTGCCAATCCGGACGCTGCCCGCACGATGGATCGCAGCCGGTCGCCTTTCGTCGTCTCGCTCAATGGGCAGTGGAAATACCATTGGTCGGCCACGCCAGCCGAGCGGGTGCCGGAATTTTGGCGTGCCGATTTCAACGACTCCGCATGGAACACGATCCGCGTTCCCTCCAATCCCGAGGTCGAGGGCTATGGCATCCCCATCTACACCAATATCACCTATCCTTGGAAACCTGCCACGCCGCCGTTCATCCCGACCGACGCGCTCAATCACGTTTCGTCCTATCGACGCGCTTTCACCGTGCCGGCGGGTTGGGCGGGCCGGGAGATCTTTCTGACCTTCGATGGCGTCAATTCCTTCTTCACGCTCTGGCTCAACGGCGTGAAGCTCGGTTTCAGCAAAGATAGCCGCACGCCCGCGACCTTCCGCCTGACGCCTCATCTGCGGCCGGGCGAGAACCAGCTCGCCGTCGAGGTCATTCGTTGGTGCGACGGCTCCTACTTGGAGGATCAGGATTTCTGGCGCCTCAGCGGCATCTTTCGCGACGTCACGCTCTGGTCGACGCCTCCGGTGCACCTGCGCGATTTCTTTGTGCAAACGAAGCTCGACGCGGCTTATCGCGACGCGCAGCTCGATCTGGCGGTTGAATTGAAGAACTATTCCGCCGCTGCGCAGGCGACCGCCATTGAGGCTGCGTTGCTCGATTCCACCGGCCGGACGGTGCTGGCCGAGAAACTTCCCGTCACCACGACACCGGCGGACGGCACGGCGTCCGTGCGCGTCAGCCTTCCCGTGGCGAACCCGCTGAAGTGGTCCGCAGAAACCCCGCACCTCTACATGCTCCTGCTGACGACCAAGGATGCGCAGGATCGCGTGCTTGAGGTCATCCCCTGGCGCATCGGCTTCCGCTCGACCGAAATCAAAAATGGCCAGCTTCTCATCAACGGCCAGCCCACGCTGTTCCGCGGCGTGAACCGCCACGAGTGGGACCCCGACTTGGGCCAGGTGGTGACGCGCGAGCGGATGATCGAGGACATCCGTCTGATGAAGCAGAACAACGTCAACGCCGTCCGCACCTGCCATTATCCGAACGTCCCCGAGTGGTATGCGCTCTGCGACGAGTTCGGCCTCTACGTCATCGACGAGGCGAACATCGAGTCGCACGGCATGGGTTACGATGAGAAGACGCTCGCGAAAAACCCGCTCTTCGCCGACGCGCACCTCGATCGCACGATCCGCATGTTCGAGCGCGACAAGAACCACGCGAGCGTCGTCGCGTGGTCCCTCGGCAACGAAGCCGGCGCCGGCGAGAACTTCGCGCGCACCTATGCGTGGCTGAAAGCGCACGACGCCACGCGACCCGTCCAATACGAATCCGACCGCAGCTTTGCCGTCAGCGACGTCGTGTGCCCGATGTATCCGTCGCCCGAGTCCGTCCACGTCTACGCCGCGTTGCCGCGGGAGAAGCCCTTCATCATGTGCGAATACGCGCACGCGATGGGCAACAGCACCGGCGGCATCTGGGCCTACTGGCGTCCGATCTACGACGGCGCGCCGCAGCTCCAGGGCGGCTTCATCTGGGACTGGGTTGACCAGGGCCTCCGCACGCCCATCCCCGCCTCGCGGAAGATCGAGCGCCTCGACAACCCGAAGTCGCTCCCGCTCGACCCGCAGCTCGGCACGTTCTTCGCCTACGGCGGCACCTTCGGCCCGGCCGGCGTCGCCAGCGACGGCAACTTCTGCGCCAACGGCCTCGTCAGCGCCGACCGCACGCCGCACCCCGGCCTCGCCGAGGTGAAGAAGGTGTACCAACCGATCCAGCTGCGCGCCGTCGATCTTGCGCGCGGCGTGATCGAGATAAAGAACTGGAACGATTTCCTCCCGGCCGAAGCCTGGCTCGACGCCGACTGGCGCGTCGTGAGCGAGGGCACAGTCATCCAGGAGGGAAGGATCTCGCCGCTGAACATCCCGCCGCGCGGCTTCGAGCAGCTCGGCCTCCCGCTCTCTCCGATCGTGGCCATCCACGGTGCGGAGTATTTCCTCGAAGTCAGTTTCAAGCTAAAGGCCGACACGCCATGGGCGAAAGCGGGCCATGAGGTCGCTTGGGAACAGTTCAAGCTGCCGGGCTCGTGGAACACGGGGCCGATGACCGTGACGACCCCGAGCCTCGCTCACCTTCCGCCGCTCGCCGTCCAACACAGCGACGACCGCATCGTCGTTTCCGGCGACGGCTTCCGCGCCGCGTTTTCCGAAAAGACCGGCTTCCTTGTCTCGCTCGGGAGCGGCGGCACCGAGTTGCTTGCCGCGCCGCTGACGCCGCACTTCTGGCGCGCCCCGGTTGACAACGACCGCGGCAACCACATGGCCGAACCGTCCACAAATCCGCGCCAGCGCTCGCCGCTCGTGTGGCGCACCGCGCACGAACAATGGAGCGCCACGTCCGTCACCGTGCGCGAGCGGGGTGGTCACGCCGTTGAGATCGCGGTCACCGGCGCGTATCCCGACCTCGGCCAGCAAATGATTTCCTGGACCGTCCTCGCCAGCGGTGACATCGAGGTCGCCACGACCTGGCAGCCGCCGCGTGAAAACGCGCTCCGTCCGCCCGAGTCGCCGCGTTTCGGCATGCAGACGACGCTGCGCGAAGGCTTCGACGACCTCACCTGGCTCGGCAAGGGTCCGCAGGAAACCTATTGGGACCGGCAGGACGCGCGCGTCGGTCTCTACCGCGGCAAAGTCGCCGCGCAATATTTCGACTACATCAAGCCGCAGGAAACCGGGAACAAGGAAGCGGTGCGCTGGCTCGCGCTCACCGACGCCGCCGGCCGCGGTTTGCTTGCGATTGGCGAGCCGCTTCTCAGCGCGAACGCCCTGCACTACACCACGGAGGATCTCTTCTGCGCATCGCAGCACGAGAATTTCTATCGCTATCTCATGCCCGACCGGAAAACCGTCACGCTCAACCTCGATCTGAAGCAGAGAGGTCTCGGCGGCGACGATTCCTGGGGCGCGCTTCCGCACGGCGATTACCGCCTCGCTGCGGTTTGGCCCACAAGCTACCGCTACCGTCTGCATGTGCTGCACGGCGGCGAGGACCTCGCAGCCGTGGCGCGCCAGAAAGCGGAATGAGACTGGAAAGAGGCAATCGAAGTTCGC
>DATCRM010000403.1:0-2859 GCA_036568985.1 Lacunisphaera sp. | reverse complement strand
ACCGCAATACCGGCACCCAAGGCGAGCCGACTGGGAGTCTGCCGTCAATGCGGTCACAAAATTGATGCGATATTCCCCTCCGTAGGGGTCGCCATGCCGACCTGCTGGAGCCGAGCTGGCCACATTCTGCTTTTGAAGCGTCTCCCCGGTAGGCCAGACCCGAAATCCCCCGATGGCGGCGGCGATTCTTGCCGCTAGACTGTGCACGATGAAATCGTCCCTCCACGCCTCCCCGTCTTCCACCCGCAGCATGCGTGCCTGTCTTCCAGGCCCCGGTAAACAACGAGCGCATCGTCGGATGACCAAGGGACCGATTCAGACGAAATCCCGCCATGCCCTTCCCATCGGCCACTGAAGCCAGAAGCGTCAGGCTTCTACGCTAGCCCGCCGAAACCAACCAGCCTGCGGACCAAGCATGATCCGACCGCGCTTTTGTGGGAACTTTAATTTGCGCCGGTCGTACTAACCGCGAAAGACCGCCTAAAAACGGTCCTACCCCGCGTGATATCGGTTCATCCCCATTTCCATGACCAGGACAGCTGGCAAGTCTCCCGTTAAGAAAAAAAGCAGCGCATCTTCGCCAGCCGACACCGCCATCATGGCGCACAGTCGTGCGCTTTCGGCATCCAACCGCTACCTCCGACAGCGGACGCACAAGTTTCAAACGATCGCCCGGGAGCTGACCCACCTCCTCAGCAGCACCGACATCGCGATGCTTTTCGTCGACAAGGATTTTCGCATCCGGAGCTTCACGCCGAGCATGCGCGACCTGTTGAACATATCGCAGGCGGACTTGGGCATCAGCATTCGCAGTCTCGAGCGCCATTTCGACGACACGGCACTTCTGTCGGACATGCAAGTGGCGCTCAAGATGCGGGAAACCCGGGAGGCGGAGGTTAAAAGCCAGAGCGGCCGCGTTTACGTCCGCCACGCCCTGCCGTACCGCACCGATAACGAACGGGTCGAGGGGGTCGTCCTGACCTTCACCGATATCACGCGACGCAAACTTGCCGAGACCGCCTTGCGTACCAGCGAAGAACGGCACCGCATGATCCTCGAAAGCGTGGCGGAGTATGCCATCCTGCTCCTCGACACCGAACTTCGCTTTGTCAATTGGACCACCAGCGCGATGCGCATCTTCGGCTACAAGTCGTCGGAAGCGGTCGGCCAACATCTGACCATGCTCCATCCGCGGGAGGAGCGCAACCGGCCGTTGGTGGACAAGGAAGGGAAAATAGCCCGCGATGAACACAGCGTCACCGTCGAACGCTGGCACATTCGCAAAGACGGCACACGCTTCTGGGGCACCGGCGTCCTTTCCGCCCTCCGCGACGAATCCGGGCACCTCTATGGTTACGTGAAGGTGCTGCGCGACAACACGGAGAAAAAACTCGCGCTCGAGGCGTTGCAGCAGGCGAAGATCGACGCTGAGCTCGCCAATTCCGCCAAGGATTTCTTTCTGGCCAACGTGTCGCACGAACTGCGCACGCCCCTTTCCGTCATGCTGCTCTGGGCCAAAATGCTCCGGCGTCAGCGGAAAATCAAACCCGCACAGCTCCGCGAGGGGTTGGATGCGCTGGTAAAATCCGCCGAGGAGCAGCAGGCGCTGATCGAGGATCTGATGGACACCTCCCGGATCGTCGCCGGCAAGATGCGTTTGGAGATGGAGGACGTGAAACTGGTCCCGATCGCCATGAAGGCCCTGGACGCGGTACGTCCGTCCGCGCTGGAAAAAGGGCTGCGTTTGGAATACCGCATCGATCCCAAGGCCGGCATGGTCCACGCCGACCCCTTGCGACTGCAACAGGTGCTGGTAAACCTCCTCAACAACGCCGTGAAGTTCACTCCGGAGGGCGGTTTGGTTTCCCTCGATCTCGAACGGTCAGGCGACAACGTCGAAATCCGCGTGCGCGATACCGGTCAGGGCATCGGCCCGGAGTTCATCGGGCGCGTTTTCGACCGGTTTACCCAGGCCGATTCCACGACGGTGCGGGTGAACGGCGGACTCGGTCTCGGCCTCTCCATCGCGCGGCAGCTGGTCGAGCTGCATGGCGGCACCATCGACGCACACAGCGACGGTCTCGGCAAGGGCACGACCTTTTTCGTTCGCCTGCCGCTGCCGGTGCTCGCGGCGCGCAAGCCGCGCCCGAAGGAGAAGGCCGTCCGACTCCCGACGCTGCGCGGCCTCAAGGTCCTGCTGGTCGAGGACGTGCAGCACACGCGGCGCGCCGTGTCCGCCGCGTTGGCCGAAGCGAAGGCCACGGTGACCGCGGTCGACAGCGCACATGAGGCGCTGCGCCACTTCACCCAGTCCCGTCCCGACCTGCTGCTGAGCGATATTGGCCTGGGCAAAGTCAGCGGTTACGAACTGCTCGCCGAAATCCGCAAACAGGAGCAGGCACACCAGCGCACCCCGGTGCCAGCGGTGGCGCTGACGGCCTTCGCGGATGAACGCAATCGCCAGCTCGCTCTGCAAAGCGGATTTCAGACCGTACTCAAGAAACCCGTCACCCCCGAGGAACTGGTCATCACTCTCCGACAACTGGCAGGCGACACATGATGGCGTCCGCTGGCAGAACAGGCCCTGACCCGCGCCTACCGTGCCAGCTCGCGTCATCGCCTGACTACGTTCTGTGAAGAGAAACGCATCCGCCCCGCGGATCGTGGTAGGGCGGACCGGCCCGGTCCGCCGAGACCGTGCTATCTCCTCCGCCGGCCTCACCTCGTCCAACACCACGGACGCAAAACCGGCCCGCGCCGTCGGAAGGCGCTACCCCATTCGCGGCGGACCGGGCCGGTTTTGCGTCCGTGGTGTTGGACGAGGTGAGGCCGGCGGAGGAGATAGCACGGTCTCGGCGG
>DATCRM010000402.1:0-11983 GCA_036568985.1 Lacunisphaera sp. | reverse complement strand
GCGCAAAGAGGTTGTCACGGTCACCTTATGGATGGCTTCGGTGATTCTGAAACGGGTGATGGTGCGGCGCTTGGTGGCGAGGAGTCCGCGACTGTCCGGCTTCACCCCGAGGTCGGCGGCTTCGGGGAGCTCGTGCAAGCCTGCAAGACGTTTCGCCGTGACGTGACTGCGGCGCAGCAGCAAGCGCCCGTGATCCAGGCACAATGTTCGTATTACCAACATTGATTCGGTGCGCTTCGGTTGAAAGCGGGGCAATGTTTCCGGTGAGCCGCGAACGCGGGCTGCACAGAGTTCCGCGACGGGACAATCGGCGCATAGCGGTTTCTGGCGGAAACACACTGTCGCGCCGAGTTCCATCATCGCCTGGTTGTGGGTGCCGGGATGGGAGCCGTGGATGAGCTCGGCGGCGAGTGGCGTGAAGTGTTTCACGGCCTCGGTGCCGTCGCGGAACTGGCGGCGCTCGCCGGTCAAACGGGCGAGGATGCGAACGACGTTGCCATCCACCACGGCGGCGGGTTCGTCGAAGCTGATGCTTGTGATCGCGGCGGCGGTATAAGGCCCGATGCCGGGCAGCTCACGCCACTCGGCGGGCGAGCGAGGCGGGTTGGGAGCGGCGACGAAGGTTTGGGCGAGGCGGTGGAGGTTGCGAGCCCGGGAATAGTAGCCGAGGCCTTCCCAGAGTTTCATGACCTTGGCCTCGGATGCGGCCGCGAGTGCGGCGAAATCGGGCAGTTCGCGCAGCCAGCGGTCGAAGTAAGGCAGAGCCGTGACGATCTGGGTCTGTTGCAGCATGAACTCGGAGACCACCGTCTTGTAGAGCGAAGGGGACTCGCGCCAGGGAAGTTTGCGCCGGTGAATGCGATACCAGCCATGGAGGGCGGCTTGGAAAGCGGAACGATGCTGGATCAACGGAGATGGGCTGGCCACAAAAGGCACAAAAGGCGCAAAAGCCCGGGCTGGGAAGCCGTGATTTTCCTTTTGTGCTTTCGGGGCTTTTTGTGGCTAGTCATTTCATGCCCAAACCGTCCCACGACGCCGACGACGAGAAGCCCAAGAAGATCACGAGTTACACCATCAAGCTCGACGATGCTCAGATGGAGAAGCTGCGTGCGGTCGTGGCGGCGAAGTATTGGGAGGAGACCGAGGTGCCCTACGCGCGCTTCGCCTTCAAGGGCCCCAAGGTCAATGTGACGGCCTATACCAGCGGCAAGGTCGTAGTGGCGGGCAAGGAGACCGAGGACTTCGTGCAGAATGTCATCGAGGCTGAGGTCACCGGCGCGGCCAAGCTCGGCTATGACGAGGTGCATCATCCCGACTGGTTCGAGCCGCACGCCGGGCTCGACGAGAGCGGCAAGGGAGACCTGTTCGGCCCCGTCGTAGCGGCGACCGTGATTGCGGAAAAGCCAGCCATCGAGGCCTGGCGCCAGGCGGGTGTGCGGGACAGCAAAAGCATTGAGGATTCGCAGATCCTGAAGCTTGACGAGGTGATCCGGGACACGCCCGGTGTGATTGTGGAGACGGTCTACTGCGGCATGGACAAATATAACGAGCTCATGCTGAAGCCGCAGGCCAATCTCAACCGATTGCTTGCCTGGCAGCACGCCCGGGCGCTGGAGGCGGCACTGCAGAAAAAATGGGTGGGACGCGGTCTGCTCGACCAGTTTTCGAAGGAGCCCCTCGTTCAGCGCGAATTAAAAAAGCGCGGGTTGGAACGATTCAACCTCGCGATGCGCACGAAGGCGGAAGAAGACCCGGTCGTGGCCGCCGCTTCGGTGGTGGCGCGGGCGGAGTTCGTGCGGCAGATGCGCGCGCTCTCCCGCGAGTTTGGCGACAAGCTGCAATTCGGCGCGGGCCCGCTGGCGAAAGCGCAGGCGACGGCGATCATCGAGCGCTTCGGGGCTCGCTCGCTTGGCCGGTTCGCCAAATTGCATTTCCGCACGAGTTACGAGGTGGTGGCGGCCGCCGGCAAACTGGACGAGCTGCCGTTGCGCGAGCCCAAGGAAAAGACCGAGTGGAAGCGGTAGAGTGGTGGGCCGACCCAGAGCCCCGGCTCAGCTCACGGTACCTTCTGCTCCTCGTTCATCAGCTCGCTGATGTAGTGGGTGAACTCCTCGTCCTCGCCCTCCAGCAGGCCAGGCAGGGCGTCACGAAAGTCGGTTCGGCGCACCCATTCGCGCATGTAGTCTTCCCATGACTGCCACATGCGCCGGGTCTGCTTGTCCATGTTCTCCTCGTAAACGAGCAGATAGGCGCGTTCGAAGAGCGAGATGAGGATGCCAAAGATGGCCAGCCGGCGCTCCTTCTGATCCTCGGTCAGTTCAGCCCGGCTCCCCTCGCGCCGGAGGAGGTGCAGGTCGGAGTTGTCCAGCACGAGCTTGAGAAACTCCCGGTATTCATCGGACAGGCGTTGGAAGATTTCCTCTTCCTCGTTGCGCCGTTCCTTGCGCTGTTCCAGCACGAACGTGAGGATGGCGAGCGGCAAGCCGACCACCGTCACGAGGTAACTGAGCATTTCAAGGGTTTGGAGGAGGCTCATGCTTTGAAATGAACGGAGATCGGGACCAAAGGCCAGCCCGGGCCAAGTGACAAAAAGGTGGCGCGTCCCCGCTTGCCAGCGGACTCCGGGACCCTACAAACACCCCATGGCCAAACGCCGGCAACTCCGTGGATTCGACCTGAAGCAGATTCAGGGCGTCTTGGGCTTGATCGGAGTGGACGAAGCGGGCCGGGGCGCCCTCGCGGGACCGGTTGTAGCGGCCGCTGTGCTGGTCTCGCCGGAATTTCTGGAAGGCCGCTGGGCGGTGTCCAAGTCCGGCCGGGTCAACGACTCCAAGCAGCTTACGTCGGCCGAGCGCGAGGAACTGTGGGCGGAGTTCGAGGAACTAGTTACCCAAGGGCAGATCCACGCCAACTATGGCGCCGCGACGGTGGCGGAGGTCGAGACCGTCAACATCCTGGGCGCCACCAAGCTGGCGATGCGCCGTGCGCTCGGGGGCATTTACCCGCCGTCGGCGTTCGAGCTGAAAGTCGAGCCGGACCTCTTTGCGAGCGAGGCGGAGAAGGCCGCGTTCCAGCCGACGGTCTCCTGTCGCATCCTGATCGACGGCCTGCCGCTGCGGCATTTTCCGTATCCGCACGAAGGCGTGGTCAGCGGCGATGCGCGTTCGTTGTGCATCGCGATGGCTTCGATCATCGCCAAGGTCACCCGGGACCGGATGATGGACGAGCTGGACAAGCAGCATCCCGCTTACGGTTTTGCCCAGCACAAGGGTTACGGCACCGAGGAGCACCGCGACGCCATCCTCAAACACGGCCGGAGCCCGGTGCACCGCGACAGCTTCCTGCGCAAGCTTTTCGCCCAACCGCGCGACTTGGAGGGCCAGATGACGCTGTTCGGGTGAACAAGGAATCCTTCGTCGCTTGTCATGCTGAGTGAAACGAAGCATCCGTCAGCACGTGCGAATCCTTCTGGATTCTTCGCTCCGCTCTGAATGACACGCTTCGAGAATTGTCTTCAATAGCCCATGGCCGTTAAAAAACACAGCTCGCTCGACAAGGTTCTCGGCCGGCTCGACCAGCTCGACGAACCCAACTTGCACAATCTCGTGCAGCGCCTCGCCCGCGAGCGCGCGATGTTGGAGGCGGTGTTCAACACCCTGCAGGAGGGCGTGCTCGTGATCGACGCCGATGGGGTCATCGAATACGCCAACGAGGCAGCATCGCGACTCATCGGATTGAAGGAGCCGGGGGCGGGGGAAACCTTGTGGCGGCTGGTGCCGGGCCTGAGGGATTCGCTGGCGGCGGCGGACGGCGTCACGCCGGTCGTGACGCGCGAATTCGAACTGGTTTATCCGGCTCCGCGACTGGTGCGCCTGTATATGGTGCCGTTTGCCGATGGCGACAGCGGCAAACGGCAGGCCATCATCCTGTCGGACATCACGGCCGAGCGGAAATCCACCGCGGAACTCATCGAGAACGAGAAGATTTCCTCCATCCTCCTGCTCGCGGCCGGGGTGGCCCACGAGCTGGGCAACCCGCTCAACTCGCTCACGATTCATCTGCAGCTCATCGATCGGAAACTGAGAAAATTGAAGGCCTCGAAGGAGACCAGGTCACTCGAGGACTCGATCAAGATCTGTCGCGACGAAGTCACGCGGCTCGACGGCATCATCAAGAATTTCCTCGAAGCCATCCGTCCGCGTCCGCCGGATTTGGGTGAAGTCTATTTGCCGGGGCTGATCGAGGAAGTGCTTCGCTTCCAAGATCGTGAACTCGCCGATCGGGGCATCACCGTCGCAAGCGAAATGCCGGTCGGTACGCCGGTAATCATGGCCGACCGCGACCAGTTAAAGCAGGTGTTCTTCAACCTCATCAAGAACGCCATGGAGGCGATGCAGCCCGGCGGACGGCTCAGCCTCAAGTTGCGGTCTGACGACGATTCGGTCTTCGTCGCCATCGCCGATACCGGCAGCGGCATCAAGGCGGAGGATCTGGCCAAGCTTTTTCAACCCTACCACACGACCAAAGTCAGCGGCCACGGTCTCGGCTTGATGATCGTCCAGCGGATTCTGCGCGATCATGGCGGCCATGTCGGCGTAGAGAGCAAGGAAGGCGTCGGCACAGCCGTTACCCTCCAGTTTCCCCAGAAACACCGGCGGGTGCGGATGCTCGCCAGCGGGCACGACGATTTTGCCGCAAATAGTGCGGAATAAACCGCCCGAGGTTTGCTCTTAACGAAAGATGTCCAGCGAGATGTTCACCCAGTTGGTAGATGCGCACTACACGCCGCTTTACCGCTTTGCCCTGAGTCTGACGAAGAGTCCGTCGGACGCGGGTGACCTTACCCAACAAACTTTTTTCATCTGGGCGAAGCAGGGGCATGCACTGCGGGAAGAGGGGAAAGCCAAGTCCTGGCTGTTCACGACGCTTTACCGGGAATTTTTGCGGATCCGCCGGCGGTCGGATCGAGTGACCGCATTGGAAGACCTTGGACCGGTCGAGGCCGATCCGCCCGCACCGGAGGTGGACTTGGTGACCGGCATGGATGCGAGCCTGGTGGTCGAGGCCTTGCAGGAAGTCGATGAAACCTACCGGGTGCCGTTGACGCTCTTTTATATGCAGGACATGGCCTACAAGGAGATCGCGGAGATGCTGGAGGTGCCGATCGGCACGGTCATGTCGCGCCTGTCGCGCGGCAAAGCGCAGTTGCGCAGCGCACTGGCCCGCAAGGAAGCCGGCGCCCGCGACAAGGTGGTTCCATTTCAAAACCCCTCAGCGAGGAAACAGTCATGAACAACGAGGAGGCAAAGTTCATTCTGCAGGGCTATCGACCGAACGGCGCCGACGCCGCGGACGCGACATTCTGCGCTGCGATCGAACAGACGAAGACCGATCCATTACTCGGCGAATGGTTTGCCAAGCAGCAGGCTTTTGACGCCGCGGTCAGCGCCAAGCTGGCGCAAGTGACGCCGCCCGCGGGACTGCGCGCCGCGATCCTGGCCGGCGGGCGGGTGACTGAGGGTGGCAAAGCCAGGGTCCGTTGGTGGAATCAGCCGATGTGGATGGCGGCGGCGGCCGGCGTTGCGGTATTGCTCACGGCTGGGGTGGCCCTGTGGCCGAGGCAGGCCGTGGCGTTCGATGAGTTCGCTTTCGAGGATGCCAAGCTCAGCATGATTCACGGCCATGGCGATCACGGCGCGTCGACCAATGCGTTGCAATGGACGCTGAGCCAGCCGGTCACCAAGCTCGGTCAGAATCTGCCGGTCGATTTTGCGAACCTGCGCAACACAGGTTGCCGTAAGATCAAATATCAAGGCCACGACGTGTTGGAGATTTGTTTCAACCGCAACGGCGAGTGGTTCCATTGCTATATCGCACGGTCGACGGATTTTCCGTCTCTCGCTCGCAATGCGGGTCTTGCCATCGTCGATAAAGGCGGCGCCGCCATCGCATCGTGGGCCAACAACGAGCAGATAGTCGTTGTGGTGAGCCAAGCCGGTCGGAAGAGCCTCGAGGCTTTGCTTTGAGAAACGATAATGGGGGTCGAAGCACCCAGCGAGGGCGGGTTTTTACCATTCGCGAGACAAAGATTTTTGGGCAAAAAGACCCGTAAAAAACGGCGTTTTCCGGAGTTATAAAAGTGATTTCGTGAAAAGAGGGACACCCCGTCCCGAAGCGATTTTTACGGGATAAATTCCGACTTGTCGGGGTCGGTGACTTGAACTTTTTGCAACCCGCCTAAGCCATGAACCGACTCGCTACACAGATTCTACTGCTGGTTTCCCTCGTCAGTTTTACAGTTAAGGTCGCGGCCGATGACCGTTGGGAAACTTTACGCGCAATCAACTTGGTGGAGAATCCGACGAATCACACCCGGGTAGGACGCTTCGGTGAACTCGGGCCTTATCAGTTCCGTCCGTCCACGTGGCGGATGCATTCAAGGCGTCCTTTCTCGCAAGCCATCCAACGCGAAGCTGCGGACGAAGTCGCGGTGCTGCACTACGAGTGGATCAAGCAGGAGCTGGAGAGGGCCGGGGTCGACGCAAGTCCGTTCAATATCGCCATGGCATGGAACAGTGGCCTAAACAACGTGATCAACGGCCGGGTGCCGGGCGTGGCGTATAACTACGCTGAACGGGTGACCAACCTCGTGCACACTTTCAAACAACGGGCCCGGTCCACGGCGCTGGCTGCAACAACGATACCGACGCCAGCGCCAGCGGTCGTGGACGTGCCGAAATTTTCGCTGGAGAAACCGGTAGTGAACTTTGCCATGTTGTCAGACGCGCCGAAGTTTGAAATCGCGGTGCCGGCCCCGGCGGAGGAACTCGTGGTCTACACCGATCATGAGCCGGCCCCCGCCGAAACGGTCCACCGCTTCACGTTTACCACGACTGCGACGCTGACGCCGCGCTTCAGCCTATTGCCGAGCCTGCTGGATTGAGGCGGGCCCGGAAAGGTGGAGGCGGCCTATGTGCCGCAGGAGATTCAAATCGCTCCAGGACCCGGCGATCGTACCGATCCAGCCCGCACCTCGGCGTTACTCAAGAAAGGTAGCCTGCTTCGGGGCCTTGGAGGCCTTGCGGGCATCCTCATCGGATGCGGAGCTCAGATGCCGCGGTGGGCGGGAAATACGCGCGGCCATCGCGGTTTCGCGGTCGGCGACGATGCGTTCGCAGATCTTTTCGATTTGGAGATGCAACCAATGCGTGGTGGCACTGTTTTCCGTGTAGTCGGCGGGACCGTAGTGGTCGATGCGGCCGGTCGAACGCAGGCGGTCGTTCTGCTCGAACTCGGCGCGAACGGCCGGGTTGTAAACGGCGTACGTCTTGCCACCACCTTTCTTGACGACGGAAAAGCTCGGTACATCGCTCGGGCCATCGGCGATGTAGATCATGTTTTGAATCGGGATGCGGCGGTCCTCCGGCGTGACCTTGGCGTTGACGTCGATTGCCGGATTGCGGTTGGTGCCCTTGTTGATCTCGAAGATGGCACGCGTCTTGGTCGTATTATCGATCATGACGCCGATCTGCGCGATCTCGGCGGCGGCTTCGAAGGCCATTTCCTTCTGCTTCAGAAAGCCCGGCCGGAGCGGATTCTCGATGAACTCGCAGGCCCAGATGGCATCGATGTATGGCGCGAGCGCGCTGCCGCGGATCATCTCGGCCAGGCCGGTGCTGACGACGTAGTGCTCGAGCTGAATGTCATGCTTGGCGAATTCGGGCCGGGCTTTCACCCACGCACGGGACGATTCGAAAAACTGGGGCAGCCCGGGATAAAAGCCAATTTCGGCACCACACTCGCGGAGGATTTTGTTGTTCAACCCGGCCATTTTGCCGGCGATCACGTAGGTCAGCAGATGGTTGAGGTAGCTGATCTCGGGAGAAATATTATAGCCGCGCTTCCGATAATTTTCGGCCAGGGCGTTGGTCTCGGCCCAGAAGGTCGGTTCGTCGATTCCGTAGCGACGGAAAAGCGGCGCCTGCATATAGGCCGGGATCAAAGTCTTGTCAAAGTCCCAGACGCAGGCGATGATGTTCTGAGTGAAGAGCGTTGAGGCCATCGCAGAGGTTTTCTACTAGACGGCGGGTTCGCCGTCTCATTGGTCGTTGATAAAGCCGCCGCTCGCGGCTTACGCAATTCACAATTTCCCCCGCACATTTTCCGCATGGATCAGCTTCCCGATATCATTTCCTTTCGCCGCCGCCTCGACGAACTCGATGCGCAGATGGCCGATCCATCGTTCTACACCAACCCCCGAAAGGCGGCCGACGTCACGCGCGAACAGCAGGGTTTGCGGCAGCTGACGGAAAATTATGCGGCCTACGAACGCATGGGACGGGACTTGGAGGAGCACACCAAGCTGGTGAAGGACCCCAAGGCCGATCCGGAGCTGCGCGGTCTCGCCGAACAGGAGATTCCAGAGCTGACACATCAGCGCGAAGTGCTCAAGGAGGCCATCCTGCTCGCAATGATTCCGCCCGAGCCGTCGGACTCGCGCAACACGGTCTTCGAAATCCGCGCTGGCACCGGTGGCGACGAGGCCAGCCTCTTCGCGGCCGAGCTTTACCGGCTCTACACCAAATACGCCGAAGGCCGGGGCTGGAAGATCCAGCCGATGAGCTCCAGCGCCTCGGATCGCGGCGGTTTGAAGGAGGTCATTTTCCTCGTCACCGGCCAGCAGGTCTACAAGCAGCTCAAATACGAAAGCGGCGTGCACCGCGTGCAACGCATTCCGGTTACCGAGGCCAACGGTCGGATCCACACCTCAACCATCACAGTGGCTGTTCTGCCCGAGGCGGAGGAGGTCGACGTACAGATCGATCCACAGGATCTCGAAATCAGCGTGATGCGGGCGAGCGGTCCTGGCGGACAGGGTGTCAACACGACCGACTCGGCGGTCCGCATCGTGCACAAGCCGACGGGCCTGATGGTTTACTGCGCGGACGGCCGTTCCCAGCAGAAGAACAAGGCGCAGGCCATGGCGGTGCTGCGTTCACGCCTGCTCAAACAGAAGGAGGAGGAGGAACAGGCCAAATACGCCGCGCAACGTCGGACGCAGATTGGCACGGGCGGGCGCAGCGAGCGCATCCGCACCTATAATTTTCCGCAGAATCGGGTCACCGATCACCGCATCGGTCTCACGCTCTACAGTCTGCCATCCGTGATGGAGGGCAACCTGGACCCGGTGATCGCGGCGCTGCAGAAGGCGGACTTCGAGGAGAAGCTGGCGCTGCTCACCGGTGGGCCGCTCCCGGAACGCGTCCGATCCGGCGCCGACGACGAGTGATGCCATGCTAACCGTCCTCGAAATCATCAAGCGCACGACCGATTTTTTCCAGAAGCACGGCGTCGAGAGCGCGCGGCTGAACGCGGAGCTGTTGATCGGCCACGCGCTGCGATTGAAGCGCATGCAGCTTTACCTCCAGTTTGAGCGGCCCCTGACGGAGGTCGAACTGGAGCAGATCCGTCCGCTGGTGAAAAGACGCAGCAACCGCGAACCGCTGCAATACATCATCGGTGAGACGGAATTCTGCGGACTGAAACTGAAGGTGGACCGGCGCGCGCTGATCCCCCGGCCGGAGACGGAATACCTCGTTGAATTACTCGGGGGAAAACTGACGACGCCACCCCGTTCGATTCTCGATCTCGGTACCGGCACCGGCGCTCTGGCGCTGGCTTTGGCCGAGAAATTCCCGGCTTCCGTCGTGACTGCAGTGGATAAAAATCCCGAGGCGCTGGCCTTGGCACGAGAGAACGCCGAGGCGCTCAAGATGACTGAGCGTGTGCGATTGCTGCCGTCAGACTGGTTTTCAGCCCTGCCGATGGGGGAGAAATTTCAGTTGATCGTGGCCAATCCTCCCTACCTGACGGAAGCGGAAGTAAAGGGGGCCACGCCCGAGGTGAAGGATCACGAGCCGGTTTCCGCCTTGATTGCGGCAAGAGAGGGCCGGGCTGACCTGGAGCACATTATTACCCACGCCCGTTCGTTTCTGGTCGAAGGTGGGCTGCTCGCCTGTGAAACAGGCATCGCCCAGCACGCGCAGTTGATTGAGCAGGCAAAGCGCGACGGCTATGCGCGAACAGAATCGCTGCGCGACCTGACTGATCGGGACCGCTACTTGTTAGCCTTTCTTTAGCGTGGTCGAGGCCGTGAGGGGGGCCTGACCGTTGGTCCAAACCATCGCGCCGTGATTGAGACGCAGCGCATCGGAGACCACACGAAGGGTTTCGCGAAGATGAACGTCGAATTTGTTCTCGGTTTCATCGTCACTCGCGTCGGTATCGCCATCGTCCACGCGGGGGGGCGTGGGCTTTACGCCCGCCGCTTCGGCCTTGAGCACCGAGTCGAGTTTTACCTCGCGTGAGGCGTAATTGTTTTTGGCGAGGAGGTCGCGCTCGGCGTCCATGGTTTTCTTGAAATCGTCGTCGGCTTGTTTGCGCGCGAGGCGTTCCTCGAGGTTGAGGGAGACAGTCTTTTGTTCCTGCCGCTCCTTGAACCAGTCGATGTTCTTCTTCAAGTAGGCGAATTCTTCCAGCGAGTCCTGACGGGCATGGCTGGCCTGGAGCAGCGGTTGCACGAGAGTTTGCTCGAGAGCCTTGCCGCTGAAGGTGGTGGGCTTGATTTCGTCCCACACGAGGGCGTGGGGTAGGGAGGCCTCGCCGATGGGCAGATAGTCGTCGATGGAAGGCAGGGCGATGTCGGGTGTGACGCCCTTCTTCTGCGTGGACGCGCCGTTGGGCAGATAGAATTTGCGCACGGTGAGCTTGGCGGCGCCTGTGTTGGTGAACTCCTGATTCATCCGCGGGAGGTAATTTTTCATTTCCAACACCGCCTGCACCGTGCCTTTGCCGTGGGTAGAGCTGTCGCCGATAATGACCGCGCGGCCGTAGTTTTGGAGCGCCCCGGCAAAGATTTCGGAAGCGGAGGCGCTGAAGCGTGAGGTGAGCACGGCGAGGGGACCGTCATAGGCCACGCTGGTGTCGTTGTCGCTGTCCACCGAGACCTGCCCCTGAAAATCGCGTTCCTGGACCACGGGGCCTTCCTTGATAAAAAGTCCGGTCATGTTGACGGCTTCGGACAGCAGGCCGCCCCCATTGCGTCGCAGGTCGATCACGAGAGCCTTGATGCCATCGGCCTTGAGTTTACCGATCAGCTCGGCTACGTCCTGCGAGGCCGTGTTGCGCACATCCTCCGGTGCGGCCCCTTCGGGCGAGCCGTCGTAGAAGGAGTGAAGCGCGATCACGCCGACGGGCACGGTCTTGCCGGGTTCTTCGCCGGGCAGGTCATAAATGGTGGCGCTGGCCCGCGCGGAATTGAGTTTGATGACGTCCCGGACGATGTGCACCTGCTTGGTTTGGGAGGGGTCGGCGGCGTCGCGGGGCAGGATGGTGAGAGTGACCTTGGTGCTTTTCGAACCGCGAATCATGTCCACGATGCGGCGCAGCTTCATGCCGATGATCTCGACCGGCTCGGCGCCTTCCTGTTGGACGGAAAGGATTTTGTCGTTCACATGGATCTGCCCGCTGGTGTAGGCCGGGCCGCCGGCGACGACTTCGCGCACGATGCAGCTGCCGTCTTCCTCAAGTCCGAGCACGGCGCCGATGCCGACCAGGGAGAGCTTCATCTGGATACTGAAATCCTGGAGCGTGTCGGATGAAAGGTAGGCGGAGTGCGGATCGTACATGCGCGTGAAGCTGGAAAGGAACATTTCCTGCACATCGAAGGACTCGGTATCACCGAGATTTTTCAGGAAACGCTCGTAACGTTTGCGCAGGGTGGTTTTCGCTTCGTCGGGAGTCTTTTTGGCCAGGAGATCATGCAGCATCTCGTATTTGATCCGTTTGCGCCAGAGGTCGTCGGCCGCCTCGGTCGATTCCGGAAAGGCACTCTTGCTGCGGTCCGGCGTGTAGGAGTCCTTGGCCGTAAAATCGAAATCGTGATCCAGCTCCTGAAAGATCCATGAGGCACGGGATTTCACCC
>DATCRM010000401.1:0-13463 GCA_036568985.1 Lacunisphaera sp. | reverse complement strand
TATGATCTCGCGATCGAGAAGACGCCTTCGGGCGGGCACAGCGTCGAAGTGAAGATGACGCTCACCGCGCCCGGTTGCGGCATGGGCCCGGTCATTGCAGAGGACGCGCGGGCGAAGATTGCCAAGCTGCCGACGGTCGAGTCGGCCAAGGTCCACATCGTGTGGGACCCGCAATGGAGCCCGCAGATGATTTCCGAGACGGGGCGGCGGGTGTTGGGGATTGAGTGAGCGCGAGCGGGCGCCGCGAGTAGTTGGTATTTGGTAATTGGTATTTAGGGACGAACCATGCGGCCTTACTCTTGGTTCGTCATACCGAGCCAGTATCCAGCGAGCAGCTCTCGACTGGGGATCTCGCTGTTCGAGCGGATGAAGTTGCCTTGTTGGTCTATTAAAGCCCGCACTTGCCTCCACCTTCGATTCGGCTATCAGGGCTTCATGACGTTTGCGCAACTTGAGAGACAGGTTTCAGAGCTGGGGCCGAAAGCCCAGCGCAAGCTCATGGCATATCTGGTATCTTTGGAATTGAAGCGTGATGATGACTATCGGGCCGAAATCACTCGCAGGTTGAACGACAGGTCAGCGAGGGCATGGATCCCGCTGACTGAAGTTCGCCGGCGTTTGAAATTGAAGGCCTAAGGTGTCGCTGCGGTACAAGGTCTACTATAGCGAACAGGCCTTGGCTTTCAGCTTGGCTCTGCCCCGCAAAGACCAGGTGATGCTTACTCACTTCATCGGCCGGTTGGCTGAGAAACCCGGCATCGGGGGCGACTATCGTGAATCGGACGATGAAGGGCGCTTGATAGAGGTCAGAGTGTATGGTCGGCACGCCGTCCTCTTTTGGGTGGATCACGCTGTTTCCAAACTCATGCTAGTGGAAATCAGGCTCGCGGATCGGCGCCCCTGATGCTCAAGCCATGATCGTATCCAGCGAGCAGCTTTCGACGGGGGTTTCGCAGTTCGGGCGGGCGATGATGCCGGGGTAGGGCTCGGTGGCGAAGGGCGCGGCCGGGTTGGAGAGGAGGTGACGATCGCAGACGGCGAAAAGCTCGGCTTCGGTCATGGCGCGGCGCATATCGTGCAGGAAGCGACCCTCGGCATCCACGCTCTGGCCGACGAAGTTCAGGTATTTCTTCATCTTGGCCACATGGGCGGATTCGGGAATGCCGGGCGCCTGGGTTTCGCGGTAGAGGCGTTCGATGTATTCGCGGACGTCGGTGAGGGTGGGCTGGAAAATTTTTGTAGGGTTGGTCTCCTGACCAGCCGCGGTCGGTTGGGAGACCGACCCTCCAGGGGTAGCGGCCCGCAGGGACGCGGGCCCTCCAGCAAGGCGTTCCCGACACTGGCGGAAGATCCAGGGGTTGCGGATGGCGTGGCGGCCGATCATGACGCCGGCGGCGCCGGTCTCGCTCAGCACTTCAGCGGCCTTGGCGGCGGAGGTGACATTGCCGTTGGCCAACACGGGGCAGCGGACGGTGCGCGCGGCAACGGCGATGAAATCATAGTGCACGTCGCTGCGATAACCTTCCTTGACGGTGCGGCCGTGGACGCTGAGCAGATCGACGCCGTGCTTGTTTATGAGCTCGAGCACGCGTAGGTAGTTGTCGGTCGAGTCGAAGCCGATGCGCATCTTGACCGTGAACAGACCGGGTACGGCGTCGCGCAGGGCTCCGATGAGTTCGTCGATCTTCGCGGGATCGCGCAGGAGTCCGCCGCCGACGTTCTTCTTATAGATCTTGGGGGCGGGACAGCCCATGTTGAGGTCGATCCCGGCGATCGGATACCGCAACAGTTCTTTGACGGTCCGGACCATGTGGGGAATCTCTTCGCCGATGAGCTGGGCAAAGACCGGCCGGCCCGTCTTGTTTTCGACGATGGAGCGTACGATGTGTTTCTCGGGGCGAGACTGGGCGTGGACGCGGAAGAACTCCGTGAAAAAGTAATCCGGCGCGCCATAGTGCGCCATCACGCGCATAAAGGGCAGGTCGGTGACGTCCTGCATCGGAGCGAGCGCGGTCAGGGGTTGGCCGGGGATGAGTCCGGACGGGAGCGTAGTGGCGATTGATGCCATGTGGAAGAGGCTGTTTACAGGCGAGGCTCGAATCGCTTGCAAGCAAGCTCCTACAAGCGGTCCGGTCGGAGACCGGACCTACTGCTCCTCCTCTTCCTTGCCTTCTTCCTTCTGCTGCTTGAGGACGCGTTCGAGGATTTCGCTCATATCCTCGACGGATTCGAAGACCTTGCGCGCGACGAAAATCGGGCGTTTCTGCTGCAGGGCCATCACGATGGAGTCGCTCGGGCGCGCGTCGAGTTCGAGAAATTTTCGACCAAGCTCGTTCTGCATGTGCAGGATGATCCGGGCGAAGTAGGTGCCTTCGTTGACGTCATTGATGATGATGCGCTCAAGACTGATTTCGAAGCCCATGAGCAGATGGCCGATGAGGTCATGGGTCAGCGGACGCTCCTTCTTGACGCCATTGATCGTCATCGAAATCGCGCTGCCCACACTGGGGTCCACATAGATGACGAAGGTCTTGTCGTCGTTGCCGAGGAATATGGCGCAGCCGTTGGCAGTAGGCATCAGGCCCTTGATGGTGACTTCGACGATATCGGCGGACATGGGGGAAAGGTGCGCGGTAAGCGGCAAAAGTGCAAGTTAGGTGGAGCGCGGCCTCTGGACGCGCTTCGAACGCGTCCGGAGGCCGCGTTCCACCCTAAGGCCAAGGCAAAGCAGGAATTTAGGAATACCCATAGCTCAAAAGCCGTGAAGAGCGATGCCGAGGGACTTGGCCTGCTTCAGGACGGCCGGTTTTTCCAAAATGATGACCTTGCCTGCCTCGAGAGCGGCGGCGGCGATTCCGGCCTCCTTCATGGTCTGCAGGGTGCGCAGGCCGAAGACCGGCACGTCGAAGCGGAAATCCTGTCGTGCTTTCACGGTCTTCACAAAGAGGGTCTCGTCGGTTTTGAAGGAGCCGGCGCGGCGGAGCATGTCGTCGGTGCCCTCGAAAGCCTCGACGGCGAGAACGGTGCCCTTGCGCACCACGCAGCCCTGGCCGATGTCGAGCCGGGCGACCTCACGGGCGATATGGATGCCGTGCTGGAGGTACTCCTCGTCGGTCGGGAGTTTTGGACCGGCCATGTTGCCGGGTGAGGCCATCTGGTCGTCGATGAAAGCGCGGGCGTCGAGAAGGATGACGCCGAGTTTCTCGATTTCCGCGGCGATGGCGCCGAAGATCGTCTCGGCATTGCGGCGCTTGAGGGAAAAGAGAATGGTCGCGGCCTTCAGATCGGGCGTGAGCCCGTGGAAGAGTTTTTTCGGTTTCACCTGACCGGCCATGAGCGCGTAGCCCGCGCCGAAGTCCTTCAGGGCATCCAGCATTTTTCCAATCTGGCCGACATTGATGGAGACACGTTCATTGGCCGGGAAAGAGGCGATCAAGCCGGCTTCGGTCTCGTCGTCCATGGCGATCAACCGCAGCGGAACCCCTGCGGCCCGGATGGCCGCGGCGGTGATGACGGGATAGCTTCCGCGGCCGGCGATCAGGGCGACAGGACGCTTGGGGTCGAAGGTGGACGGGAGGAAGGCGGAAGACATTGAAAGGACAAAGGACTAGGGACGAGAGACCAAGGGACGACAATCCCGGAGTGCACGGTCGTGGGCCGGGATCGGATTCCGTCTGCTCGATCAGGATGGAGGGCCGACCTCCCGGTCGGCCGCGTGGCCCAGCTGGAGCTGGGCCCTCCAAGGTGAGATTAGCGATCCCGTCCTACCGCAGTCCTTGGTCCCTAGTCCCCTGTCTCGTGCTCCGGCTTAGGACTGCGAGCCGTAATATTTCTTGTAGCTGCGGTAGTAGCGGTAGTTGCTGTAATACTCGATGCGGCGCGGGGAGAGGCCGTTGAGGACGATGCCGAGCAGCTCGTTTTTGCTTTCCTTGAGTTGCTTGATGTAAAGACGGATGTGTTTTCGGTATGCCCGGTTGAAACGACAGACGTAGATGACTTCATCCGTGCGATCGGCGATGAGCAGCGAGTCGGTGACGGCGCCCATGGGCGGGGAATCCACCACGATGAGGTCGAAATGCTGCTTCATGGCCTCGATAAACTGGCCGAAGATGGGTTTTTCGAGCAGTTCGGTCGGGCTCTTCGAGCGGCCGCCGGAGCGGAGAATGAAGAGGTTGTCCTCGGCTTTCGTCAGACCGAGTTTGGCGTCGGTGAAGGGATCGGACGGGATATTGGCTCCGGCCTCGAACCAAGCGATCAAGCCCGCATCGTTGGTGAGCTGGAAGTGCCGGTGCAGCATCGGACGGCGCATGTCACAATCGATGATGAGCACGCGTTTGCCGTGGCGCGCGAAGGAGGCCGCGAGATTGCAACTGATCATCGTCTTGCCCTCGCCGGGAATGGTGCTGGTGACCAGGATGGATTTGGGGAAGTCGAGCTTGGATTGGATTTTGACCGCGCTGTAGACGCTCAGGAACGCCTCGGAGCCGGGCGAACTCTTGTTGCTGGTGACAAGTGAATGCTTCTCCGTGTCGGGAACGTCGTCCAGTTCGGGGATGATGCCCAGGAGATGGGTGCCGATGAAGCCCTCGATATCCCAGGCGCTCTTGACGCGATCATCGATGAAGCTGAGTCCGACCGCCACGCCGGCGAAAACGAGCAGCCCGAGGCCGAGGCTGGTTTTGACGATCGAGCGGATGTTTGGCGTGTAGGGAGCCAGCGCAGGCAGGGCGCGATCGAGCGGTTTGACCGGGATGTTCTCGAGGTTCTTGGAGGTGGTGGTCTGGTTGAGGCGGTCGAGGATCTGGATGTAGTTGGATTTCGCGACCTGGGCCTGGTTCTCGAGGCTCTTGAATTCCACGGAGAGCTCGCCGAGCCGCAGCTGGCTTTGCTCGGCGTCCTTGTATTCCTGGGCGTACGAAGCTTCCGTCTCCCTGAGTTTTTCGAGCTGCGCGCGGAGCGCGGAGATGGATTGGCTGATCTCCTGCTGGAGCTGGCCGGTGACGACGTCGATGGAGTTGGCGACATTGAGCATCCGCGGGTGCCGTTCGAGATAGCGCTCGCTGAGGATGGACTGCTGATTCTGCAGGTCGGACAATTGCTTCCGCAGGGAAGCGATGTTCCCGTAGCCCGCGACGTAACCGATATCGAGCAGGTTGCCGCCGGCCTGCTGCATGCGTTCGATCTGTCCCAGTTGCTTTTCGATGTCGATGCGGGCGCTGCGCGCCTCGGTCAGGCTCGTGTTATATCCGCGGAGGCGGTCGCTGATGATGTTGATGCTGTTGTCGAGCGAGACGAGGTTGTGCTTGCGGCGGTAGTCCTGCAGGCGCCCCTCGGCGGCCTCGGACTCCTTGCGCAGATCCTCGGCGCGATTGCGCAGAAAATTGACGGCGTCCTCATTTTTTCCTCCGGCGTTCTCGAACAGGTAGCGCATGAACTGTTCGACGTAGCGGTTGGCGAGGAGGGCGGCGCCCTCCCCATCGCGATTGGTGACGGTGATGGTGAGGAGAAAGCTGTTGCGGATGGATTGCGGGCTCATGGTGCCCAGCAACTCGCCGACCGGCGGCGGATTCGCGCCCGGGACGAGATCCGCGAGGTAGGGACGCTGGAGCTTCCGGATCTCCTCGGGCGTGAGGGATTGCGCAACCATGTTGCGCAGCTTACCGCTATTGAGGATTTGAATGTAGGTGTTGAGGTCGATGTCGGAGCGGATGGCGTTGTCGACGACCTGTTCGCTGATGACCACGCGTTCGGGGCGTTCGAACTGCATGGTGGCCGTGCTCGAATACATCGGCGTTTCCTGCGCCTTGATGTAACCCAGCCCCAGCGCCACCAGCAGCGCCACGGGGAGCGCGATCCACAGACGCTCGCGGAGAATGATGTAATAGTCCCGCAGCGTCCGGCGCTCGCTCGCCGGGCTGTCGTTGCCATGGAGCGAGGCGCCGTGTCGGGGCGAACCGTGGCTGGGCGGGGTATCCGGGGAAGGCATCGGGGTGGCTCAGATCAGGCGTTCCGGCACATAGACAATGTCTCCGGGTTGTAGCAGCATGGCCGAGTCATCGTTTTTGGTGTCCTTCTTGCCTTTGATTACACTATCGACGTCCACTGTGAAGACTTTCTTCGAGCCGTCGGGCATGATGCGGGTCACGGTCACCGCCGAGCCCTTGCCGATGTCGGTGATGCCGCCGGCCTTGGTGACGAGCTCGACCACGGTCAGGGTGGATTCGATCGGCAGGGTGTAACGGCCGGCATTGCGAATCTGGCCCTGGATCGAGACCTCGCGGGGCGCGTATTCCTCGACGCTGACGGTGACCTGGGGGTTGCGCAGAAAGCGTCCGTCCTTGTAGGCGTTTTCAATGGCGGTCTGGGCTTCGACCACGGTCAGGCCGCCGATGGCGATTTCGCCGATGAGATGAAGATTCACCCGGCCGCGGGCATCGATCCGGCTGACGCTGGTCAGATCCTCTTCCTGATAGACCGAGATGCGGACGCGGTCCGCGAGGGCGAGGGTGTGGATGTAATTTTTCTTTTCCGGGGTCTGGCCCGAGGCGGAGGCAAACCCGGCGATCAGCAAGGCAAACAGCGGAAGCAGGCGGGCGCTTTTCATGGCGGGTGGGGTTAGTAGCGGCTGGAGACGTCGAGGGAGAATCCGTGGTTGTCGAAGTCGGCGAGAGCGAGCGTGGACCAGTTCTTCAGGTAAACATAGGAGGCGCCAGCCTGCAGGTGATCGTTCATCCGGTAGCGCAGCCCGGCTTCCCAGCTGAAGAACGTGTCGTGCCGGTTGACGTTGATCTCGTTGAGGAATTTGTTGCGTCCGGCGGAAATCATCGCGCTGAGGTCGAGCTTGCGGCTGTAGGCATACTGGCCGCGGAGGGCCAGGCTGCTGGAGTCCACCGTGGCGCCGGTGGCAATGGTGTTGAAATCGCGGGCGGCCTGGAGACTGAGCAGGAGCTTGCGGGTGACCGGCCAGTTGACCGCGGCCGTGGCGTTGACATGTTCGAACTGATCGCCGCCGGTTCCGCGCACGTCGCGCAGCTGGTAGCCGAGACGAACCGTGCCCGACATCTTGGAAAAGAGCCCGCCGGTGGCGCCGACGCTGAACCAATGGTCGAGGCTCCGGCCTGTGGCCGAGGTGTGACCGGAGCGGAAGCGATAACCGGCGAAAAGATCGAGCTTCGAAGTGTAGACGTAATAGAAGTCCACGGCCTCGGAGTAATCCGTGTAGTCAACCAGCGTCTGATTGTCGCTGTAGTCCCGGCGCATGTAACCGGTCGTGGAGGTTACGTAGGTCTTTTCGCTGATCGGGTATTTGAGGTTGAGCGTGACGGGGACATTCCAGGAGCTCGTGCGCAGATTGACCGCGCTGTCGGAGCGGGTCTCCCGAAAGGCGGAAAGGTTGAACGAACCGGTCGTGCGCCCCGTGGTCTTGATCAGCTCGACCATGAAATTCGGGTTCAGGCTGTTTTCGTCGGTGAATTCGCCATAGCGGATGTAGTCGAGCTTGAGGGTCGAGTTGACGGAGATAATGCCAGCGCGCCGCTTCAGCTCCGTACCCACCTCGCCGGTGACCGTGTAGTCGCCCTCGCCGTCCCTTTCGGAGAAGATGTTGCTGCTTTGGGTAAAGGTGACACCGCCGAAGACGAAAATCTGGTTCTTGGTTCCGTCCAGATTCAGCAGGGCGCGGCTCGGGACCGCCGCCGCCAGCAGGGCGATGAGCAGGAGAGCTCGGGTGGCGGCGGGGCTGGGCGAAAGAAGCATAGGCGGCCCGAAGGTCAGGTTCCCGGCAGCCGGTCGGGGCTGATCACAATGTTATTGGATGGGCTGCTCGGCACGGTGGGTTGCGCGACAATCTCCTGAGTGTCGGCTTGCGCGCCGGCTGCTTCGTCAGGGGTCGCGCCGGCGGGAGCCGTGCCATCGGCGACGGCGGTCTCGTCGCCGGTGGCATCCAGACCTTCCTGCGCCTTGCGTTCGATGATTTCAAAGGTCACCGATTTGCGGGCGTTGCAGGCCATCTCCACGCGGCGGTCGTCCGCGGACAGGGCGTCACGCGGAATCGGCTGAATCGTGAGCACCGGCTCCACGTCGGCGTTTTCGCGGCGAATGATGGCGCGTTCACCGGCGCGCAGGATCTGTCCCCCCACGTCTTTCTCGCCGGAGCGGACCGTGAGATCGCCTTCCAACAGGTCGACGGTGGTTCCCTCGGGGGTGGATTCGATGACGACCCGGCCGCCGCGGATGTTGATCGAGGCTTGCGGTGTGCGGTAGAGCATCGAGCTGCCCGAGATCAGCTGGCTGGTGCAGATGCCGATTGCGCCGAAGGAGAGGAAGACGTTGCTCTGGGAAACGGACGGTTCGTAACGGGTGTTCAGCTGGTTGGCGTGATCGGTTCGAAACGGCTCCTGAATGAAACGACTGATTTCCAAGCGGCTGCTTTGGTCCACGAACAAGCCGGTGCCGTTGGAATAGACAAAGGCGTTGTGGGCTTCGGCTTTCGTCTCGATCACGGTGCCGGGCGCATCAAAAGCCGTCGCTTGGCGGGCGGTGTAGATCTTGTCGCCGTTCTGGATCTGGGTTTCACCTTTGGTCTCCGCGACATAGATCTTGCTGACCGGGCCTCTCGTTTTGCCTGGCTGACGCTGAGCGAAAGAGGCGGGCGCGAAAACCACAGCGGCACTGAGGCACGCGAGAAGCAGGCGGGAGAGGGAAGTTTTCATGGCGGGATTTTGTCGGCAGCGGACTGGAAGGGTCGATTGGGGCTGCTCTTAATTTTCCCGAATTAAGCTAGGGTGTTTCACCTATGACAAGTTCATTTCCGGAAGACGCTTCGTAGGTCTCCTAAATACCTAGACGATAATGTTTATCAATCTTCCTTTTACGTAAATCGTGCGCTTGATCGTCTTACCATCGACGTGGGGAGCGATCTTGGGATTAGCCGTTGCGAGAGCGACAAGCTCCGCTTCCGACGCGGTCGGGGCAACCGTTACGTCGCCGCGGTGTTTGCCGTTCACCTGAATAACGATCGTGATCGTGCTCGCGACCAGCTTGGCCGCGTCGAACGCCGGCCAGCCGGCCGCCATGACCGAGCCTGGCGCACCAAGGCGGGCCCACAACTCTTCCGCCAAGTGAGGCGCCAAGGGGGCGAGCAGGCGCAGGACATCGAGGATGACTTGCTTGGGCAGGGCCGGTTCTTTCTGCAGCGCGTTGACGAGGATCATCAACTGCGAGATCGCCGTGTTGAAGCGCAAGGCATCGTAATCGTCGCCGACCTTCTTGATCGTCTCGTGCAGAAGTTTTTCGGTCTCGGCGGTGAGGCTTGCCGTCGCGACCACGCGCGGGTTGACCGCGCCCTCCGCGTCGAGGCACTCGCGCCAGACTTTCTTGAGGAAGCGGTGCACGCCCTCGATGCCCTTGGGGTTCCAGGGTTTCATGGCCTCGAGCGGTCCGAGGAACATCAGGTAGAGGCGCAGCGTATCGGCGCCGTATTCGCGGATGATGTCGTCGGGATTCACCACGTTGCCGCGGCTCTTGGACATCTTCACGCCGTCCTCGCCCAGGATGATGCCTTGGTGGAACAGTTTTTTGAACGGCTCGGCCTGCGGCACGATGCCAAGGTCGAAGAGGACTTTGTGCCAGAAGCGTGCGTAGAGCAGATGGAGCACTGCGTGCTCGGCGCCGCCGACGTAGAGATCGGGGACGCCCCAATATTTCAGGGCTTCGGGACTCGCGAGGGCGCTCGTATTCTGCGGATCGAGGTAGCGCAGATAGTACCAGCACGAGCCGGCCCACTGCGGCATGGTGTTCGTCTCGCGACGGGCGCGTAGCCAGGCATCGCCGTCGGGCTTGGCCTCTGATGCGGGGACGCTGGCGCCGGTCTGCGCGTTGAACCAGATTTCGAGCCACTCGGTGACGTTGGCCAGCGGGCTCTCACCGGTGCCGCTGGGCAGGTAGGATTGGACCTCGGGCAACACGAGCGGGAGCGAAGTCTCAGGCAGCGGCAGCGCGTATTGCGTGACACCGTTCTCGACGAAGGTGACGGGATTGGCGGGAAGATCGGAGCGCAGCGTGGCGGCCTTGCGGTAATCGGCCTCGTTCACCCAGACGATCGGGAACGGTTCGCCCCAATAGCGCTGACGCGAGAAGAGCCAGTCGCGCAGCTTGTAGTTGATCGTGGCCTTGCCGATGCCCTTGGCGGCGAGGTCGGCGGAGATTTTCTTCTTGGCGTCGGCCCAGTCCATCCCGTCGTAGCCGGGCGAGTTGATGAGCTTGCCGTTGCCGGTATAGGGTAGCTGGTCGCTGCCGTCAGCCGCGGCGATGACGCGCGGGATCGGCAGGTTGTATTGTTGGGCGAATTCGTAGTCCCGCTCGTCATGCGCCGGCACGGCCATGATGGCGCCGGTGCCGTAGCCCATGAGCACGTAGTCGGCGATCCACACGGGAACCTTGGCGCCGTTGACGGGGTTGATCGCGTAGCTGCCAGTGAAGACGCCGCTCTTTTCCTTCGCAGCCTCGGACATGCGCTCGACGTCGCTTTTGGCGGCGGTCTTCTTGCGGTAAGCCTCGATGGCGTCGCGTTGCGCGGGAGTGGTCAGCGACGGCACGAGCGGGTGCTCGGGGGCGAGCACCATATAGGTGCAGCCGAAGAGCGTATCGGGGCGCGTGGTGAAAATCTTCAGGTCGCCGAGCGCGGCGTTTTCCAATTTGAACAGGACCTCGGCGCCTTCGCTGCGGCCGATCCAGGCTTCCTGCATGCGTTTGGTGGAGTCGGGCCAGTCGACGTCCTTCAGGCCCTCGATCAGTTGCTCGGCGTAGGCGGTGATGCGGAGCACCCACTGGCGGAGATTGCGTCGCTCGACGGGGAAGCCGCCGACCTCGGACTTGCCGTCCACGACTTCCTCGTTGGCGAGCACGGTGCGCAATTCGGGACACCACCACACGGGGCGCTCATCGACGTACGCCAGGCCCTTCTTGAAGAGCTGGAGGAAAATCCACTGGGTCCATCGGAAATATTTCGGGTCGGTCGTGTCGACCTCGCGGTCCCAATCATAGCTGAAGCCGAGCGCCTTGATCTGCCGGCGGAAATTCGTGATGTTGTTCTGCGTGTTGGTGGCCGGATGTGTGCCGGTTTTGACGGCGTGTTGCTCGGCGGGCAGGCCGAAGGCGTCCCAGCCGATCGGGTGGAGGACATTGAAGCCGCGGGCGCGCTTATAGCGGGCGAGAATGTCGGTGGCCGTATAGCCCTCGGGATGGCCGATGTGCAGGCCGGCGCCGGACGGGTAGGGGAACATGTCCAGCACGTAGAATTTCGGCTTGGTCGAGCCGTTTTCGGCGCGGAAGAGCTTGGATTGTTCCCAGATCGCCTGCCAGTGCGGCTCGATCGTGAGGAACTCGTATTCTTTGCAAGAAGTGGCGGCCATGTGGGTAAAGAGTCACTTTGGAAGGTTCGCCCACACCGTCAATCTTGGGAAATGATCATCCGCGCGGACAATTTACTGTAGCGGCGCTCCGTGAGCGCCGATCTTGGGTCGGCGTCATAGACCGCCGCTACAGGTTCCGGCCAAAATGAGCATCCCGGCGGACTTTTTCTGGTGCTTCCGGCTCCGGTCACTTAGGCATGAGGCATGTTCACCGGTCTGGTTGAGGAAGTTGGTCAGGTAACGAGCTTTGCCCCCGCGCAAAATGCCTGGGTCTTGCAGTTGGCCGCGCAGGTCGTGCCGACCGACGTGGCGGTCGGTGACAGCGTGGCCGTCAACGGCTGCTGCCTCACGGTGACGAAGCGCGAGACCGGAAAACTTTGGTTCGAACTTCTGGAGGAGACCCGACGGCTGACAAATTTCGGCGAACTCAAACCCGGTTCCCTGGTCAACCTTGAGCGCAGCCTGAAACCGGAGAGCCGGCTCGGCGGGCATTTCGTCTCGGGACACATCGACGTGCTGGGGCGCGTCGAGATTTTCGAGGCGCGTGGCAAGGACCATTACCTGCGGGTCTCGGCGCCGGCGGGGCTGGGCCGTTACCTCGTGTACAAGGGTTCGATCGCCGTGGACGGCATTTCGCTCACGGTGGCGGAAGTGGACGGCGATTCCTTCGCGGTCTGGCTCATCCCGCACACGCTGGCGGCGACGAATCTGCGCGAGAAGCGGGTCGGTTCCGGCGTTAATCTCGAGTTCGACTTATTGGCGAAATATGTTGAGAAACTGATGTCCGTTCGGCCGGTCTGACGCCCCCGTGAACACCCGTGAACAATTGCTGGCTTTGAACGACGAGCTCCGGCGCCTCAAGGCCGAAGGTCGGCGCAGCATTTCTGTCAGTGAGGAAAGCCTGGCCGAGCTGCGCGTGGCGCTGGCGGACGAGCCGGACGCGGAATCGGACCGTGGGTCGGGCTTTACGCCCGAAGCGACCGTGGCAGCCGCCACACCGTCGGGCGTAAAGCCCGACCTGCCGACGGCTCCGGTTCGGACGTTTGTTTTGCCTGATCCGATTCCCGTTGCTGCGGCCAAATCGAAACCGGCCCTCCCCGCGCGGGCCGACATCGTGTTGCCCGACGGCGACAAGGCGACGCGCTGGAATGCCCTTCGCGAGATCGTGCTCAATGATCCGACCTGCAAATCGCATGTTCATCCCGGCAAGCGGGTCGTCTTCGGCGTGGGCAACCTCGATGCGGCGGTCATGTTCGTGGGCGAGGCGCCGGGCGGCGACGAGGAGGAGCAGGGCGAACCTTTTGTCGGTCGCGCGGGACAGTTGCTCAACCGCATGATCAAGGCGATGGGCCTCGAGCGCAGCCAGGTTTACATCGGCAATATTCTCAATTGGCGTCCGGAAATGGGCGTGCGCAACGCCGACGGTTCGCAAACGGGAAACCGTCCGCCGACGGCCGAGGAGATGAACTATTGCCTGCCGTTTATTCGCGCGCAGATCGCCATCATCAAACCCAAGGTCATCGTGGCCCTCGGGAAGACCGCGGTGGACGGACTGTTGGGCGCCGAACGATTCAAATCCATGGGTGCGGCGCGCGGCGCGTGGCACGCGTATGCGGACACGCCATTGCGCGCGACCTACCATCCGTCCTATCTGCTGCGACAGGAGGGACTCGTCTCGGCGGCGGCCAAGAAAATCAAGCGCGATGCCTGGGAGGATTTGCTGAGCGTGATGGAGCGGGCCGAACTGCCGATTTCCGAAAAGCAGCGAAACTATTTTCTGTGATGAAAACGTTATGGAGGTTCGTGAGTCGATCGATCACACCCCGGCGCGGTGCGCCACTCCTCTTGAGAGAGGAGACCCACACCGTCGCTGCCTTGAATCCCCTCTATGAAGAGGGGTGCCCGTCAGGGTGGGGTGTGTGGGGGATGCTCGTGTTTAGTTTATGCTGCTGTCTGTTCGTACCGAAGCTGGCCCACGCCGCCGAATTCAACTTCGAACTCCTGCAGCGAAGGGCGAAGGATGTCGCCGCCCAGCCCTATGCCCCACCCGTG
>DATCRM010000400.1:0-17611 GCA_036568985.1 Lacunisphaera sp. | reverse complement strand
GCCCCAGAGCGAATAGATCTTCAGGTTCAACCCCTTTGCCTGCAACGCCGCCACATCGCGCTGGAGGAACGTTTCCGAGGTTTTCGGAAAGGTCGTAAACAACAGGACAATGGATGGACGGGGTGAGCTCAAATGGGACGGAGGTTACGGGGAGAAAACTCCAAAGGCCAAACTCCAAAGGCCAAATAAAATCCAAATACGAATTCCGAAATCCGCCTTTTGCCCGGTTTGGCGTTTGGAATTTTCATCGGTTGTTTGGCGTTTGGAACTTTGGCGTTTGAGATTTGCCGCCGTCAGGCCGTCGCCGCTCCCGCCACGACCAGAAACGCCCCGAGCGCCGGATCCGCCGGTGCGTCCTTGCGCCAGCCCAACACCAGCCGGCTCTCCGGCGCAGGTCCGTCGATTGGCCGGAACGCGACCTCCTCGGGCAGCTGCTTGGCTTCGGAGGGCGCCATGAAAGTCGCGCCAAGGCCGGCGCGAACCAGACCGATGGCATTCGCCCGGGGCCAGACTTCGTCGGCGATCCGCGGCGTGACCCCGGCCTGTTGGAAGGCCGCGAGCACCCGGTCATAAAACCCCGGATTATGCGCCCGGGGAAACATCACGAACGGCGTACCGGCCAGGTCGCGCAGCCGGAGTTTCTTTGCTTTCGCCAACGGATGCCCCGCCGGCAGCAACACGCCGTTCTTTTCCTGCAGCAGCACTTGCGTGGATAACCCGGGCGACGCCGCGGCGTCCGGGTGAAAAAAGCCGCAGGCAATCTCGCCGGTCTTGAGCGACTCCAACTGCGCCGACGTCGGCGACTCGTTCAACTCGACGCGAATGCCCGGATAGCGGCGGTTGAACTCCCTCAGGATGCCGGGAAGCACCGTCGCCATGGCCAGACCGGTGAAAGCCACGCGGATCTGCCCCGCCTGCCCGCCAGCCAAGGCTTGGATATCCGCCGGCACCGCCGCCAGCGCGCGCAGCAGCGGTTCGATACGCTCCAGAAAAGCCCGGCCGGCCGTCGTCAGCTCGACCTTCCGTCGCGTCCGGTTAAGCAGGTCCACCCCCATCGCTTTCTCCAGCTGCGCGATGCTCCGCGACAGTGCGGGTTGCGCCACCGCGAGGCTCTCCGCCGCCTTCCGATAATGAAGCTGCCGCGCCACCTCGCGGAAATAAACGAGGTGCCGGAGCTCGAAGGGATATTGATACTCGCGAGGCATCACAGAGCACCAAATAGGTATTTCCTGTTATGGCAAGAATCTGGTAATCTCAGCCCAATTCGATCCAACCCAAAGCAGCCAGGCAGCCAAGCTAAACCCCTTTGCTTCCTCGCTCCTTTGTGTTTTCCCTCTCCTCCTTCCACCCATGTCCTCCCCCCAATCCCTCTTTCAGAAAGTCTGGGACGCTCACACCGTCCGCAAGCTGGCCAATGGCCAGACCCAGCTCCTCATCGGCACACACCTGATCCACGAGGTCACGTCCCCGCAGGCCTTCGGCATGTTGCGCGACCTCGGTCTGCCGGTCCTCATGCCGCACCGCACCTTTGCGACGGTGGACCACATCATCCCGACCAACGAGCTCGTCGAACCCTACAAGGATTCCCTCGCTCAGGCCATGATGGATGAGGTGCGGAAAAATTGCGCGCAGTTCGGCATCACCTTTTTCGACCGAGCCACCGGCAAGCAAGGCATCGTGCACATCGTCGGACCGGAACAGGGCATCACCCAGCCCGGCACCACGATCGCGTGCGGCGATTCCCACACTTCCACTCACGGCGCGTTCGGCGCGATCGCGTTCGGCATCGGCACCAGCCAGGTTCGCGACGTGCTCGCCACGCAGACCATGGCCCTCGGCCAGCTCAAGGTCCGCCGCATCGAGGTGAACGGCAAGCTGCGCCCCGGCGTCTATGCCAAGGACGTCATCCTCCACATCATCCGCCAACTCGGCGTCAACGGCGGCACCGGCTACGCCTATGAGTACGCGGGCACCACCTTCGACGGCTTCACGATGGAAGAGCGCATGACCGTGTGCAACATGTCCATCGAGGGCGGCGCGCGCGTCGGCTACGTTAATCCCGACGAGACCACCTTCGCCTACCTCAAGGGCCGTCCCTACTCGCCCACCGGCGCCGCCTGGGACGCCGCGGTCAAGAGCTGGAAGTCCTTCGCCTCCGACCCGGGCGCGTCGTATGACGATGTCGTCAAGATCGACGCCGCCACGATCGCCCCGACCGTCACTTGGGGCATCAACCCCGGCCAGGGCATCTCCATCGTCGAAAACATCCCAAGCCCGGAGACCGCCACGTCCGCCGACGACAAGGCTGGCATCATCGAAGCGCTCGCCTACATGAAGCTGCCCGCCGGCAAGCCGATCAAAGGCACCAAGATCGACGTCGCTTTCCTCGGCTCCTGCACCAACGGCCGCCTCTCGGACTTCCGTGAGGTCGCCAAGTACATCAAGGGCCGTAAGGTCGCCGCCGGCGTGAAGGCCATCGCCGTCCCCGGCTCGCAGATCGTCGCGCTCCAATGCGAGAAGGAAGGCATCGACAAGGTTCTTTCCGAAGCCGGCTTCGAGTGGCGCGCCGCCGGCTGCTCGATGTGCCTCGCGATGAATCCGGACAAGCTCATCGGCGACCAGCTCTGCGCCAGCTCGTCGAACCGCAACTTCAAGGGCCGCCAAGGCTCGCCCACCGGCCGCACCGTGCTCATGAGCCCGGTGATGGTCGCCGCCGCCGCCGTCACCGGTTCCGTCGCCGACGCCCGCGAAGTCTTCGCGGTCAACTAATCCCCGTTCATCAAACACAAAGAAGCAAAGCAGCTAAGCCCAACCGATCCGTTCGCTCCTTAGCTGCTTGGTGTTCAAACCCTCTTCCTCCCATGGCTCTCGCTAAAATCACCTCTGTCACCGGTCGCGCCGTTCCCGTCGTCGGCAACGACATCGACACCGACCGCATCATTCCCGCCCGCTTCATGAAGTGCGTCACCTTCGACGGCCTCGGCGAATTCCTCTTCAACGACGTCCGCAAGGACCCGAAGACCGGCGAAACCACCGACCACCCGCTGAACCAGCCGCGCTACCAGGGCGCCACGATCCTCCTTTCGGGCGCCAACTTCGGCTGCGGCTCCTCCCGTGAACACGCCCCGCAGGCCATCCAGAAATACGGCTTCAAGGCCATCATCGCCGAAAGCTACGCCGAGATCTTCTTCGGCAACAGTACGACACTCGGCATGCCCTGCGTCACCGCCGCCCGCGAGGACATCGCGAAGATCGCCGCCGCCGTGGAAAAGAACCCTCAAACCGAGGTAACCATCGATCTCGTGAAGCTCGAGGTCCGCTTCGGCGGCCAGACGGTGAAAATCACCCAGCGTGAATCCGCCCGCGATGCTCTCGTCAACGGCCGCTGGGACGCCATCGGCGAACTCCTCGACGGCATCCCCGCCGTGAAGGAAACCGCGAAGAAGCTCCCGTATCTGGCGGCTTGATCAGGTAGGGCGCGACCGCCGGGCGCGCCATCTTTTACCCGAGGCGCGGCCCTACAGCCGTGCCTTTCTATTCCCTGCGGGTCGAATACCTCAAAAGCTTGCTCCGATTTGGTTGGAGGCGGGGCTATCAGCCCCGCGTTTGGGAAAGAGCGCGGCCTGCGCCTCGCAGGACTGATAGTCCTGCCTCCATTTCTGAAATGCCTCGGGGCTGGCCCCAAGGATCATTATTTTCTGCGGTCCCTGATCTCCGCTGGGGCCCGCCTTGGAATAGTGTTAGCCTAACGGCGCTCTGGCCGGGTGCGATGAGAGCGGAAATGTTATCGACGGCTGTTCGGTTTCCCCATCCACGCTCCGCTGCATCGTACTCCTACCCCGTCATGCCGTTTTTCCCGATCCCTGCACTCCGTCGCGGAGCGACCTGCCAGATCATATCCGTGCCGCGCGAATGAACTCCCCTTCTCCGTCCGCTCCGCCCGCCAAGGAAGGTCTGCGCCAATCCGAATACATCGGCTACGCCCTCGGAGATACCGCCTCGAATTTCTTTTTCCAAACCTTCAACATCTTCCTGACCTACTACTACGTCGATGTGTGGGGCATTCCGGCGACGGTGTTGCTCTGGCTGATGCCCGCCGTGCGGGCCATGGGGGCGCTGGACGATGTCATCATGGGGCTGCTCGCGGACCGGACCAACACGCGTTGGGGCAAATTCCGCCCGTATCTGTTGTTTGGTGCCGTGCCTTATGGCGTCTGCGGCTATTTGATGTTCGCCGCGCCTGCTCTCGGTCCGGACGGAAAAGTCATCTA
Organism: Lacunisphaera sp.; assembly: GCA_036568985.1. Lineage (GTDB taxonomy): Bacteria > Verrucomicrobiota > Verrucomicrobiia > Opitutales > Opitutaceae > Lacunisphaera. Next base: position 13,340 of record DATCRM010000400.1, on the reverse strand, counting down.
CGCCTTCATCACCTATGCGCTCATGCTGATCTGTTATACGGTGATCAACGTTCCCTATTCGTCGCTGCTCGGAGTGATCAGCCCATCACCGCGCGTCCGGACCGTGGCGTCGACATACCGCTTCGTCGGCGCGTTCAGCGCGGCGCTGCTGATCTCGCTGTTCGTACGTCCGCTGGTGAAATACCTCGGCGCCGGCGACGAGATGCGGGGCTTTCAACTCACCATGGCGATCTTTGCCGTCATCTCGGTGGCGATGTTCCTGACCACCTTCGCCACGACCCGCGAACGCGTGTCTCCGCCCCCTCAACAAAAGACCAATGTCCGGGAGGAACTCGCCGAACTGTTTCGCAACTGGCCCTGGGTCACCCTGCTGATCGCCTCGATTTTTTCCAACGCCTTCGCTGCGCTGCGCTCCGGCAGCACCTTGTTTTTCTTCAAGTATGTCGAGGGCTACGACAGCTCGCCGATCCTGTTCGGCGTGCTGGATCGCAGCACGGTCTTCCTCACCACGGGTGCCATTGGCATGGTCTTGGGCACTGCCTGCCTCGGGCCCATCGCGGGCAAGATCGACAAAAAATACTACGCCGGAGGGCTCAGCGTGGTCACGGGTTTGTGCTACCTCGCTTTCTTCTTCATTCCCCAGGGGCAGTTCGGGCTCATGATCGCACTGAACATGCTCGGACAATTCTGCGCCGGCCCCACTTCGGCGCTCACCTGGGCTCTGTATGGCGACGTGGCGGACTACGGCGAATGGAAGTATGGCCGCCGCTCCACGGGCCTGATCTACTCGGCCTCGCTGTTTTCGATCAAAACCGGCATCCTGGTCGGCGGATTCCTCGTGCCGCTATTCCTCGCCCAATTCGGCTTTGTCCGCGATGCCGTCCAAACACCGACCGCCCTCCTCGGAATCACGCTGGCCTTTTCGATTGGGCCGGGACTCTTCGCCTTGCTCAAAGCCGTCGCCCTTTTCATCTATCCCTTGGATCAAAAGAAGGTGGATGCGATCGAAAAGGACTTGGCCAGCCGGCGTCTGGCTGCAGCTGTCACCCCCGCTTCCCCGTGAACATCCGCAACCCCATCCTGCCCGGTTTCAATCCCGACCCCTCGATCGTCCGGGTCGGGGAAGACTACTACATCGCCACCTCCACCTTTGAATGGTTTCCCGGTGTGCAGATCCACCATTCGCGCGATCTGGCGCACTGGCGGTTGCTCACCCGGCCGCTCACCCGGCCGAGCCAGCTCAATATGTTGGGCGATCCCGACTCGTGCGGCATTTGGGCCCCCTGCCTGAGCTACGCGGACGGCAGGTTTTGGTTGATCTACACCGATGTGAAACGCTACGGCCGCACCTCGGTCGGTGGCGCTTCAGGCGCTTCACTGCGCGATTTCCACAACTACCTTGTGACGTCGGATCGGATCGACGGCGATTGGTCCGACCCGGTCCACCTGAATAGCAGCGGTTTCGATCCGTCGCTCTTTCACGATGACGATGGCCGCAAATGGTTCGTCAACCAACTGTGGGACCATCGGCCGGGCCACAACCGTTTTGCCGGCATCGTCCTACAGGAATTCTCGGTCAAGGAACGCAAGCTCGTCGGCTCGCGCGTGAACATCTTCAAGGGCACGCCGCTGGGCTTCACCGAGGCGCCGCACCTCTACAAGCGGAACGGCTGGTATTACCTCCTCACCGCCGAAGGCGGCACCGGTTGGAACCACGCCGTCACCATGGCTCGTTCGCGCACGCTCGCCGGTCCTTACGAGCTGCATCCCGACACTCACATCCTCAGCTCACGCAACCGACCCGACGCCCCGTTGCAGCGCGCCGGTCATGCCGACCTCGTCGAGACGCCATCCGGCGAAACCTACTTGGTCTACTTGTGCGGCCGGCCCTTGCGCAACCGCGGGCGCTGCGTTCTCGGCCGCGAGACGGCCATTCAACCCATGACGTGGGGCGAAGACGGCTGGCTGCGCACGACCGACGGCGAGGGCATTCCCCAACTTGAACCGGTCGCGCCTCAGCTGTCCTCATCTGCGCTGGGCCTGTCGAAAGGGTATTCCATTCCGGTGCCACCTGCCCGCCATGATTTCAATTCGACCCTGCTGCCGATCGAGTTCCAGTGGTTGCGTTCACCTTGGCCCGAGGAACTGTTCAGTCTCACCGCCCGGCCCGGGCATCTGCGGCTGTTCGGCCGCGAGACGATCGGCAGCCTCTTCAAGCAATCGCTGGTCGCGCGACGCCAGCAGGCCCTTTGTTATAGCGCGGCCACGATCATCGAGTTCGAGCCCGAGCATTTCCAACAACAGGCCGGTCTGGTCTGCTACTACGGCGCGGCCAAATTCCACTATTTCTATCTCTCGCACGACGAAACCTTCGGCAAGCACCTGCGCGTGATGTCCGCGATCCCGGACGGCATGGTAAGCGACGCTTTCACTGCGCCGATCGCCATTCCCACCGGCAGGCGGGTCGAACTCCGTGCAGAGATGGATGAAGAGCGCCTGCTGTTCGCTTACCGCGTCGAAGGCGTAGACCAGGGCTGGCGTTGGTTGCCGCAGCTTTTCGATGCCAGCATTCTTTCCGATGAAGCCTCCATGCCCGGCCTGCCCAATTTCACCGGAGCCTTCGTCGGCATGGCATGCCAGGACGTGGCCGGGACGGCACGACCCGCCGATTTCGACTGGTTTGAGTACCGCGAACGCATCTACCAGCCGGATCCCCGCCAGCCCCGCTGACACGGCACGGTGAATCAACTCTTCCGCACCTTGGGCGGGAAAGGGCCGGGCTCGTAGCGCGTATGCGAAACTTCCTGCGCCAGATCGACCAGCTCAGTGATCAACCGGGTCGGATTTTCCTCATAGCGCAGTTTCAAAAAATTCTCCCGGAAACGCTCGTAACCGGAGCGGTCTGCCATCCATCCCCCGACGATCCGGCCAAGATCAGCGGAATCCTTAATCAATTCCACTCCCGCTGCGCGGCTGAAGAACTTCACCGTCAGGGATTCCTGCGGCATGACGCCCCCGATCGCATTGAAGAGAATCGGACAGCGAAAATGCAGGGCCTTGGCGCAGGAGGTGGTGCCGCCCCGGGTGACGATGACGTCGCTGACCTGCATCAGCAGGTGAACTTCCTCGGAAAATCCGTCGAGAAAACAGTTGAGCTGCGGATGCTCGGCACGCCAGTGCAACACATGGTTGTAGACTTCCCGGTTCTTGCCGCAGATGACGACAACCTGAACCATCTTGGCGTAAGGCAGCAAAACGTTGAGGAAATCCAGGTGGTTGTTGGCACCGTTGCCGCCGGTGGCCAGGAACACGGTGAACAAGTCCGGGCGCAATTCCAGCTCGTCCTCCAGGTAAATCGCGCGGTCTTGTTCATTCATCCATCCGAGGTGCTGGCGCGGCTGCATGAGATAGCCGCGCACCGTGGTACGCTCGGGTGGCATGCCAAGCTTCACCGCGTAATCCCGGGCGGTCTCGGTGCGGGAGACATAGAGGTCGGCGCTGGGCTCGACCCAGTTGGCACTGTAACCGAAGCCGCCGGAAAACTCGCCGCAATAGGTGGCGCAGCGAACCTTGTCCGCGCCCAGCACGCGGCGGGCGAGCTGGAAATAACCGCGATTCAGGCAATCATGGACACTGAACACGAGGTGCGGGCGATATTCGCGAAGCACCGCTTCGTAGTAACCGCGCCCGATGCTGACCGAGCGGCGGTTGAGCAGGCTGAGCAGCTCGACCAAGAGGTAGAAACCCTTGTGGATCCACGGGGATTTTTGCTGGATCCAGTTATAGAAACGGACCCCGGCACTGTATAATCCCGATGATTTTTCCAGCATCTGCTCGATGCGCACGTCGACGTTATGCCGGTAGAGCTCGAAACACCACTCCGCGAAGGCCTGCGCCCGGGTATCGTGGCCAGCACCGGTGCTGGAGGTAAGGATGAGAATGCGGACACGAGTCATGTCAGAGGCCGAAGTAGTATTCCTGAATCTTCCGTTTCAGAGCCAGCGAACCGAAACGCGCCAGCAAGGGCGCCAGTACCGCCTGAAAAAAACGCCCCGTGCGCACGGTGCCGCTGCGGCCCCGCAGCAGGGCGCGCCGGAGGGCTTCCGCCGCGTGTGCCGGCGGAGGTCCGCTGCGCATCATGGCCTCGAAAGCCGACCAAACCCGGGTCATGCGGTCAATCGCCGGCACGTCGAGCCCAAGCTGGTCCGGTCGCTGTACCGAGCCTTCAAAATCGGTACGGTAATCACCGGGACGGAAATCGATCACCATCACGCCCGTTCCCTTCACTTCATACATCAAGCTTTCGTTAAGCGCGGAAAGACCGGCTTTGACGGCGTTGTAGACCGACTGGTAAGGCATGCCGAACTCCCCGGCGATCGAGGAAATATTGACCAGCGCCCCGCGCTTCCGGATCAAGAGGCTGCCGAGCGCGGCATGCGCCACACGAGCTGTATTCACCAGCATGACCTGAAATTGTTTTTCCCAGACAACGAACTCCGTCTGCGCATAGGCTCCGAACACGCCGTATCCGGCGTTGTTGATGACCAGATCGAAGCCACCCGCCTCCCGCTCCGCCTCGCGGAACGCCGCCTCCGCCCGGTCGCCATCCACCAGATCCAAGCGTACGGGATGAAATCCCGCGCGTGCCCGCAACCGGCCTGGATCACGGGCCGTACCCCAGACCGCGACGCCCTCGCGCAACAACATTTCGGAAAAGGCCAGCCCGAGCCCCGTGCTCGCACCCGTGACAAAGGCGGTGCGGTAGCGGGTGGAAAGCGCGCCTGAGCTCATGCGCGTCAGACCGCCCGGAAAACAAGGCACACGTTCGCGCCGCCAAAGCCGCTGCTGTTGCTAAGAACCACGTTGGGCCGTTGCGGCAGAGTGGCCCGGATGATGTTCAAACCGGCGCACGCCGGATCGAGCTTGGAGATGTGGGCCGAGCCGGGGATGAACCCCTCCTTTATGGCCAATGCGCAGAAGCCTGCCTCCATCGCCCCAGCCAGAGATAATCCGTGACCGGTAAGCGCTTTGGTGCTGCTGACCGCCGGACGGGACGGGTTGCCCTTGAAGATCGCCTTCAGCGCCTTCGCCTCGGAGATATCACCGATCGGGGTAGAGGTAGCGTGGGCATTCACATAATCGACTTCCTCGGGCGTGATGTCCGAATGTTTGAGCGCGTTCTCGATCGCCGCGCGCAGACCCTCGCCATCCGGATGGGAAATCGCTACATTGTAGCCGTCCGAAGCCTGGCCCCATCCGGCAACCTCGGCATAAACCTTGGCCTTGCGGCGATTTGCCTCGTCCTCGCTCTCCAGGACCAAGACGGCTGCACCACCGGTACCGACAAAACCGTCCCGTGCTACGTCGAAGGGGCGTGAAGCCAACGAAGGATCGGTTTGCAACGACAATGCCCGCATCCCGGCAAAGGGAAGGATGCTTTCCACGTTTCCATCCTCGGCCCCGATCACAAACATGCGCTTCTGTCGACCGAGCGCGATTTCGTCGTATGCAAAAGCCAGCGCATGCGCCGAGGAGGCGCATGCCGAGGAAAATCCGGTCGAAGCGCCCCGGATCTTAAACTGGGACACGAGGTTGAAATTCACCGTGCCCGAAATTGAGGCCACGATGCCCAGCGGCGGACAGCGCATGACGCCGATCTTGCGCATCCTCTCCAAATGAAAGCCGAGCAGAAATGGCGAGCCCGCCGAAGCGGCATAGAGCCCGGTGTCGGGGTTGGAATAATCGGCTTCGGTGAGCTTCGCATCCTCCACCGCCTGCAACATGGCACAATAGGCGTAGACCCCGTGCGGCGCCATGCCTCGCAATATTTCCCGTCGAATGCTATAACGGGCGGGAAAGACCCAATCCTCCTGATCGGTGGCATCCGTCTGGAAATCGCGGATCGGCGCGGCGACCTTCACTGGGACGTCGGGCTTTTGGAACGGCGGGTACTGCACCATACCGTGACGCAGTTCCCTGAGGTTTTCCGAAACCGTTGCAGCATCGTTACCGATACTGGTGATAAAACCGACGCCGGTGATGTAGACTTTCCGCATGTAGGATTCAGATCATGCCAGCCGAAGCAGGCGGCACGACCAATATCCGGCGTATCAAAAAGGCTTTTGCCCGGACGGTCAACCACCGCACGGGGCGGGCTCAGGCGTTCACGGCCGATTTGGCGGGATTGAGGGCGACCGGCTGTTCGGCCGGCGCCACCTGCGGCGTCGTCACCGGCTGGGCCGTCTCCTCCGCAAAAGCGAAGGTCAGGGTGATTTCCTCGGCAATGGCAGCCTTTTCCTGCCCCACTCGAATCTGACCTTCGAACGTCGCTAGCGGTGATTTCAGACGCTTGGGCTTGATCGAAAGGCTCAGCACGTCACCCGGGCGGCATACCCGGTGACACCGGACGCCTTCGCAAGAAGTGAAAAAGATCGTGCGATGATCGACTGTCTTGCCGGCCTCGCCGACCTGACCTTCCAGCAGGAAAAGTACAGCAAGCTGGCCGAGCGCCTCCAGCATGATCGAAGCGGGCAGCACCGGGTTATCCTTGAAGTGACCTTGGAGAAAGAATTCCTGCCCGCTGATCTTATATTTGGCGTTCGCGCCGTGCGCATTGACCGAGGCTTCGCCCAAGAAAAGAAAAGGCGGTTGGATGGGCATCACCGACACGATCTGCTCGATCGGGATGAATTTGGTGGGCTTTGGCAGGGGTAAGCCTCGCACCTTGCACTCGATGAAAGTTTTCACGTCACCCACCGTACGCAGATGGCGAAGTTCCTCGTTGTTGATCGTCATCTGGAGGACATCCTCAACGAGGATGACGATCTCCATCATGGTGAGGGAATCGATGCCCAAATCCTCGATAATGCGCAGGTCATCATCGGCATCCTTAAGCTTGGCCCTCAAGTCAGGCTCAACATAGCGTTCGATGATACCGAGCACAATGGCGGGAAGGTGCTCGGTGTTGCCCGTCTTGCGAAATTGCGCGGCGGCTTCATAAGTCGCTGCGGAGCAGCGCTTCAATGACTCCCGCAGGTTTGCATCGTCTTCGGCGGTGAATGGTTTAAGTGCGACGCCGGAATGGTTATTAACTGACTGTGCCATTGGTGAATGAGATATGTTACATCCTACTGACATGTAAATGCCAAAAACCCTCCCTCTTCGTGCGTAAATTTACGCACAAAGAATCCGGGGATTTAGCTGGTTGACTCGGCGAATGATGCAAGGCGACATGCCGGACTCGCTGGATACGCGTCTCCTGTCCCTCTTTTTCCATACCCTATGCAGGCTCCGGGCTCCAGCCATTCAGCTCCGTCCATCCCCACGCTGATACTGGTCACACACGAATACTTCCCGCATCGCGGTGGTATAGCGGTCTATGCGGCCGAGATGGCCCGAGCGGGACACGAACTCGGATATACCGTCGAAGTCTGGGCTCCTGCGCTGCCCCCACAAACACCCGAGCCGGCGTGGCCGTTCACAGTCCGACGACTGAAGCTAACCGGTGATCACAGTCTGCTCAGCCAATGGCGCATGGCCCGGGAGCTTGTGGCCCGCTCCCACCAATTAAATAATGCCACGCTCTACATCCCTGAGCCGGGTCCTCTGCTCGCGATGTTGTTGCTTCAGTATTCCGATACGATCCGGCCGGCCCGATTGATGCTGACTTTCCACGGCTCTGAGATCCAGCGACTGGCTTCGCGGCGCATCCTGCGCTGGAGCACCAACCACTTGCTGGCCAAGACCACCCGCATCAGCGTCGTGAGCGAATACGCCCGCGCGCTCCTGCAGCAGCACTTCCCCGCGGCGAGCAACCGGGTGGTCGTCACCCCCGGCGCGCTCCGGGCGGACCTGCGGCACAAGCAATCCGCCCCGGCGACCGTTCCTGGCGCCAAGACCATCATCCTGACCGTGGCCCGGCTGAACCCCCGCAAGGGTCAGCTGGAAATCATCAATGCCATCAAGGCTTTGCCTCCGGCGCGCCGGGCCGTGCTCGAATACTGGCTGGTTGGCGCTCATGGAAAGGAAAATTACGATCAGATGCTGAACGCGGCAGCGGCCAGTGCCGACTTCCCGGTCCGGTTTCTCGGCGATGTCCCGGATGAAAAACTTGGCGAAGTCTACGCCCAGGCGGACATTTTCGCGATGACCAGCATGCCGCACAAGCACAGTGTCGAGGGTTTCGGCTTGGTCTATTTGGAAGCCGGCGCGCATGGCCTGCCGATCGTGGCACATGCGATCGGAGGGGTGCCCGAAGCGGTGGTCGACGGGGAAACCGGCCTCTTGGTCCAGCCCGGTAATATCGCGGCCCTCACCCGCGCGTTTGATAGCTTGATCAGTGATCCCGCGCTTCGCCGTCAGCTCGGCGAAGCCGGACGAATCCGGGCATTGGGCCGCACCTGGCGGGACTCCGCCATCGCCTTGTTTGGACAACCCGATTCCGGAGCCTCATCTTAAAACCATGATCGAATCGCGCACCCAAATTTCCGTCCGTTACGCCGAAACCGACATGATGGGCATCGTCTATCACGGTAATTACCTGCCTTGGTTCGAGGTCGGACGCACCACCCTGTTGAGGGAATGCGGCCTACCCTATAAAGAGCTCGAAGCCCAGGGCTATCATCTGCCCGTCATCGAAGTCGGCGTGAAATACCACCGCCCCGCCCTCTATGACGACATGCTGACGATCGTGACCCGCCTCAAGGAACGTCCGACCCTGCGCGTCCACCTCGACTATGAAGTTCGCCGCGGCGACGAGCTGTTGGTCACCGGTTTTACCACCCACGCCTTTATCAACAAAGCCGGTGAACCGGTGCGCCCGCCTGCCAACGTGGTCGAGCGGATGAAGGAATTGTTCGCGGCAAGATAGGGCGCGGACTCCGCTCCGCGCCGATGCTCGGCGGCGACGGGACTCGTCGCCCTACCCCGCATACTCCGCCAGCACATCTGCGTCCGTCTCCCTCTCGCGGCAGACGGCCAGCAGCTTCCCCGCTTCGCCCCCCGCGACTTTCCGCACGGCCCACACCGCATGCGCTCGCACCACGGCGGATTCATGTCCTGCCAACGCCACCAACGCCGGCAGCAGCGAGCGGTCGCCAATGTTGCCTGTCACCACACAAGCGTTGCGCAGGAGTCCGGCCAACTTGAGTCGTTTCACCGCCGTCCGGCGGAACACTTCGGCGAAGCGGGTCGGAGTCAGCGCGAGCAATTCGGCCAAACCCAGTTCCGCAATGTCATGCCGCGCCGACAACAACACCCGCCGGCCTTCCTGCGCGAAACGGTTCCAGGGGCATACCTCAAGACAGACATCGCAGCCGTAGATCCGCGTGCCGATGCCCGGCCTCAGTTCGCGCGGGATAATGCCCTTGTTCTCGATCGTCTGATAGGAAATGCAGCGGCGCGCGTCCACCACGCCTGGACGCGGAAACGCATTCGTCGGACATGCATCAAGGCAGCGCGTACATTTGCCACACAAGAGTCCCGCCGGTTCCTCTCCCCCGGCCCGGGGTAAATCCGGCCGCAACGGTCCGTCGGGTTCGATCTCCACGCGGATCAGGATGCAGGCGAGAAACAGCCAGTTGCCAAACGTGCGGGAGATGAGCATGGCATTCTTACCCCGAAAGCCCAGGCCGCTGCGCGCGGCCCAGCCACGCTCCAGCACCGGACCGGTGTCGACATAGTAACGGTAGTCGGTTTCCACCAGCCCACATTCCTGCTCGAGCAGACGGCCGGCCGCGACCAATCCCGGTTTGATCGTGTCGTGATAATCCTCGTGCAGCGCGTAGCGGGCCCACTGCGGATTGTTGATTTTCGATTCTCGATGCTCGATTTCAGACCCGGGCCAGTAGTTCACTCCCAAGAGAATCACCGACCTCGCACCCGGCAGTACCAGTCCGGGATCCACGCGTTTGTCCGCCGTGCGCTCCATCCAGGCCATGTCGGCGTGGAAGCCACCGGCGAGCCATTCACGCAGCCCTTCGCCCGGCAACAACCCGGCGCGGGCAAATCGGACTTCGTCAAAACCCAGCACCCGTAATTTCGCCCGCAACAACTCCCGCTGCCCGCCCGTCACCGTCAGTCCTGCCTCCGCTGTCATTTGCCGATTTGCGCCGCATCCTGCCGGTAAACCCGGAGAACGTGCGCCACGATTTCGCGCAACGGCCGCTTGTCGGTCAGCACCAGGGTACCCGTGCGCCGGTAAAGTGCCTCGCGCTGCGCATAGAGCTCGCGCAACCGTTGTTCGGGATTCTCGACCGCCAGCAACGGTCGGTGATTCGCATGCATCGTCCGCTGGAGGATGGTCTCGATCGGCGCGTGCAGGCAGATGATCACCCCTCGCTTGCGCAGCAGCTCGAGCATTCCCGGCGGCACCACGAGGCCGCCCCCACAGGAAATCACGCAGCGCTTGGCCGGATGACCGCGCTCGATGAACTCCCGTTCCATGCCGCGGAAGGCCGCCTCGCCCTGTTCCGCGAAAATCTGCGACACCGGCTTGCCCTGCAGCCGCTCGATTTCATGGTCGCTGTCCAGGAATTCGAAATCCATCAGCCGCGCCACTTGCCGGCCCACGGTGCTTTTGCCCGTGCCCATGAAGCCGACAAGGTAGAGGTTGGTGTCCATTCGTCGGACCGAGCGAACACCGCGCTCCGCGCCGGCGCAAGACCGCTTCATAGCTTTCGCTGTCACAGCGACTACCCAAAAACAAAAACGCCTCCCGCGTGGGAGGCGTTGAGAAATCCGGATGAATTCCGCCGGAATTACTTGGCAGCCGGGGCGGGCGGAGGAGCATCCTTGGCGCCGAGGATCTCGACTTCGAAGATGAGCGCGGCACCGGGCGGGATCGCGCCGGGGGCGCCTTCGTCGCCGTAGGCGAGCGAGGCCGGGATGTGGAGCTTCAGCTTGCCGCCGACACCGGTCTTTTGGAGACCTTCGAACATGCCGGCGATGACACCCTGGGGATTCTGCGGGGTGGCTTGCACCAGCAGCAGCTCCTGGGGTTGTCCGCGCTCGCGCGAATCGTCAAACACCTGGCCGGTTACTAGCGAACCGGTGTAGTGAATGGTGACCAACTGGCCGGGCTTGGCCACGGCGCCGGTTCCAGCCTTCAACACCTCATAACGGAGGCCGCTGGGCAGCTCGACCACAGCCTTGTTCTCCTTGAGCTTGGCGAAATAGTCATTGCTCGCGGCGGTCTGCTGAACCTTGAGCTTGCCCATGAAAACCTGCTGCTTGCGGCCAAGGAAAGCATCGACTTCGGGGCCGATCTCGCGGGCATCGAAAGACGGCTGCCCGCCGCTGGCCACACCCGCCATGCCGCGCGCCATCGCCTCGATTTGGGCCGGCGTGAACTCCAACTGACGCAAGCCCATCTGGGCGCCCATGAACCAGCCGTAAGCCTCGAGAATCTGGGCCTCGGTGAATTTCTTCGCCGGGGCGGCGGTCGGCGCAGGGGCCGGAGCCGGGGTGGCCGGAGAAGCGGGGGCCGGAGCCGGCGTGTTGACGCCGGGGACGTTGAATTTGACCGCATCCTGCGCGGAAGCGGCGACCAGCAGGCTAAGACTGACAAGGCCTGCACTGAGTTGGGTGGTGAATTTCATGAGTAACTGGAGCCCGGTTGGGAAACGGCCCGGGCGCATTTGTGCCGTCAAAGAGCGCGAAATTGCTCACCCACTCTGGAAAAATCAATCCCTTACGCGCCACACCTCCCTCTGAAACCCGCCTCCAACCGCGGGCTTGTCTCGCCTCCCTCCCTCCTCCACCCTGCCCAATCCCATGAACGAAAACCAATTCTGGCACAGCACTGACGGCCAGATCCTCACGATCAAGGCCAAGGGCGCCGACCGAGTCTCGCTGACTCTCGCCTTCTGGCCGCGTCATCCGGCCGAACTCGAGTTTCTCATTCCCCGTCTCCCCGGACTCCGTTTCAGCGAACGCAGCTCCCTCGCCCGCATTGGCATCGAGATGATCACCAAGGGCGCGCCGGTCCTCGAGGGCAGCCGCCTGGTTCTGTCCGTCGAGGCCTTCCTCTACGATCACAGCTTCCCCAACGCCTCCTACTGGCAGAAACTTCTTCGCCCCGGTGTACCGGTTGGCCGCCTCTTCCATGCCCCCGCCGCCGCCAAGCTCTCCGCCTCCGAGGTCTGGACCGCGCTGCACGAAAACCGGCTCAAGCTCCCTCAGACTCTCTCGATCGACAGCTCCGGCCGCGTCTTTTTCACCCCGCACCCCGTCAGCTACACGCTCAATCCCCGGCTGATCCGGGTGAACTTCGAGCACATCGTCTCCGGTTACGCGGGCCGCTCGTTCATCGACAAGGTCCAGGTCCGCCACGACGCCGCCCCGCTCACCATCCCGCCGCACTCCGGCATTCTCACGAGCTGTTCGATGTATCTGCGCGAACACTTCGTCGTGCTGAGCCCGGGTGAGGGCAACTTCGGCCTCCACACGTCCGCCATTCTGCTCGATCCCGTCAAGACCTCCGGCACCAACATCATGCTCGAGATCTACAACACGGGCGAGCAGCCCGTGGTGAATCCCATGGTGTCGGTCGACATCTTCCGCGCCCCAACCCTCGACGACCCGGAGTTCAAGACCCTCGCGAAAAAACGCCAGCGACTCCTCGGCACCGCCAAGAGCATTTACAAGTGCCTCGACACCTCCCCGCCCCGCGAAGTCACCGAGGCCCGCCCGCGCACCAAGATCAGCGTCCGCGGCCAGAGCGCCACGATGGAAAACCGCTCGCTCTTGGTCCGCGCAAGCGACGAGGATTTGAAGAAACTCCTCGCGCAGGACGCCTGTCCCATCGGCGCCCGCACCATGATCCAGTCGCTGGACGCCCACTCCGCCGACGCCGACACCCTGCTCGTCGACTACTTCCCGGATCTCCTCGAGCACACCGAGCTGGTCACCCGCCTCGGCGACCTCCGGCTCAAGCGCATCATCTTCCGCAAGGCCTCGCGCACGCACGGCTACTTCCTGTCGAGCAACGCCCACGCCCGCCTCGACACCTTCCACTCCCTCGGCATCCCGGTTTACTGGTATGACGAGATGACCAAGGACCTCTACCTCCACACCTACCGGCGCGACCATGGCTTCTTCGTGCGTGAGGAGATGACCCGCAAGTTTCAAGAAGCCACCATCCTGGCGTTCTACGGTTCCGCCGTCGGCCTCGACCAGGCCGACACCGACCGCATTTCCGCTCTGGTGCATCAGCTCACGTCCTTCATGGGATCCAACCTCGGCGTGCTCACCGGCGGCGGAGGTGGCGTCATGCGCCTCGCCACCGAGCAGGCGCGGGACAAGGGCGCACTCACCGGCGCCTGCTTCCTCGAACTCGAGGC
>DATCRM010000399.1:0-5420 GCA_036568985.1 Lacunisphaera sp. | reverse complement strand
GCGATGAACCGCGGGTCCTCGCCCCCGGCCAGCATCTTGGCCAGCCAGTACATCGCCGCATCCGGATCGCTGCCGCGACAGCTTTTGATGAAGGCCGAGATCGTGTCGTAGTGTTCGTCCTCGTCGGCATCGTAGCGGATGCGCCGCTCCCGCGCAAAAACCTCCAGCTCCTTTTCCGTGATCGGAGCTTTCTCGGGCAAAGAGAGCGCAATAACCTCCTGCGCGTTCAACGCGCGCCGCAGGTCGCCGTCGCACAGCACCGCGAGATCGGCCAGCACCTTGTCCTCGGCGGTGTGCCCCCGCTCGCCGAGTCCGCGCTCCGTGTCCGTCAGCGCGGTCCGCAACACGCCGGCGACGGCTTCGGTCGGCAGCGGCTCCAGCCGGAACAGATGGCTACGGCTGAGCAACGGCGGATTTACGTAGAAGCCGGGATTGTGGGTCGTCGCCCCGATGAGTCGCACGTTTCCTTCCTCGACGTCGGGGAGCAGCAAATCCTGCTGCGACTTGTTGAACCGGTGCAGCTCGTCGATGAACAACAGCGTGCGCGACTCCGGCTGGCGCCGGGCGATCGCGAGAATCTCGCGCAACTCGGCCACGTTGGACATCACCGCATTGATGCGAACGAACCGGCTGCCCGTCTCGCGCGCGATGACCTCGGCCAGACTCGTCTTACCGCAACCGGGCGGCCCATAAAATAGCAGGCTGCCGAAGCGGTTGCTGGCGATAAGCTGCGGCAGCAGATTGCCAGGGCCGACAATGTGCTGCTGACCGGCGATCTCGCTCAACCGCCTCGGCCGCATGCGGGCAGCCAGCGGCTGACTCGACCCCGGCGGGGCGACTGGTCCGCCCACGCGCAACCCGACAGACTCGGCCGGACGCGCTGCGTCCTCGCCAAAAAGGGAACCGGTATCATCTGCCGTGCGGGCCATGGAATGGTCAGTGTGGGTCGCGGTTGGGGAGAAACAAGTTTGAAGGCGTCCTGAAATCCTATTCGCTCTCCTCCACTGTGTCACCCGGGCCCGGGCGCAGTTCCGCCCATGCCCGCGCCCGCCCTGTCCATCCGTGCTCCGCTCCTGTGGTTGCTGTTGCCCTTCATGGCCGGGCTCGCGGCCGCGTGGATCTGGCCGGCTCCGTCAGCCGGACTCTGGCCGCTATCGCTCAGTGCAGTCCTGACCGCCCTCCTCGCCCTGGCAGGAGCCATCCGCAACCAACCCCGCCTCTGGGCGCCCGCGATTCTGCTCTCGGCCGGTCTGTCCGGTTGTTTCCTGCTGCACCTCCGGCATCCGCAGTTGCATGACTGGGAGTCGCGTCCGCCCCGCGAGATCACGGTCGTGCTGGAAGTGTCTCATCCTTTTCCCAGCGCGCCCCAAGCCCGCAGCTTCACGGGACTTGGCACGATCGTGGACGCCGATGCCTATGACCGCGCGCTGATCGGTCGCCGGATTTATTTTTCCGCCATCCGTCGCATCAGCGTGTTGCCGGTGCGTTCGGGCCGGTATGAGCTCCGCGGCGTGATTGAACCGCTGCCGCGCGTCACCGCCGGAAATGGCTTTACCGACTACCTCGTCAACCTCGGGATCCGCCACCGCGTCACCCGGGCGCATCTGGTGCGCGAGATCGCGCCGCCCGGACGTTTCGCCGCGTTCTGCACCGCCGCCGAAAAACGGCTCGAGACCATCCTCCGCCGCGGGCTGGACGCCCACCCCGGCGTGCAATCGGTCTACCTCGCCATGCTGCTCGGGGAAAAGGCCGTGCTGAACGCAGACCAGCAAAATGCCTTCATGCGCAGCGGCACCTTCCACATCTTCTCCATCAGCGGGCTCCACGTCGGCGTGATCGCTGCCGCCCTGCATGCCCTGGCCCAAAGTGTGCGGGCACCCCGACGACCGGCGGTGTTCGTCACCGTGGCGGTCCTCTGGCTCTACGTGCAGGTGACGGGCGGCGGTGCACCGGCCTTGCGCGCGTTTCTGATGATCGCATTTCTGCTTTCCACGAGGATCTTCCGGCTGCCCGGCAATTCGCTGGCCGCGCTCACCGCCTCGGCGCTGTTCACGCTTCTGCTCGATCCGCTCCAATTGTTCAGCACCGGCTTCCAGATGTCCTACTCCGTCGTCGCCACGCTCATCCTGATGGGCGCGCCGCTCGCCGAACGCTGGCAGTCCCGCTGGCAACCCTTCGCGCTGCGTCCCCGGCCGGAATGGCGCTGGCAACATCACGTCATCAGCCGGCTCGGCCGCAAGGCGCTGGGTGCGGCCGCCGGCTGTTGGGCGGCCTTTTTGGCCAGTGCTGCATCCGGCATCGGCTTCTTCGGTCTGTTCTCGCCCGGTTCGCTCCCTGCCAACCTCGTCATCATTCCGCTTTCGTCGCTCGCGATCATCGCGGGATTTCTTGCGCTCCTGGCCGGCCTCACCGGACTGTTGCCGGTCAGCGCGCTCTTCAACGCGGCGGCCGGAGTCATCATTATCGCGACCGACTGGCTGCTGCTGCACGGCATCGCGCTGCCGGGCATGTTCTTCACCGCACGCTTCCGCACCGAATGGCTCGCTCCGCTGGCCATGGTCCTGATGACCGCGGTCATGCTGGCGGGCGCATCCGGCCGCTGGGCGCGTCGTTACGGCGGCTATTGGCCGCCGGTCATTCTGCTGGCGTTGCTCATGATCTTCGGCGTGAAGTTTGGGTAGAGGCAACGACGTGCTTGCCACGAAGACTGCAGGGTGGGGTCTCCGAACCCCGCCATATTGGGGTGGGCAGCGAGCTCGCTCGCGCATGCCTCGGAAAGAGCGCGACCAAGGTCGCTGGCCCACAGCGAAGGCGGGGTTCGGAGAACCCGCCCTACAGTCATTCCCAGAGGGATTATTGGTCCCAACTCCGGTTTCGTGTGTTTCGTGTATCTCGTGGTGTCCGCTGTCTTTGATCGGCCCGACTTTTTCCGTGTATTCCGCGCATTCCGCGTTTACTTCCTCACTCATGAAAAGCGCCTACGAACTCGCCATGGAACGCCTGGCCAAGTCCGATCCCTCCTCCGCCCCGCTCAGCGCGGAAAAGAAAGCCCGGCTCGCGGAGATTGACCGCGTCTATCAGGGCAAGCTGGCCGAGCGCGAAATCTTCCTCAAGCAACAGCTCGAAACCGCCCTCGCCGCCCGGAAGCTCGACGACGCCGACCAAATCCGGAAACAGATTGCCAGCGAGAAAGCGCGGCTCGAGGAAGAGCGCGAGGACGAAAAAGAGCGCGTGCGGCGGGGACGGTAGGGCGCGGACTCCGATCCGCGCCGCGGCGGCGCGGGGACTCGCCGCCCTACCCCTATTCCGCAAACTCGAACACCGCGCTCAGCGTGTGGTGATCCGACGCGGGCGTGGGCTTCACCGCCCAACTCACCGGCTTGAGCCAACGGTTGTAGAAGATGTGATCGAGCACGAAGGGCTGGCGGCGCCAGGTAATCTCGGTGGTCTGCACCGTCAGATAACCAGCCTTGGCGAACTGCTCGGTGAGGGACTCGTGCTTGCGCACGTTGAAATCCCCGGTGAGCAAGGTCGGCACGTCCGCGGAGCGCCGCAACTGATCCTCCACGAGCTTGCGCTGATCGAGGTGCATCTCGCTGCTCGTATTGAGCATGAAAAACGCCAGCAGGTGCGTGTTGAGCAACCGCACAGACCGGCCGGCCACCGTGGCGGTCGCCCCGATGAGGAGCCGGTCCGTCGGTGTCTTCTTCTCGCCGAAAAAATCGAACTCCACCGGCGGCGAGGGCAGGTTCATGCACACGTGTTCGCGCAACGGCGTTTTCGAAAGGATCGCGAGTCCGATGCCGAAGGGCAGTTCCCGCGAGTCGGGCTTGGGGTAGCTGAAGTAGCCGTCGTAGTCGGGAAACGCCTCCCGCAGACGCGTGTAATGCGGTGGAGGCTGGGCCTGCACGCCACCGGCCAAAGTCTGCTCTACTTCCTGCAGCATCACGATGTCGGCTTGATGGGAACGGATTTCATCGATCGTGCCCTGCAAGCGGATCGGCGCCGTATCGGGATAGGTGTCATCCCAAGGCTGCCCATACTGCATGTTGAATTGCAGGATTTTGAAACGCCCGCTCATGCGTTCAAAGGTTGGTCGCGATTCCGTGGTGTGCTCGACAGGGCATGCGGACGACAGTGACGCATCGTCATTTCGTCCGTAAAAAGCGGCAAGACTATTCTGGCTCGGCGGTGCCCTCCACGACCCAGTCCTTCGCCTCCGGCACCTGGCGGTTGAACTCGCGCAACGCCGCGCTCAGATGCTCGGCGTAACGGAAATGCGCGCCCATGCCGGTGCGCAGCTCGGCCTCGTAGATGAATTTGTCGGCGTGCGTGCTGTGTTCGAATGGCGTCTGCGCGCCCAGCAAAAGTGTATACACGTACGCCGGCGAACCGCGCTGCATCAACTCGCGCGTCAGCGCCGCCTGCTCGTCCAGCAGGAACGAATGCCCCGCGTGGGCGATCTCGGGCGGCAGATAGAAACCGGCTTGGATCATCGGCGTGTAGCGGTGGCCGGTACGGTGGCGGTTGAGATCGCGCAGCTCGGCGACCGCCATGTTGTTCCAGGCAAAGGTCACGCGCATGCGGCGGGTCGCCTTGCCTTGGTAGCCGTAGCGGTTCGCCCGGTGCTTCAGGGCCTCGGCGAGCGATTGCTCCTCGCGCAACCATGGCGGACTCTCGCGATCGACCTTCACCCACACTTCGTCGGCGAGCGGCTTCGTGGAGAGACGCTCGAGGCCGAGCTTCAGGCTCTCCGCCAGTTCCTGTTGGGCCTGCTGCTGGTAGGAACGCTCGGCCTGGCTGTGGCGCATGAGGCGCGGGGAAATCTTGAGCAACTCGTCGCGGATGAGTCCGGCCGCAGCCTGCGCCTCCGGCATGGGCAGCGAGGCGAGGTGCTTCACGGTCGTGGCCCACATGCGCGAGCTTTGGACGAGGCCGAGATTCGTGCGCGTAGCGAAGGGGATGAAGTAGCGGGCGCGGTCCAGCGCGTAGTTCTTGCGGAGGCGCGTGACGACCGCAGGCTTGGCGTTGGGCGGCAGGCGTACGAGACCGGGATTCGCGAGCGCCAGCTGGTCGAGCCGGGTGTATTCCGCATTGTAGGCGGCGAAGGCCTTGGCCATGAGCTCGGTCCAGCGCATGGCGAGATCGGCGGGAATGCCCAGCGCTTCCGCCGACGGCAGGCTGGTCGGCGCCATCGTGATGTAGCGCGTGCTCGATTCCTGCCCATCGGCCATCTGGGCGATCTCAAACACCTTGTAGGCGAGCCACATTGAGACGTCGTCCAACGCGATCGCCAGGCCACCCGTCAGCCCGCCGATGGACGCGTGTCCGTAGTCCACAAACTTCAGGATGCGGTCGATGGACTCGTCGGGGTTGGCGAGATCCACCTTTTCAAGGATCTTGTGAATGCCCTCGTTGCT
>DATCRM010000398.1:0-2869 GCA_036568985.1 Lacunisphaera sp. | reverse complement strand
CGTCCTCATCCTCTGCACCGGCAACTCCTGCCGCAGTCATCTCGCCGAAGGCCTGTTGCGCGCCAGCGCTGGCGACCTGTTCGAGGTGCATAGCGCCGGTTCGAAGCCGGCCGGTTACGTGCATCCGCTGGCAATCCGGGTGATGCAGGAGATCGGCGTCGATATTTCGGGGCACCGGTCGAAGCACATGAGCGAGTTTCTGCGCACTCAGATCGAGACGGTGATCACGGTCTGCGGCAACGCCGACCAGGCCTGTCCGGTTTTTCCGGGCCAGGTGAACCGCCACCACTGGCCGTTCGATGACCCGGCGCACGCGACGGGCACGGAGGAGGAACAGCTCGCGGTGTTCCGCCGGGTGTTGCGCGAGATGCGCCGCACGCTCGACGCCTACGTCGCCGGTCGCCGTGACGCGTTGAAGGCCGGCAGGAGCTGAATCCGTCATGACCGATTCCATCGTCCGCCGACTGTCGTTTCTCGACCGCTACCTCACGCTCTGGATCTTCCTGGCGATGGCCGCGGGACTGCTGGCCGGGCGGTTTTTGCCGGCGATTCCGCAAGCACTGACGGCGTGGAGCGTGGGCACGACGTCCATTCCGATCGCGCTCGGCCTGATCGTGATGATGTATCCGCCGTTGGCGAAAGTGCATTACGAGGAGCTGGGCGACGTGTTTCGCGACCACCGCGTGCTGACGCTTTCGCTCGTGCAAAACTGGCTGGTCGGCCCGGTGCTCATGTTCGCGCTGGCGGTAATCTTCCTGCGGGATCGGCCCGAGTATTTCGCCGGGCTGGTGCTCATCGGGCTCGCGCGGTGCATCGCCATGGTGATCGTGTGGAATGACCTGGCCGGCGGCAGCCGCGAATACTGCGCCGGACTGGTGGCCTTCAACGCGCTGTTCCAGGTGTTCTGTTTCGCGCCGCTGGCGTGGCTCTTTCTGAAGGTGTTGCCGCCGCTGGTGGGGGTGGAACTGGGCGTGCTCGACCTGTCGGCCATCACCATCGGCAGCGTGGCCGAAAGTGTTTTCATCTACCTTGGCATTCCGTTTCTCGCCGGCTGGTTCGGGCGGCTGGCGCTGCGGCGCGGACCGGCGGGCATCGCCTGGTATGACGGCAAGTTCATCCCGTTGATCAGTCCGCTCACGCTCGCGGCGCTGTTGTTCACGATCTTCGTGATGTTCAGCCTCAAGGGAGACGCGGTGCTGGCGATCCCACTGGATGTGCTGCGCATCGCGGTGCCGCTGCTGGTGTATTTCGCCATCATGTTTGCCGCCACGTTCTGGATGAGCGTGCGGGTCGGTGCCGATTACCCGCGTGCGGCCACGCTGGCGTTCACGGCCGCGGGCAACAACTTCGAGCTGGCGATTGCGGTGGCGGTCGGGGTCTTTGGACTGGGATCGGGAGCGGCGTTCGCCGCCGTGGTCGGGCCGCTCGTCGAGGTGCCAGCGCTGATCGGGCTCGTGACCGTGGCGCTGGCGTGGAAACGACGGTTGCGGTCGGCTTGAAGCCGCAAATGGGGTTGCACGCGGCAGGGTCGGGATGCTTCTGTCGCCTTTCCTCATGAAACTCGACATTCCGTCCGGCGATTTTGCCGGTTATATTTTCGATTGCGACGGCACGCTGGTGGACACCATGCCGTTGCATTACCGCGCCTGGGACCGGGCCATGCGCAAGGCCGGATTGAAGGGCCCGCTCAGTGAGGAATTGTTTTATTCGCTCGGAGGCATGCCCACACGGAAAGTGGCGGCGGTGTTCGCGCGGCACTACGACATGATCATCGACGTGGACAAGGTCTTCTATGACAAGGAGGAGCTTTTCCTCGAGATGCAGGCGGAGATGACCCTTATCAAGCCGGTCGTCGATTTCGCCCGCAAGTTGCACGGACGCGCCCCCATGAGCGTCGCGTCCGGCGGCCCGAAACCCATCGTGAAGAAGACGCTCGAGCTCATGCACCTCGCCGACCTTTTTCCCGTCGTCGTGACACCGGAGGATGTGGCGCACGGCAAGCCCGCGCCCGACATGTTCCTGCTCGCGGCAAAAAAAATGGGCGTCGCGCCCGAGCGCTGCCTGGTGTTCGAGGATGCCGGCCCGGGCTTCGAGGCGGCCGCGGCCGCCGGCATGCAGTATGTGAAGGTGCCGAGCCGGATCAGCTGACAGTCTCTTGGGCGCTATCTCCGGAAATGTGTAACGTATTATATTACACATTTCGTACCTGCCGATGGCGCTGACTTGGGTGTAGGGAGGATTTTGCTTTGAACCGGCGCATCGGCACGCATCGTCTGGCGGCATGACTTTTGCCGAGCTGGCCAACCCAGGCATTCTGACGCAACCGGTGTACGAGCCGGGCAAGCCCATCGAGACCGTTGCCCGGGAGCTCGGGCTCGATCCGGCGGGCATCATCAAACTCGCGTCGAACGAGAACCCGCACGGCCCGTCACCCCTCGGTTTGGCAGCGGCGCAGCGGGCTCTGCAGGAAGCGCATCTTTATCCTGACGGCGGCTACTTCGCCCTGCGGCAAAAGCTGTCGGCCAAGCTCGGTCTGGGCATGGACCAGTTTGTCATCGGCGATGGATCGAACGAACTGATCGAGCTGCTCGGACACGCTTTCCTTGCGCCGGGCCGGGAATGCGTGATGCACCAATCCGCCTTCGTGGTGTACAAGCTCGTGACGCTGATGTTTGGCGCCACGCCCGTCGAGGTGCCCTTGGGGCCGGGCTTGAAGCAGGATCTGCCCGCTTTGCTCGCCGCGATCACCCCGAAAACGCGGCTCGTGTTTCTCGCGAGCCCGGCGAATCCCACCGGGGTCGGCAACAGCGCGGAGGAAATCACCGCGCTGGTGCGGACGCTGCCGCCGCACGTCATCCTGGTGATGGAC
>DATCRM010000397.1:0-3736 GCA_036568985.1 Lacunisphaera sp. | reverse complement strand
CGCCGGTATCGATTGACGACGGACTCGAGGGCGCAGTTGGGGAAGCGGGATTGAGAGGATTCATAGGGAAGATGCGGGTTGAGACCTAAGACCGTGGCGCGATCCTACCTCGGCAGCGGTGCGCCGACCATCGGGCCGAGTAGCATGATTTGTGGTCGAAATTCCCTGCATCCCACCCAGAGAATTCCCGATCGCGCGCCAAGGAGTGCCGTGGGTGATCGCGAAGCCGGCCGGGCAACGAGGCGGCTGCATCACCGCAAACAGCGCCGCACTTCCCTTCCGTTTCCGGTAGCACCCGACCGACGCGTCCACTGTCGCCTAGACAATCCTGCCGGCCACGGCAAAGTGACGCGATGCAAACCTCCCGCCTGCTGGTTGTCCACCTCGCCGCGGCCGTCGCCGCCGCCCCCGCTGTCACCGCTGCCGCCAAGCCCACCACTCGCGTTCGAGAAGAAATCCCCGCCCAGTACCGCTGGGACTTTTCTCCGATCTACCCGAGTTGGGAAGCTTGGGACGCGGGCATGAAGGAGATGGAGGCGAAGATGGACGAGTTTGCCGCCCTGAAAGGCAGCCTGGCGAAAGGACCCGCCGCCGTGCTGAAGGCCTACAAACTCTATGACGATATCGGCATGCTCCAGTACCGCGTCTATCGCTACCCCGGCCTGCAGCGCGACGTGGACACCCGCAACCAAACCATCGCCGGCAAATTCCAGCGCGTCGGCGCCGTGTTCGCCAAGTTCGGTACCGCTACCGCGTGGTTCAATCCGGAACTGCTCACCATTCCCCAGGCGACCATGGAAAAATGGATCAAGGAAACTCCCGAGCTCGCGCCGTACTCCTTCACGATCCTCGACACCTACCGCCAGCAGGAGCACGTGCTCGATGAGAAAGGCGAGAAGCTCCTCTCCTACGCCACGCGGTTCAACGCGACGCCGACCTCCATCTTCCAGGAGCTCAGCACATCCGACATCAAGTTTCCGGCCATCAAGCTTTCCGACGGCCGGGAGGTGACCGTGTCTCCGGCCAACTACGGCGAGATTCTCGACACCAATTACAACCAGGCCGACCGCGCCGCGGCATTCACCGCCCACCTCAAGACCTACGCCGCCACCGCCAATACGTACGCGGCGATCTACAACGCCATTCTCCAGCGCGGCTGGGCCACGGCGCAGGCGCGCAACTACCCCACCACGCTGGCCGCCGCCCTCGACGGCAACGCGATCCCGACTTCCGTAGTGGAGACCCTCGTTGAGACCACCCGCGCCGGCACCGCGCCGCTGCAACGTTATCTGCGTCTCCGCAAGAAGCTCCTCGGGCTCGAAACCTACCACCTCTACGATGGCTCCATCCCGGTCTACAAGTCGACCGCCACCTACCCGTACGACGAGACCAAGAACGTCGTGATCGCTTCCGTCGCACCGCTCGGCGCCGACTACACGGCGAAGTACCGCCAGTTTGTCTCCGGCGGCCGAATCGACGTCTATGAGAACGAGGGCAAGCGCAGCGGCGCCTATAGCGCAGGTGTCTATGGCGTCGGTCCCTACCTGCTGATGAATTACAACGACACGATGGACGCCGCCTTCACCTTGGCGCACGAGGCCGGCCACGCGATGCACACCGTGTTGTCCTACGAATCACAACCCTTCGTCACCGCCGACTACACCATCTTCGTCGCCGAGGTCGCCTCGACCACCAACGAGCGTTTCCTGCTCAACCATCTCCTCGCCACGACGACCGACCCGAAAGAAAGGTTCCTCCTGCTGCAACACGCGGTGGATTCGATCGTCCGCACGTTCTACTCGCAGGTGCTGTTCGCCGACTTCGAACTGCAGGCCCACCGCCGCGTGGAACAAGGCCAGCCCATCACCGCCGAAGTACTGAACGGGATCTACAGCAAGCTGCTCAAGGATTACTACGGCGACGCCGTGACCATGGATGAGCTCTACCAATACACGTGGGCCCGTATCCCGCACTTCTACAATTCCCCCTACTACGTCTACCAGTACGCGACCTGCTTTGCATCCTCCGCCAAGCTCTTCAAGGACATGACCACCGGCGAATCCGCGGCTCGCGCCGCGGCGACCGAGCGTTACCTCACGTTGCTGCGGAGCGGTGGCAACGATCATCCGATGAAGCAACTGCTCAAGGCAGGCGTGGATCTCTCCCAACGCGAAACCGTGCAAGCCGTCGTCAACCAAATGGACGAACTCGTGACCCAGATGGAAGCCGAGGCCGCGAAGATCGACGCGACGGCGAAGTGATTATAGCCGGCTGAATTCCCTGGAGCCGCGGCGACCCCGCCACGGACTTCAGCGCGGGCGAGGTCGCCCGCGCTCCATTCTCAGCGGTTCAGCGTCCTCCGTTCTCTCCGTTACCTCCTTCGCGGCCGGTTCAAATCCGGGCCCATCTCGAAACGCTCCACACACCGTCGCTTACTAAACTACCGACCGGCTTCACAATCGTCGACCGCAGTCAACACGACGAGGGCGGAAAGAATGAGGACAACGACAATCATGATGAGGTCACGCGCGGCTGGTTCAGCTCCGGAGTGTCACCGCGACCAGCCGGTCGAGGCTCTCGCCCCAACCTTGCTCGAAGCCCATCGCCTCGTGCTGTTCCCGGCTCTCGGTGGTCCAGTGCAACGCCCGGGCGCTCAGTTGGGTTTTGCCCTCGGGCAACGCATCGAAGGTGGTGATGGCGGTGAAAAAAATATCCGGATGCGGCTGCCACCCGGGATCAAATGCGTCGGTGAAGACGATGCGTTGCGGGGCCACCACCTCGAGGAAAACCCCGCGCGTCGGATACTCCGTGCCATCGGGTGCGCGCATCACGGTCCTGAAGACCCCGCCGGCCCTGAGATCCATTTCGCAGAAGGGCGTGGTCATGCCGTGCGGCCCCCACCACTCTTTGAAGCGGGTAGTCCAGGCCGTGAAGACTCGCGCCGGCGGCGCATCGATGATCAGGGTCAGGGCAAGTTCGCGGTCGGTCTTGGAGAAAAAGGTGGTGGTGGTGCTCATGGCTCGGCGAATGACTGGGTTCATTGGGGTCAACGTTTGACCCCATCGTTTCCGGACACACGGGTTCGGGTTTTGGAAACCAGCCAGAAGGCAGCACCGCCAATCACCATGACGCTGGCGATTTGCTCCCAGCTAGAAAGAGTCCTCCCTCCCGTCACGCCACACAGCTCGGGCGTCGCGGCGATCCCGGTCACCAGCACCACATAGCCGGCGACACAAACCAGACATTTCGGCAACAACGCCATCGCGATCGCGACCAGCACATAGCGCATGCCCCGTCTGGCCGTGCCGGAAGGCATGCTTGCTGACCCCGCCACGTCAGCAGTGGAGGGCCGACCTCCCGGTCGGCCGTGCGGCCCAGCTGAAGCTGGGCCCTCCAGCACCGGGTTCGGCACCTCCGCCCTCCAATTGGCCCGCTGCGTTTCCTCATTCACCGTATTGATCCGGATAGCGCGCGGGTGGGCCGGGCGGCACAATGAGCCCGGAGGCCCGGTCCTTAGGCTCCTCCCATTCTTCCTGCCGGCCGAGCGCGGTCTGATCCAGCATTCGGACCGGACCGATCACGTCTTCCACGCCGCGTCCATAGGACGAGTAAGTGTGATAAACCTCGTCGTCCTTGCGCAGGAAACAGCTCAGACCGTGCAGATCGAAAGGCTCGGTGTTTTCAAAGTAATAGGACGTGCCCGCGGCCGCATGCTCTTCCTTGGTCCGGTAATTAT
>DATCRM010000396.1:0-2345 GCA_036568985.1 Lacunisphaera sp. | reverse complement strand
AAGGAGCGGCCGTACGCCGCGGGCTATGAACCATTCGTATTTCGCACCTGGTGGGATTTTGGCGCCGGGGCCCTCGGCGACATCGCGTGCCACAGCATGGATATTCCCAACTATGTGTTCGAGCTGACCACGCCCAGTCGCGTCGAAGTGGTGTTGAGGGAAAACTGCACGGAGATTTCGACCCCGACGGCGTCGACCCTGCGCTACCATTTCCCGGCGGGTAGAAACCACGGTCCCCTGACCCTCACTTGGTACGATGGGCACGTGCTGTCCGACGAGGCCCGGCGTCTTCCGGATCACAATCAGATTCCGGTCTGGAGTGAATCAGCCGGAAAATTCCGTATCCCCAACCGGCCAACTCCTCCTCCGGGCTGGCCCGAGGGAATGCCGTTGGTCGCCAACGGCCAGTTCATCGTTGGCGACAAGGGGTTCATGTACAACCCGAGCATGCATGTCACCACGCCGCAGCTTTTCCCGAAGGAGCGTTGGGACGAGTTTCACGCGCATCTGCCGCCGAGAACCGAATTGCGCAACAAAGGCGGCCACATCAGCGAGTGGTTGCAGGCGGTGGCCCGGGGCGAACCGAAGGCGGCCTTGGCCAATTTCGATTACAGCGCACCGCTCGTGGAGAAGGTCCTGCTGGGTAAGCTCGCCTTGCGGACGGGACGTGATGTTGTCTGGGATTCCGCGAACCTCCGCGCGGTGAATAATGACGAGGCGAACAAACTCATTAAGCCGTACATCAGGGACGGGTGGCTCTTCGGGGTTTAGTCCCTGACGTCACGAATCATTCTCTTGTCTCTCCCGGTTGATTTTCGTCGCCGGGCGAGCTGCCGCGCCAGCTGAAAGCAACCCTCCGCGCCGAATACTGTTTCGCAGGTGAGTCCCATGCCCTGAAGACCCGAGGTCCGTCAACTCCACCGGGGGCTTGTTCCCGGTCCCCTCACCCTTCAGCCTGCGCCCGTGATTCAGTCCTTCAGCTCTTCACGCACGATCACCGTCCTTACGGAGCCCGACTGGCGTTCCCGCCAATCGGCACACGAGACGCGCGTGCGGGCCTGGACCGATCCGCATCAGGCCCGACAGACGCGCGGCGAAAAACATCCGGTCGAAGATTTCCTCTTTGAGTATTACCGTTTCCGTCCGAGCTGGCTGCGCCGGTGGCACCCGGGACCCGACGTGGTGCTCCTCGGCGAAAGCGCGCGGGAGTTTCTCCGCTGGCCGGAATATGTGGAGATGGTGGAGCCCGGGTTCCGCCCCACAGCCAGTTCCGCTTCGGTTTCTGGCGTGGCGCTCAACGTTTCTGCCTTCGAGCCGAAGCGCCGCGATACCCTCGTCTGGCTGCTGAGTTTACTGCGGGCCACCGCCGAGCGTCCCCCCCAATTCGCCTGCTTCGGCCTGCATGAATGGGCGATGGTTTATCGCCGGACGCCCGACGAAGTCCGGCACAATGCCTGGCCGCTGCGGTTCCCACCCGAAGAACTGGCCCGCATCGTGGAGGCCCAGCCCGTGCGCTGTTCGCACTTCGACGCATTTCGTTTTTTTACCACACCGGCCCGACCGCTCAACCGCCTGCAACCCGAACGCGCGACCGCGGCGCAGTTCGAGCAGCGCGGTTGCCTGCACGCCAACATGGATCTCTACAAATGGGCGTTCAAACTCGCCCCGTTCACGCCGAGCGAACTCATCGCCGACTGCTTCGCACTCGCCCGTGACATCCGCGAAGTCGATATGCGCGCCAGCCCCTACGATCTGCAGAAACTCGGCTACCCACCGATTCCCATCGAGACGCCGGAAGGCCGCGCCGACTACGAACGCCACCAGCGATCCTTCGCCGAACGCAGCCAGCCGCTCCGCGCGCGCCTCATCGCCTTGTGCGAGCGGTTGCTCGCGGGCTGAGCGGCGGCAGCTGTAGGAGGGGCTTTACGCCCCGACGGGAAATCGTTCTCGCCTCATACCAATCGCCCCTTCGTTTTAGACTTTAGAATTGCCGAAGCCTGTAGGGCGGGATCGCTGATCCCGCCTCAAACCAAGCGGGGTTCGGCGACCCCGCCCTACAGTCCGAAAGCTAAGGGACACTGGTATCAGATCCGCGCATAAAGCGCCTCCGACAGCCCCGGCAAAACCATCGTCACTCCACCAACCTGGCGCCGAAGCAGGCAAAGCTGATGCCCCGTGCCGTGTTGGCCACACCCTCTTGCGCGGGTGGCGTTTCGCTGTGCAGTTCGAGCTCCAGCCGTCCCCTCGAGGCGGGCAGTTCCGGCAACACAATCCATTCCGGCCGGTCGCCGATGTGACCGCGCCACACCGTGGCACCGGCGTGTCGAACCTCCAGCTCGCGCGGC
>DATCRM010000395.1:0-22426 GCA_036568985.1 Lacunisphaera sp. | reverse complement strand
CCGCCACATCGTTGATCACGAAAACCTGTGCCCAAGCGACGGGCACCCCGTGCTCACGGCCATAGAGGAAGATTTCGGCGCGGCCATTTTTCAGTTGCACGCGTCCCAAACGACCCAAAC
Source organism: Lacunisphaera sp. (assembly GCA_036568985.1). Taxonomy (GTDB): domain Bacteria; phylum Verrucomicrobiota; class Verrucomicrobiia; order Opitutales; family Opitutaceae; genus Lacunisphaera. The sequence goes on along the minus strand of DATCRM010000395.1, from coordinate 22,306 downwards.
CCAGTTCCAACCAGATGCGTTCCTTGCCCTCGGCAATGTTGCCATAAACATCGCCGAGCCCGGGAACAGGCATGCGTTCGTCCACCGTCAAGCCGTCCGGTGTAACCCGTAACCAACCGATCTCGCCCACCGCTGCGTAAAGCCAGCGGCCGTCGATTGCCCGCGGCGACAGCACGGTGAAGTTGCGCAATTCGGGCGCGAAATTCGTCCAGCCGCCCGGGCCCCGGTAGAACGCGCCCGATTGCGTTCCGACCACCGGAAAACCCGTCACCGTGGAAAAGGAGAAGATGAAGCGGTCGGCCGGAGCATCTTCGACGAGGTCGGTAAGCCGGCCCGCTTCGTCATAGTCGCCGCGCAAGACACGGCCATCGGCGAGGACCCAGAGCTTGCCGTCCAGCCGGTAGGGACGCGCCGAATGCACCGCAGAACCGACGAGGGGTTCGAAATTGGAATAGCGCGAGGGAAATTCGACCCGCAGAATTCCGTCATTGAGCAAACCCCAGATCACCCCACCCGGCGCAGACTTCAGCCGGGCGATGCGCGCCAGCCGGTGGTCGAGCCGGCGATCAAGGATCTGCACCGCGCGGCCCTGCGCGTCGAAGAAAACCAATCCGATGCCCTGCACCGCCGCCGCAAACATACCGCCTTCGGTGGCACAGAGGGCGGTCACCCGCGCATTGGAGGGGATGGATTCATGCTTCGAAAAATCGCGAAAGGCGGTGCCATCGAACAGACGCAACCCATGCGTGTAGGTACCCACCAGCATTTCCTTGCCGAACGGCACCGAGCAGGTGATGGCATCGCTGGCCGAGCCCGTGTCGCCCGGGGATAATTCCGTGATTTGCCCGCCGCTGATCCGTTTCAGGACACCGGAGGTGTGGTCGCTGACATAGATGGCGTCGTTGAATCCAAAGACATGTTCGACGGTGGTGACCTGGGCAAGAATCCGGGCCGATGTGCCCGGCTTCCAAGCCAGCAACGTTCCGCTGCCGTTGTGCCAGATCCATTCCCCGCCAGCCTCGGACATGCTCCGCGGCGGCGCCTGCCCGGGAGCGGTGATTTCCGGCCAACCGGCCACCGGCGTCAGCCGCCATTGGGAATCAGCCCCGATGTCCAGTCGGGCAAAGCCGGCGGCACTCGGAAGAAAGATGCGGCCAGCATCGTCCACGGCCGCACTGGAGGCCATATTCGGATTGCTCCGCGGGGCTTGCCGGAACGCCTCCCAGCGGACTCCGTCCCCCAGCGCGATCTCGTTTGCGGTCAACACGAGAATCCGCCCGTCGGGCATGAGCCTCAAATCGAGCGGCGGTGAACTCAGACCGAGCGCTTCCTTCGCGAGCACCGTGAAAGCCGGTGTTCCCGTTTCCAAGAGACGCGGGTTGCCCGAGGGTATCCGTTGGACTTGAGCCTGGGCAATGACCAGCCCAGCACAAAAGACCGCGGTTCCGAGAAGGAGCCGGAGGGTATTCCGAGCCGGGGTCAGGCTGTGGGGAAACGGCATGCCGTTGATGGAGGGCAAAAACAACGTGGCAGAACTGATAACGGCTGTCCATCCGCGGGGTTAAGCTGATTTTGAAAGAAACGCGCTACCCGGGTGACCCGCTGGGCGCCCATGATGGCGAATCAGTTTTGAAAACACGACCTAACGCTACTCAGTTAAGACCAAGCAACATACCCCGTCGTTCTGCTGGCCAGCAGAACGCCACCCCTCTCCAGAGGGGACCCAATCCCCTGATCGCTTTGCCTTAATTCCCCTCTGGAGAGGGCTTCGGCCGTGAGCCCAGCCGAACGGGTGCCCGACAGAGCGGGGTGTGTCGGGACGCAGACACATAACGGAGTAGTGCTAATGCCAGCGCCTGCCGCCATCGCGGCTGCTTTCCTTGCTCGTATTATTTGAGTTATCCGAAGAGTCGCTCCGCGCCGGTGGCGGCGTATAGGACGGTACCGGATCGGACCGCGGCGCCGGTGGAGTATAGGCGGGGGCCGATGGCACGTCGCGCACAGCCTCTGGCTGACGACTTTCATGGCTTGGCTTGAGTGGGAAACGATTTCCCGAGGAGGAAGCCGTGCGCTCCGGACCTCTCCGGATTTGCGGATTCGGAGCCGAACTGTTTTGGGCTGGCCGATTATTGTCCGTGGGCCCTCGATCCCGGGGGTGGAATGTACGGGAGCGTGGCTCGCCCGGGCTGGCGTTTTCGGACACCGCCTGCGGAGAAGGACGGTAGGTCGGGGTGTAGGGCGTTCCGGTGTACGACAGAGCCGGCGTGCCGGGGTTGTCCCGCCCATGCCAGCGTTGCCGTGCGTCGGGAAGGTTGGCGTAATTGTTCTCCCCCGGGCGCAGATCCTGGGATGGAGGTGTTCTGTTCCAACGGTTCGCCGCCGTGCCCGACGATGGCTTGAATGAGGGTTTCAACGCCCCGGACGGCGGCTGATCGTCGCGCGGACGGTCCGGGTCGTGATGTCCGTCGGGCCGATGATCGCGGTGGTGGTCATGATCGCGGTCCCAGCGATGATCACCATGGTGGGCGTAGCGCGAGCGCGGATAGTAGCCGCCATAGCCGTAATAGTAGAAAGGATCGTCGTAGTAACTCAGGGCGAAGGAACTGAATCCCATCCACCAAAATGGATAGAAATCGAAGCTGTAGCGGGGATAATACGTAGAATAGCCATAGTCGGGATAGGAGGACAGCAGACTGAAACCCGTAGCGGCATAAGCCGTGGGCTGACTGTAGCGCACCACCACCCACTCGCCGGATACGCCGTCCTTGTCCGGGGTCAGAAAGACCTTCACGTAATAATCGCCATCCCCGGTTGCGCCTTCCTTTTTCAGATAGTCGGCCACCATCACCTCCAGCTGGGCCATTTCCTTTGAGGTCAGCGTCCGCTTGGTGGATGTCTCCACGATCTCGAAGTCGCGCGCACGCTGACTCGTCCTGCCGCCGGAGCTGGCGCAACCAACCAAAAACCCGGCCAAGCCGAGCGCGATGACCAACGATCCGATCCGGACGCAGGTTTTCATGGGGTGTGCGGGCGGTGAAGCCTCCCCGTTTTCGACCAATGGGATTGTCCCTGGTTCCATAAGCTTCGTTCGGATGGCAGATTTGGCATGTATTTTCATCGGTCTTTATGGCTACTTGGGGCCTTTGCTAAACATGCCGCCCGATCTGAACGCCGTCCGGACCTATCTGCTCTCCCTGCAGGACACTATCTGTGCGGCCTTGGAACGCGAAGACGGGACGGGACGCTTCCAAGAGGACGTCTGGACGCGCGCGGAAGGCGGGGGCGGCCGCTCGCGCGTGATGGCCGAGGGTGCCGTGTTCGAGAAGGCTGGCGTGGGTTTTTCGCATGTCTCGGGCGCTTCCCTGCCCCCCTCCGCCACGGCCTCCCGACCCGAACTGGCCGGCAAACCCTTCCATGCTCTCGGCGTCTCCTTGGTCATCCACCCGCGCAACCCCTACGTGCCGACCAGCCACATGAACGTGCGCTTCTTCTGCGCCGGCTCGAATCTTGATCCCTGGAACCTGGAACTTGGAACTTCCGGCGCGTCCCCCGACGCGCCGCTCTGGTGGTTCGGCGGCGGCTTCGATCTCACCCCTTACTACGGTTTTGAGGAAGACGCGATCCACTGGCACCGCACCGCCCGCGCCGCGAGCGGCGAACATTACCCGCGCTTCAAAAAATGGTGCGATGACTACTTCTACCTGAAACACCGCGCCGAGCCGCGCGGCGTCGGCGGGATCTTCTTCGACGATTTCAACGCCCCGGGCTTCGATGCGAGTTTCGCCCTCATGCGCAGCGTGGGCGACGCCTTCCTTCCCGCCTACCTGCCGATCATACAACGCCGCAAAACCATGCCGCATGGTCAACGCGAACGCGATTTTCAGCTCTACCGCCGCGGACGCTACGTGGAGTTCAACCTCGTCTGGGACCGCGGCACGCATTTCGGCCTGCAAAGCGGCGGCCGCACGGAGTCGATTCTCATGTCGCTCCCTCCCCTTGTGGCCTGGCGCTACGACTGGAAACCCGAGCCCGGAACGCCGGAAGCCCGCCTGTACGACGTTTTCCTGAAACCCCACGACTGGGCCGCTGACTGATTTATGATTTGCGATTTATGATTAATGATTGCCGAACCCAGCCAGTATTGCGTCGCGCTCATCGGCCAGTTCCGACCAAATCGGAAATCGTAAAGCATATATCGTAAATCTGATGACTTCCCGCGAACGCTTCCTCGCTGCCTGCGCCTGCCAGCCCCTCGACCGCCCGCCGCTCTGGGTGATGCGCCAAGCCGGCCGCTATCTGCCCGAATACCGCGCGCTCAAGGACAAACATTCCTTTCTCGAAATGGTGCGGACGCCCGAGCTCGCGGCCGAGGTCACGCTACAGCCGTTGCGGCGTTTCGCCCTCGATGCGGCCATCATCTTCTCCGACATCCTCGTCATCCCCGAGGCCATGGGCCAGGGCTACAAGTTCCGCGATGGCGGCGGCATCGAGATGGATTTCCGCCTGGAAACCCGCTCCCAGCTGGACCGTCTCAATCACGTCGGAGTCCAGTTTCATCTCGATTATGTCGGCAAGGCGCTGGAGCGCGTGAAAGCCGAATTGAAGGGCCAGCGCGCCCTCCTCGGCTTCGGCGGCTCACCCTGGACCCTGGCGACCTACATGATTGAGGGCGGTAGCTCCGACGATTACGTCCGCATCAAGGAACTGTTCTACACCGACCGCCCGTTCTTCAACGCCCTGATGGAAAAAATCACGGCCGCTCTGATGGAATATTTTCAGCTCCAGATCCGCGCTGGTGCCGACGCGATCCAGCTGTTCGACTCCTGGGGCGGCATCATCGCGGGGCAGGACTACGAGGCCGCCTCGCTGCGCTGGATGCGCGACATCATCGCGTCACTGCCGAAGGATTTTCCGGTGATCCTCTACGCCAAGGGCGTCAACTCCCAGCTCACCGACCTGGCCTTCAGCGGCGCGCGCGTACTGGGCATCGACTGGACCGCGGACCTCGGCATCGCGCGCCGCCTGGTGCCGGCCAACGTCGCGTTGCAGGGCAATCTCGACCCGGTCCTCATGAACACGACCCCCGAGATCGTGCGCGGCGAGACGTCGCGGCTGCTCGAGACCATGCGCGGTTCCCATGGTCACATCCTGAATCTCGGGCATGGCATCATGCCCCAGGCCAAAATCGCATGCATGGAAGCTCTGGTCGATACGGTCGTGACCTGGAAATAACCGCTATTGGCGCAACGCTGGACAAAATTTGCGCAGTTCGTCCGGCGCGGTATAAGCTAAAATAGCCACCGATGACTGACCGTAAATCCACGCACGTCGCCATCGTCGGCGCCGGCATCACCGGCCTGACCGCCGCGTTCCGTCTGCACCAGCAGGGTTGCCGGGTCACCGTGCTCGAACGCAACCCGCAACCGGGCGGCTCAATCCGGTCCACCGCCGAAGCGGGCTGGCTGTTCGAAGCCGGTCCGAACTCGCTGCAATACGGCGCGGAAATCAAAAAACTCGTCCACGACCTCGGCTTGGAGTCCGAGGTCGTCCCCGCGGCTCCGCTCGCCAAGCGTCGCTTCGTGGTGCGCAAGGCCCGCTTCGTTCCGGTGCCGTCGTCCCCCCCGGCCCTGATCAAGTCCCCGCTCTTCGGCGCCCGCACCAAGCTCTCGCTCCTGACCGAGCTGTTCACCCGCCCGCGCATCCGCACCAGCGACATCAGCCTGGCGGAGCTCGTGCGCACGCACTTTACGCAGGAGCTGGTGGACTACGCGCTGAACCCGCTGATCGCCGGCATCTACGCTGGCGATCCGGAGAAACTTTCCGTGCGTCACGCCTTCCCGTCCTTGTGGCAGGCCGAACGCTCCCATGGCTCGCTCATCCGCGGCATGATGGCCGCCGCCAAGGCCAAAAAAGCCGCGGGTGAATCCGGCATTGCGCCGATCGTCTCCTTCCGTCGCGGTCTGCAAACCCTGACCGATGCGCTGGCCGCCCGCCTCCCCGCCGGCTCGGTCCAACTAAGCGCCGTTGTTGAGAACCTGCTGCCCGGTCCGCCCCACCGCCTGGTCTGGCGCCAGGACGGCCAGACCCACTGCGGCGAATTTGACGCCGTCGTGTTGGCCGCGCCCGCCGGGGCGCTGGCGCAACTCGCCGTCGGCAATCTCGGGGAACGCCCCCTCGCTTCGCTGGAAAACATTCCCCATCCGCCGGTCAGTTCGCTGTTCCTCGGCTACCGGCGCGAACAGGTCGGACATCCCCTCGATGGGTTCGGCGGCCTCGTGCCCGCGGTGGAGCGCCGTGATGTGCTGGGCATCCTCTTTTCCTCAACGCTCTTTCCCCGCCGCGCACCCGAGGGCCACGTTGCCCTGACGATCTTTGTGGGCGGCATGCGCCAGCCCGATCTGGCCCGACTGGGCCCGGAGCAGCTCCTCGCCCGGATTGGCCGGGATCTGAAGGATCTCGTCGGCGTCGAAAGCCCGCCGGTGTTCATGCGCCACACTCATTGGCCCCGCGCGATTCCCCAGTACGTGCCCGGCTTCGAGCGCTGGCTGGAGCAGATCTCCGCCTTGGAAAACCGCCATGCCGGCCTCTTCATCGGCGGCAACGCCCGGGACGGCATCTCGGTGCCCGACTGCGTGAAAAGCGGCCAGAAGCTCGCCGAGCGGGTCTTGGCATAGGCAATCAGCGCCCGATACCCGGCTCACAAACGCCAAATTCCAGACTTCAAATCACAAACAAGACCCAAAGCCCAAGCTCCTTGGATTTGAGTCCTTTGTTTGGCCTTTGGACCTTTGGCGTTTGGCCTTTTTAGCCGCCTTCCGAGACGCGCGACTTGGCACTTGATACTTGGCCGCCCCGGAGTAGCGTCCGGCGCTTTTCTTTCCATGGCGCAAGACCTGAAAAATTCCCTGCTGCTTCCAAAGACGGATTTCCCCATGCGGGCGGACCTCGTCAAACGCGAGCCGGGCCGGGTTGCCCACTGGGAAAAGCTCGGGCTTTACGCCAAAATCCAGGCCAAACGTGCCGGAAAACCCGCTTTTGTCCTCCACGACGGTCCGCCTTTCACCAATGGCGACGTCCACATCGGCACCGCGCTCAACAAGTCGCTCAAGGATTTCGTCAACCGCTACAAGTCCATGCGCGGCTTCCGCACGCCGTACGTGCCGGGCTGGGACTGCCACGGGCTCCCCATCGAGCAGAAAGTCAGCCGCGAGATCCAAGAGAAGAAGCTGACCCTCACGACCGCCGAAATGCGGGCCCAGTGCGACGCGTTTTCCGAGACCTGGATCGCCAAACAAACCACCCAGTTCAAACGCATCGGCGTGCTCGCCGATTGGGCCAACGAGTACAAGACCAAGGCCCCGGCCTTTGAGGCCGACATCCTCCGCACCTTTGCCGCCTTCGTCGAACAAGGCCTCGTCTATCGCAGCAAAAAGCCGGTCTATTGGTCGATCCCCTTCGAGACGGCCCTCGCCGAGGCCGAGATCGAATACAAGGACCACACCTCGATCGCCATCTGGGTGAAATTCGCCGTGCCGGCCGCCGAGGCTGCAAAGTTCGGCCTCCCGGCGGACAAGCCGCTCTTCATCGTCATCTGGACGACCACGCCCTGGACGATTCCCGCCAACCTCGCGATCGCCGTGCATCCCGAAGTGGACTACGTCGTCGCCGACCTCGGCGCCGAGCGCATCATCGTGGCGAAGGCATTGCTCCCCGCCGTCCTCGATGCCGCCAAAACGTCGGATGCTGAATCCGTCATCCGTCATTCGTCATTCACCCTTCCCGGCGCCAAGCTCGAGAACCTCAACGCCCGCCATCCCTTCATCGACCGCGCCTCGCCAGTGGTCCTCGCCGATTACGTCACGACCGACAGCGGAACCGGCGCCGTGCACACCGCGCCCGGTCATGGCGCGGAGGATTACCTGACCGGCCTGAAGTACGGCTTGGAGATTTACTGCCCGGTGGGCGACGACGGTAAATACCTCGATGATGGCCGCGTGCCGGCCGATCTCGTCGGCCTGACCACGCTGGAAACGGTCGAGGATCTCGCCGCAAAGAAGCCCTCCCCCGCCAATCTGGCCGTGTTGAAGAAACTCGCCGAGGCTAACGCGTTACTCGCGAAGGCCAAGTATCAACACAGCTATCCGCATTGTTGGCGCTCCAAGACCCCGATCATTTTCCGCGCCGTTGACCAATGGTTCGTCTCGCTCGACAAGGCTGGCCACCGCCAGATCGCCCTCAACGAGATCACCAAGATCGCGCAGCACCAAGGCTGGATTCCAGCTTGGGGTGAAGCCCGTATCCGCGGCGCGGTCGAATCGCGTCCCGACTGGTGCATCAGCCGTCAGCGTTCCTGGGGCGTGCCGATCATTGCGTTCTACGGCTCAGACAAGAAAGCTTACCTCGACGCCACCGTCATCCGCGCCGTAGCCGACAAGATCGCGACCAAGGGCACCAACTTCTGGTACGACTCCACCGCCGCCCAAATCCTCGATGGCGTGAAACTTCCCGCGGGCTGGCCCGCGTCCGAGACACTCACCTGCGGCCGCGATACGCTCGATGTCTGGATCGACTCCGGCTCGACCCAGGCCGCTGTGCTCAAGCGCGGTCAAGGTGGCACCTCCTGGCCTGCCGATCTCTACCTCGAGGGCAGCGACCAGCACCGCGGCTGGTTCCAATCCTCGCTCTGGAACAGCGTCATCGCTTCGGGCGCCGCGCCGTACAAAGCGGTCCTCACTCACGGGTTCATCGTCGACAAGAACCGCCAGAAAATTTCCAAGAGCTCGACCTACCAGAAGCCCCAGACCGCCGATGCCTACATCGCCCAGCACGGGGCCGATGTCATCCGCCTCTGGATCGCCTCGCAGGATTTCCGCGACGACATCCCGGTGGACGACGAGATCCTGAAGAACGTCGGCGAGGCCTATCGGCTTTTCCGCAACACCTTCCGGTTCCAGCTCTCGAACCTGTTCGACTTCGACGCCACGCAGCACGCCGTGCCGGTCGCTTCAATGGACGCGCTCGACCGCTGGGCGCTGCATCAGACGGCGGTCCTCATCAACGAGTGCACCAAGGCCTACGACGCCTACGAGTTCCACCGCGTCTACCAGCTCTGCAATCAGTTCTGCTCGGTCACCTTGTCGGCCGTCTACCACGACATCCTGAAGGACCGGCTCTACACGCTCGGCGCCGGTCATCCGCTCCGCCGTTCGTCGCAGACCGCCATCCACGCCATCTTCGACGCCTTGGTGAAGCTGCTCGCGCCCTTCCTCACCTTCACCGCCGACGAAGCCTGGAGCTTCGCCAAGACCGGCAAGGAATACTCCGACGACTCCATTCACCTGCAAGACTGGCCGGTCGCGCCCGCCGACTGGACCAACGACAGCCTCGCGGCCGAGTTCGAACAGCTGTTCAAGCTTCGCGCCAAGGCCACCGAGACCTTGGAGCCGCTCCGTCAGGCCGGCACCATTGGCAAGTCGCTCGACGCCGTCCTGACCTTCGCTACTCCGGCTGGCGACGGCGTCCTGCACAAGCACCGGGATTCGCTGCCCGAATTTTTCATCGTTTCTCAAATCGGCCTGGAACCCGGCCCCACGGCCGAAGTCAGCATTGCCGCCCGCCATGCTTCCGAAGCCGGTCTCACCCGGTGCCCGCGCTGCTGGCGCTGGGTGGCCAGTATCTCAGCAACTCCGCACGGAGAAGTTTGCGCTCGCTGCGCGGAAGCCCTTAACTCCTAACCCAATTTACCGATTATGGCCACGAGCAAGAAACCCATCGCCAAGAAAAAGCCTGTCGCAGCCAAGGCGGCCCCGGCCAAAAAGCCGGCCGCCAAGGAGGCGCCGGCCAAATCCGCCAACTCCAAGGCTCCGGTCCCCGCGGCCACTCCGGTCAAATCCACGTCCAAAGCACCCATGTCCGCTGCTGATATCAAGCGCAAGCTCCTCGAACGCAAAACCGCCGGTCCGGCGAAATCCATCGCTTTCTCCCTCGATGAGGTCCGCGAGATCGCGAAGAAAAACGAGAAGGTCGTCGAGTCTTCCGTCAAAACCGACAAGACCGGCAAGCCCGTCGGCTCCGCCAAGAACCAAAACCTGGCGGTCCTCGAAAAGAGCCAGAAACCGCACCATGTGAAGACGGCCTCGCTCGCCGACATTCTTGGTTTCAACCCCTCCAAGGGTAAGAAGGCCCCCGCGGCCATGGTGGACGAGTCCGAAGTCCCGGAGAAGTTCCGCCGCTACTACCGCCTGCTCCTCGACCTGCGCACCCACGTGCTCACCCAGCTCGGTGAACACACCGAGGAAACCCTCCTGAAATCGTCCAAGGATGACTCCGGCGATCTCTCCGGCTACGGCCAGCACATGGCCGATGCCGGCACCGACACCTTCGACCGCGATTTCGCCCTCAGCCTCGTCTCCAGCGAACAGGAAGCGCTTTCGGAAATCGAAGCCGCCATCAAGCGCGTCCACGACGGCACCTACGGCATCTGCGAAGCGACCCAGAAACCCATTTCGAAGGAGCGCCTGCTCGCCGTGCCCTTCACCCGCTACTCGACCGAGGCCAAGAAGGAAGTCGAACGCCACTCCCACCGCGCCATCCAGCGCGGCGGCCTGTTCGGCGACGGCACCGACGAGGAAGGCGGCAAGATGGCCGACGACGGCGGCGGTGACGACGAGTAAGTCACGCCAGCGGCGTGAAATCCCAAAATTCCAAAAGCCAAACACCAAACAGGTCCGAAAATCTGTTTTTTGACCTTGGAATCTGCTCAGCCTGTCCGCTTTTGTTTGGCGTCTGGTCCTTTGGCGTTTGAGATTTTGCGCTGATGACAGATATGCCAATATCCGAGACGAATCAGATTCGAAATGCGGATATAACCGCCAACCGGTCTGCGTTTAGGCGCATGTGGAGCTACCGCTGGCTGTGGTTATTCGCCCTGACGTTCTTCGTCCTGGACCAGGTTACCAAGCAGATGATCGCGCGCCGTCTGCCCTTTGGCAGCTACGGACCCGGCGCCCACATCGAGATTTTCCCCGGCCTCCTCAATCTCGTGCATGTCGGCAATACCGGCGCCGCGTGGAGCATGTTCTCGGGCAAGAGTCTCTGGCTCGCTCTGCTGGCCGCGGGCACGCTGGTGGCGATCTTCTTCTGGCGGCATGCGCTCGGCCTGCGCCAGCCCGTCGCCCAACCGGCGTTCGGCCTGCTGTGCAGCGGCATTCTGGGCAACTTGGTGGACCGTCTGATCCACGGACATGTGATCGACTTTCTCGACTTCCACTTCGGCTCCTACATCTACCCAACCTTCAACGTCGCCGACAGCGCGATCTGCGTCGGAGTATTCTGGTATGTGTTGTGGTCATTGAGGCAACCCGCGGAGGCGGGAAACCCCAAACACCAAACGCCAAACGCCAAATAAATCCCAATCAGCCGACGGAGTCGTTCGGGAACCCCGGGCCTTTGGATTTCGCATTCGGCCGTTTCTTTGGCCTTTGGACTTTTGGCGTTTGGACCCTTGCGCCGCAGGCGCTATTCGACATTCGCAATCTGCTCCCTCACGCGTTCCAGCTCGTTCTTGAATTCGATCACGCGCTGGGAAATCTGCAGGTCGTTCGCCTTGCTGCCGATCGTGTGGATCTCGCGGCCGATTTCCTGCAGGATGAACTCCGCCTTGCGTCCGATTTCACCCTTGGAACGAAGCAGGTCCTTTAGCTGTGTCAGGTGGTGGCGCAGCCGGGTAATTTCTTCCGTCACGTCGCTGCGGTCGGCGAAAAGCGCGACCTCCTTCAAGACCCGCTCGTCGTTCAGATCGAGCTCCAGGCCAGCCTGACGCAACCGCTGCATCAACTGCTCCCGGTAGGCGCCGCTGATCTGCGGGGCACGATGCGCGATCGCCTCGGTGCCCGCATGCAGTTTTTCCCAACGCCCGAGAAAATCCACCAAGAGCGCCTCGCCTTCCCGGGCGCGCATGCCCGCCAGTCCGCGGAGAGCCTCTTGCACGGCCTGGAGCAGCACCGCCGAAGTGGATTCGTCGGCGGGCAAGCCGCTGCCGGTCCGCTGGCTGTTGACGATCTGCCAAAGCAGATCCGCCGAAGGCTCGAACTTGATGCCCTTGCGCTTGGCCAGCCCCGCCAGCTTGTCCAAGCTGGCCGACACGGTCTCTTCATCCCAGTCGACCGCCGCGGACGCTTTGCCCGTCACCTCGACCGCCACGTGCACCTTGCCCCGCAGGGCGACCTTGCGCACCGCCTCGGCCACCGCGGCCTCGAAGGACTCCCATTCGTCCGGCAGCGAAAGCGTCAGATCCAGACCCTTCCGATTCACCGAATTCACCTGCACGGTGAGAGTGAGTTCCCCCAAGGCAACCGTCGCGCGGCCATAGCCGGTCATGCTGTTCATGGACAAACTCCAAACGCCAAACGGCCAAAGGCCAAACAAATCCTTAAGGAAGAATGACTATTCCAGCTTCTTGATAATGCTCGTAAAAATGAGTTTCAACTCGTGCGCCTCCTGACGCAGAGCCCTTCGCTCGGCTTCAAGCTCGGGCTTGCCAGCAACATTGAGCAAACGTAGCCAAAGCTGGCATTCTTTCGCCTCTTTGCGACTGATTCGAAATCGCATGACCCGGTCCTTGTTGCCTAAGGCCTCGTTGGCCTCGATGCAGTTGGCCGGCACTGATCCCGACGCACGAATCAGCTGCTTGACGTCCTCCAGGTTACCGACGGTTCGCGGCAACAACCGCACAAAACGTCGGATATCTTCCGCAAAAAGCGCCGTCCTTTCCTCAAGATCACCGGGCTTCCTTTCCATATTTTAGTTGGGCCCATTGTGATTTGATTTTTGCCGTTTATTTGGCGTTTGGACTTTTGGCGTTTGAAATTTGCTCCGTCAGGAGCCTCTGCACCTGCTGCACGTCCTTGTCTCCACGACCGGAGAGATTCACCACGACGATCTTGTCCTTCCCGAGAGCCTTGGCGCGCTTGAGGCCGTGCACGAGGGCGTGCGTGGATTCGAGCGCGGGAATGATACCCTCCAGGCGGGAACAAAGCTGAAAGGTTTCGAGCACCTCGTCGTCGGTGGCATATGCATACTCGATGCGACCTTGGTCGCGGTAATAGGCATGCTCCGGCCCGATGGCCGCGTAGTCGAGGCCAGCCGACACGGAATGCGTCAGCTCGATCTGGCCATCGGGATTCTGCAGGATGTAGGTCTTGCTGCCCTGCAGGACGCCCAATTTGCCGCCCTCGAAACGCGCGGCGTGTTCGCCCCGGCGTATGCCGTGACCGCCCGCTTCGATGCCGATGAGCTTCACCGACCGGTCGTTCAGGAACTCGAAGAAGGCTCCGATGGCGTTGCTGCCGCCGCCCACGCACGCGACGATCTCGTCGGGCAGGCGTTTCTCGCGCGCCAGAATCTGTTCCTTCAGTTCCTGGCCAATGACGCGGTGAAAATCGCGGACCAACATCGGATACGGATGCGCCCCGAGCGCCGAGCCGAGAATGTAGTGGGTGCTGCGCACGTTGGTCACCCAATCGCGCATGGCCTCATTGACCGCGTCCTTGAGGGTCTTCTGACCGGCCTCGACGGCCACCACCTTGGCGCCCATCAGCCGCATCCGGAAAACATTCAGCGCCTGACGCTCCATGTCCACCGCCCCCATGTAGACGGTGCAATCGAGGCCGAACTTCGCACAGACCGCCGCGGTCGCGACGCCATGCTGGCCCGCGCCGGTCTCGGCGATGATGCGCTGCTTGCCCATCCGCTTGGCCAGGATGGCCTGCCCAAGAGCGTTGTTGATCTTGTGCGCGCCGGTATGCAGCAGATCCTCGCGTTTGAAATAAATCTTCGCGCCACCGCAGTGCTCGGTCAGTCGCTCGGCAAAATAAAGCTCGGTCGGACGGCCGGCGAATTCCTTGAGGTGATGTCGCAGTTCGGCCAGGAACGCCGGATCCTTGCTCGCCTGTTCGTAGGCCGCCGTCAGCTCCGCCAGCGCGGTCATCAGCGTCTCCGGCACGTAGACCCCGCCATACGGACCAAAATGGCCGGCGGCATCAGGCAGTTGCGTGGGAGCGGACGAAGAAGGGGCGGCAGACATCACTTCTAGAGGTAGGCAATGACGGAGCGGTGGCAAACTAGAATCTCGGATTAAACTCCAAACGCCAAATCACAGATGCCAAACAATGCACAAAATACAAATTCGCCTTCGCCAACTATCGTCCTTCCGTGGTTTCAGATTCGTTTTTTTGGCGTTTGGATCTTTGGCGTTTGTGATTTGCCGCCCCGTCGGGCGTCTCAAACGCGCTTCACCGTCAGCAACGTGTAATCGTCGCGCAGCCCCGCTGTGCCGGTGAAATTTTGCACCGCCTGCAGGATGCCGTCATTGATCGTCGCGGCCGAACCGGCGTGCGCATCCCTCATGGCGTCGGCGAGACGCGCGCCGCCGAATTCCTTCTCATCCGGATTGGGCGCCTCGGTCAGGCCGTCCGTGTAGAGCAGCAAGGTCGCGCCCGGCAGAAACTCCACCGCCTTGTCCTCAATCACGGCCTCGAAGAGCGCAGGTTCGACCAGCCCCAGTGGCATGCCTTCCCCCGCCACGTACTCGCTGGCAAACGCCCGCGTGGCCGGATCGCGCCGGCTCAGCAACGGACGCTCGTGACCGGCGCGCGCGAGGATCAGGCTGTTGCGCTCCGTGTCCACCACCGCATAGACCATGGTGATGTAGGCGCCCTCGCGCATGTCGCCCGCCAGCGCCCGGTTGAGTTCCGCCAACACCCTCGCGGGGGAAAAATGGACCGGGGCGATCTGCCGCAGCGCGGTACGGCAAATCGCCATCATCAGCGACGCCGATACGCCTTTGCCGGACACATCCGCCACCGCCAGGCCGAGCCGGCCGTAGCCCAGTTCAAACACGTCGTACAGATCGCCGCTGACCTTCTGGGCCGCCAGATAGCGGGCATCGAGATCGAGTCCCCGCATCACGGGCATCGTCCGCGGCAGCAGCATCTGCTGAACCTCGCTGGCCAGGGCGAGATCGAGATCGATCCGCTGCTTGTCCACCTGCAGGGCGAGAAAATCCGCGTTGTGCACGGCGAGGCCGGCCTGCTCGGCCAGCGCTTCGGTCAACGAGTAATCCGTCTCGCTGAAGGGCCGGCCGTCGGACGGATTGCACACGCACAGCACGCCGATGAGGCGTTTCCGGACCATGATGGGCGCGGCGACGACCGAGCGCACCATCAACGCCTCGTCGTCATGCCGCACCATGCGGGGATCGGCGGCCGCGTTGGCAATCAGCTCGCCCCGCCCGGTCGCCGCCACGCGCCCGACCAGGCCTTCGCCAACGGGAAAGGTTTCGGACTTGAGCACCTGCTCGATGAATTTCGCCCGCGTCCCGAGCCGCATCCGCTGGGTGTCGGGAATGGGCCGATGCGGTGGAAACAGCCCCTCCACCGCCACGCCCCGCATCTGGTTGTCGGCGCCTTTCTCGAAGATACATGCACTCAACGCTCCGGTGCTCAGAATCGCCGCGTGGACGATGCGTTGAAAAAGTTCCTCGCGGGGCAGCCGCTCGCCCACGGCGTCCACCATCGTGTGCATGTAATCGATCACGATCTGCCGCTCCTCGAGCAGCCCCTGCTTCTCCTCTTCCAACAGCGCCGCCTCGCGCTGGGCACGCCAGTAGAACGCGTAGACGATCGCCGCGCTCAGAAGGGCACCGAGAAGGAACAGGGACATGGCAGGAGGCTGAAGGGACAAGTAACAAGGGACAAGTAACAAGACCAGCATCTCCCCTCCTGCTCTTGTTACCTGATACTTCCTACTTGAACCTTGTTCCTGCGCAACCAACTGGGCCCGCTTCAACGCGAGCCCAGCTGGTTGCGCAGGAAGGACAGCACATCCTGGAACTTGGCGGCGTTGTCCGGATCGGTTGCGATCAGGTTCTCGTGCGCCTCCAGCACCAGCCGGGCGTTTTCGATCTCACTGCGCGCCTGCTGCGTGAGCGGCTGGCCGCCGATCGTCGTCTCCGGGACCTGACCGCCGGTATCCACCGTCGCCAGACGGTGCAAACCGAGGTTCCGCACGAGTTCGAGATTACGCTCGCCCATCCGCGCCAGCGTCAGCGATCCCGCGGGAGTCTGGCGACGCAGCTCGATGGCGGCCCCGGCCAGCACGCCGAGAAACGTGCTGTCCATGCTGGCGCATTGCTTGAAATCCACCACGAAGCGTCGCTTCCCCTGCCGGATCATTTCGGTGAAGAAATCCTTCAGGCCGCCGCTATTCATGAACGACGCCCGGCCCTCGATGCGCACCACCACCGGATCGGTGTAGGCATCGACCAGAAAGACAGGCTTGGCGGGTTCGGGCATGGGAGCGTCTGGCAAATTATCTCAGCGTGTCATCCTGAACGAAGTGAAGGATCCAAGGCGACGTGCGACACGGTCATGAGGCTTGGATTATTCGCTCCGCTCAGAATGACAGATCGGGGGGCTTTTTGTTCAGTTCGCCGCCACGATTTGGCGAAGCACGTACGGCAGGATGCCGCCGTGCTGGTAGTAATCGATCTCGATGGGCGTATCGATGCGGCAGCGCACAGCGAGGCTTTCGACTGAGCCGTCCTTGCGCGTGATCTTGAGCGTCAGATCCTGCTGTGGCTTGATCGCCGCGGTAAGCCCGACGACATCGTAGGTCTCGGTGCCATCGAGCTTCAGGACCTGGGCGTTGGTGCCTTCCTTGAACTGGAGCGGAAGCACGCCCATGCCGACGAGATTGGAGCGATGGATGCGCTCGAAGCTCTGCGCCACGACGACCTTGACCCCGAGGAGGTTGGTCCCCTTGGCCGCCCAGTCGCGGGACGAGCCGGTGCCGTATTCCTGGCCGGCCAGGATGATCAACGGCACGCCTTTGGCCTGATAAGCCATGGACGCGTCGTAGATGGACGTCTCGGCGCCGTCGGGCCCGATCGTGTTGCCGCCTTCCTTGCCGCCGAGCATCAGGTTCTTGATGCGGACGTTCGCGAAGGTGCCGCGGGTCATGACGCGATCATTGCCACGCCGCGAACCGTAGGAGTTGAAGTCCTCGAATGTGACGCCGTTATCGAGGAGGAACTTGCCCGCGGGCGAGCTCTTCTTGATCGCGCCGGCCGGCGAGATGTGGTCGGTGGTGACGGAATCGCCGAAGATGCCGAGCGCGCGAGCACCCTTGATCTCCTTGATCGTGCCGGGCTGCATGCCGAAGTTCGTGAAGAACGGCGGCTCCTGGATGTAAGTGGACTTGGCGTCGAAGGCGTAGACGTTGCCGGTGGAGGACGGGATCTCGTTCCACTTCGGATTCTGCGCGGCGAAATCGGTGTAGAGCTTGCGGAACACCTCGGGCTTGAGCGCAGCCTGCATCTGGTCGCGCACCTCCTTCAAGCTGGGCCAGATATCCTTCAGGAAGACGTTTTTCCCGTCGTTGCCCGTGCCGATGGGCTCGGAGGAAAGATCGATGTCGGCGCGGCCGGCGAGCGCGAAAGCCACCACCAGCGGGGGCGACATCAGGAAGTTGGCCTTGATGTTTTGGTGGACGCGGGCCTCGAAATTGCGGTTGCCGGAAAGGACGGACGCGGCGACGAGGTCGTTCTTCACGATGGCGTCCTCCACCGGAGCGGCGAGCGGGCCGGAGTTGCCAATGCACGTCGTGCAGCCGTAGCCGACGGTCTGGAAGCCGAGCTTGTCGAGGTACGGCGTCAGGCCGGTCTTGTCGAGGTAGTCGGTGACGACGCGCGAGCCGGGAGCGAGCGAGCTCTTCACGACCGGGTTGGCCTTGAGCCCTTTCTCGACCGCCTTTTTCGCCAGCAGACCGGCCGCGAGCATGACGCTCGGATTGGAGGTGTTCGTGCAGCTCGTGATCGCAGCAATGAGCACCGACCCGTGTCCGATCTCGCTGCCTCGCGTCACCGCGGGGCCTTGCTTGAGGACGTCGGGGGTCGGGCGGTTGTTGGCCATCTCGGTCTCGGTCGTGACGTTGGTGTCGGACGCCTTGGCGCGAGCCGCGCTGGCGGGTTCCTGGCTGCCACCGCCGGCCACCGCGTGGGTGCTCGACAGAACCGGCACGCGCAGACCGATGTCCTCGGCTTTCTTGCCGAAACCCGCCTCGGTAACGGGCTTGGTGAAGGCCGCGACAAAATCGCGTTTGAGATTCTGCAACTCGATGCGGTCCTGCGGACGCTTCGGGCCGGCGACGCTCGGGACGACAGTGCCGAGGTCGAGCTCGACGACCTGCGAGTAATCGATCGCACCCTTCTGGGGAACGCCCCAGAGGTTCTGCGCCTTGTAATACGCTTCGTAGGTAGCGACGTGTTTCTCGTCGCGGCCCGTGGCGCGAAGGTAATTCGAGCACTCGGCGTCGATCGGGAAGAAGCCCATCGTTGCGCCGTATTCGGGCGCCATGTTGGCAATGGTCGCGCGATCCACGACCGGCAGCGCGGCGGCGCCGGGGCCGAAGAACTCGACGAATTTGCCGACGACCTTCGTCTTGCGCATGAGCTGCGTGACGGTGAGCGCGAGGTCGGTGGCGGTGACGCCTTCCTTCAGCGCCCCGGTCAGATGCACGCCGACAACGTCGGGCGTGAGGAAATACACCGGCTGGCCCAGCATGCCCGCCTCGGCCTCGATGCCGCCGACACCCCAGCCCACGATGCCGATGCCGTTGATCATCGTCGTGTGCGAGTCCGTGCCGACCAGCGTGTCGGGATAATAGACATCGCCCTGGTTGAGCACGCCCTTGGCGAGATACTCGAGATTGACCTGGTGGACGATGCCGATGCCGGGAGGCACAACCTTGAAGGTGTCGAACGCCTGCATGCCCCATTTCAGGAACTGGTAGCGCTCGCGATTGCGCGTGAATTCGAGATCAAGGTTTTTCTGCATCGCCTCGGCGGAACCGGCGAAATCAACCTGCACGGAGTGATCGACGACGAGGTCGACCGGCACGAGCGGCTCGATGATCTTCGGATTCTTGCCCATCTTGGCCACGGCGGAGCGCATGGCGGCAAGGTCCACAAGCAACGGCACCCCGGTGAAATCCTGCAGCACGATGCGCGCGACCACGAACGGGATCTCGGCCGTGCGGGCCTCGGTCGGTTTCCAGGCGGCGAGCTCCTTGATGTTGGACTCGAGCACGCGCTTGCCGTCGCAGTTGCGCAGCACGGCCTCGAGGACGAGGCGGATGCTCACGGGCAGACGCGAGACCGGGAAGCCGGCCTTTTCGAGCGCGGGCAGCGAGTAGAATTTCTTGCCGCCCTCGAAGGTCTGGAGGGTGTTGAAGGGATTCGGGAGGCTCACAGGATTTTCGATTTTTGATTTACGATTCTCGATTGCAGATCGTCTTGGTTGTAGGAGCGGCTTTACGCCGCGATTGGTCGGGGCATAAAGCCCCTCCTACAGTAAAGTTACTTCGCCAGCGCCGCCTTGATCGCGGCAAAGTTCGGCAGGTCCTTCGGGGTCGGGGTTTGCTCGGCGTATTTGATCACGCCGTCCTTGCCGATGACGAAGGCCGCGCGGGCGGCGGTCTCGTAGATGCCGGCGAAAGTGGGAAGGACAACATCGTAAGCCTTGGTCACCGTCTTGTTGAGGTCGCTCACAAGCGTCAGCTTGATGCCATTGGCCTTGGCCCAGGCTTCCTGCGCGAAGGGTCCGTCCACGCTGATGCCATAGACCGTCGCTCCCAGTTTGTCGTACTCGCCCAAGCCGGCGGTGGTATCGCACAGCTCCTGGGTGCAGACGCTTGAAAAGGCCGCGGGGAAGAAGAGAAGCACCGTCTGGGTCTTGCCGAAGCTGTCGCTCAACTTGACGTCCTTGGGACCGTCGGCGGTTTTGGTCTTGAGGGTGAAATCGGGGGCTTTGGTACCGACGGCGAGAGGCATGGGATGGAGGGAGTGGGTTCGTGTTTGGGACGACGGCAGGGCCGTCGCGTGGAGCTCAATAGGTAGAACTTCCGGTGAGCGCCCGGCAACCCATTTCAGGCAGGTATGACGGCGGTTACTAAATCCGCTGGCAGCAGCATAAGTTTTGCTGACCGGCCACCGAGAAAGCCCAAACCCCAACGGCCAAACTCCAAAGAAACCTCCTAAAGCAGAAACGAACACCGGCCGGCCAGCCTTCCTCTTTGCCGGTGGTTTTTCTCTTTTGTTTGGCCTTTGGACTTTTGGCGTTTTCTCCCAACCCTCAATGAACGCTTGCCCCCAAAGCGCTCCCCCTCGTTAGCTCTCCATCCCATGGCAGACATCATCCAGGATCTCGAATGGCGCGGCCTCCTCGCCGACTGCACCGACCTCGACGGCCTCCGCAAGCGACTGGCGACCGGCAAGCCCATCACGGTCTACTGCGGATTCGATCCGACCGGGGATTCCCTTCACGTGGGGCATCTCATGGGGCAGCTTACCCTGGCCCGCTTCCAGCGTGCCGGGCATAACGTCATCGCTCTCGCGGGCGGCGCCACGGGCATGGTGGGCGACCCGTCCGGTCGTTCCACCGAGCGCAACCTGCTCACCCGCGAACAGCTCGACCACAACATCGCCTGCATCAAGGCCCAGCTTTCCCGCCTCCTCGATTTCACCGCCACCGCCAACCCGGCCCGCCTGGTGGACAACGCCGATTGGATCGCGCCGTTCAGCTTCCTCGAGTTCCTGCGCGACGTCGGAAAGCATTTCACTTTGAATCTCATGCTGGCCAAGGACTCGGTGAAGTCCCGCATGGAAGGCGACGGCGGCATCAGTTACACGGAATTCAGCTACCAGCTGCTGCAGGCCTACGACTTTTATCACCTGCGCAAGACCTTTGAGTGTGAGTTGCAGATCGGCGGCTCGGACCAGTGGGGCAACCTCACCGCCGGCACCGACCTCATCCGCAAGAAGCTCGGCCACGAGGCGACCGCCTTTGGCTGGACCTTCCCGCTCATCACCAAGAGCGACGGCACGAAGTTCGGCAAGACCGCCAGCGGCGCCGTCTGGCTCGACGCCGCCAAGACCAGCCCGTACCGCCTCTACCAGTTCTTCGTGAACACCGAGGACGCCAAGGTCTGCGAGTACCTGCGCAAATTCACCTTCCTCCCCCGCGAACAGATCGAGTCCCTCGAAGCCGCCCATGCCGCGAACCCCGGCGCCCGCGAGGCCCACCGCGCCCTCGCCCGCGAGGTCACCGCGCTCGTCCACGGCGCCGACGCCCTTGCCGGCGCGCTCAAGGCCAGCGACATCCTCTTCGGCGGTTCGCTCGATGGCGTCACCGAGGCGATCTTCAACGATGTCGTCGGCGAAGTCCCGACGAAGGACGTGGAGAAGGCCAGGCTCGAAGGCACGGGGTCTTCCATCGTCGACTTGATTGTCCACGCGGGCTTGGAAAACTCCAAGGGCGCCGCCCGCAAGGCCCTCGAAGCCGGTGGCGTTTACTTGAACAACGTCCGCGTCCCCGATCATACCCGCAACGTCACGGCCGCCGATCTGCTGTTCGGGAAGCATTTCCTGCTCCGCAAAGGCAAGAAAAGCTACGCCGTGCTCTCGGTTCGCTGACGATCTGCTCCGGCTAGTTTCCTGCCATGACCTTGCTGCAGATTCAGCGCAAAGTGAAGGCGTTGCCCGCCCGAGCGGCTTGCCCTCTCCGCTTATTTGAAGCATCTCTCCCGGGCGAGAGCATCCAGCAAACGGTCACTGGACGCAACGGCCGGTCCCGTGGCCAAGGATGAGAAGATGACGCGCGCGAAGTTGCAGCGTCTCCACAAGTCACTCCGTGCCGCCGGAGTGTGAAGTCCGCCTACGACTACGCGCTCGGCGAGGAAGCCGTGCAGACCTTCACGTCACCGCCGCCACGCCAGCGAGAAAAATTGCTGCGTGTATTTGATGGCACGACCCATTACCCAAATACATCCGGTGACTATCAGGAACCCGGCTTCTCCGGTCGGCCTTATCAAGTGCGCCTGATAGATAACCTGCTGCTTACATGGTGGCATGGACCATGCCGTGAATGAAGTGCGCATCATTAGAATCGAGCGCATCGAACAGGCTATTCTATTTCTAGGTCCGCACTCTGGATTTTCGCGGTTATTTATTCTCCGCCGGCTTGAGGTGCAATCCGGCGAGCGGCTTCAGATCAAGCACCAGCTCCAAAGGAACCTCGCCGGCCTTCGCCTTCAGTACGAGCTGTCGCGGCGCGGGCGCCATCGGGAAAAACAGACTGCCCTGCTTGTTCATCCCCGCGGCGAGAACCAGCGGCAGCACGAGCCGCCGGCGGTCGAATTCCTTTTCCACCCGATCCTTGTTGTGATGGTTCAGCACCGCCACGGTCGCAAC
>DATCRM010000394.1:0-5522 GCA_036568985.1 Lacunisphaera sp. | reverse complement strand
GCCAACTGCATCGTAACGTCACTCCTTCCCATGAATCGGCATAAGTTCGTTTGCCTCGCTCGCTGTCGATCGTGTTAATCCCCTCATGACCCAGGGAAGATCCGTTACCCTCGCCTTGGTGGCACTGGACACGATCGTCGTGTTCCTCGTGTTCAATACGGTGGCCTGGGCTCGTGGCATCGTGCACTGGGACGCTCCGCTCGTGAGTGCGCTGACTCTCCCCGTGTCCATGCACGTGCTGGCGGTTTATCTTGTGGACGGCTACAGTCCGCGCACCGACGCGATGTCGGTCACCTACACCAGCCTGCACACCATCGCCTTGCTCGTGGTCGCGCTCCTCACGCTGCTCCTGACCTTCGTCTTCATCCCCGCGGGTTTTCCGCTGCAAACCAGCCGCTTCGTGGTTTCGGTGTCCGCATTGCTGGTGATCCCGCTGACTCTCACCTACCGCCGTGCCATCTACCGGCGGAGGCAGGCGCGTAAGCAACAACGGTATTTCATGTTTCTCGGCACACCGGAGAGTTGCGTCGCCTTCAAGGAAGAATGCCGCCGTAACCGGATGACGCAGTCGGTCCTGTATGCCACCTACGATAGCTTCGTCCACAGCCAGCCTTCATCCAGCGTGTCGGCTCCCCCGATGGGCGACGTGGTCAATTACCTCGAGCAATACGAAAACAATCTCGACGCCATCATCCTGCGCGAATCGAGCCATGAGCTTCCGACTGCGGTGGCCGAGCGTCTCATGCAGCTCCATTTCTCGGGCGTGCCGACTTACACCCTCGAACTCTTCCATGAGGTCTATTGGCGCAAGATCCCGCTCTACCGGCTCAACCAAACCTGGCTGTTCCAGGAAGGCTTCCAGATCGCCCGCGAGCCCGTCTTCGAACGCCTCAAACGCATCGCGGACATCGTACTCGCTCTGCTCGGCCTGACGCTGGCCCTGCCGATCTTTCCGTTCGCGGCCGCCGCCATCTGGCTCGGGGATCGCGGCCCGGTGTTTTTCCGCCAGCCGCGCGTCGGGAAGAACCGCGTGACCTTCGACATCCTCAAGCTCCGCACCATGCGCGTGCAATCGGGCGGCGATCTCTACACCGGCGCCCAGGACAGCCGCATCACCCCGATCGGACGTTTCCTCCGCGCCACGCGGCTCGACGAGGTTCCCCAGCTTTGGAATGTGCTGGTCGGCGACATGAGTCTCATCGGCCCCCGCGCCGAATGGACCAAGCTCGTCGACGACTACGAGAAAAAGATTCCCTGCTATCATTTCCGCCATCTCGTGAAGCCCGGCATCACCGGCTGGGCCCAAGTCAATTACCCCTACGGCGCCAACCTCGACGATACGCTGCACAAGCTGGAATACGACCTCTACTACATCCGCTACTTCTCGTTCGTCCTCGACGCCTCGATCGTCCTGAAGACGATTCATATCATGCTGTTTGGAAAAGGCCGCTAGCGCCCGTCCGGAAATCGGATTTCCCGGGGACTTACCTGTAGCGACGTTCTATGACCGCCGGGTCTGAGGACGGACTCACAACGCTCCGAAACAGCAATTTTTCTCCTCCGGCACTCGCCATCATGCCACCGCCCCTTTCCACCCCTTCGTCCGGTCCCGCCCCCTTCGCGTCAAAGGCGGTGATCCTGTCGGCCGCGGCCTGCCTCGCGTTGTCGCTCATCGTCTTTTTTTGCCGGGGTACCGCCGCGTTCCAGGCCGCTCACACTGCCCCCGGCATCGCCGTGACGTCCGGTTACGAGGAGGAAAGCTGGTTCGCCCTCTGGCGAGCTATCCACGACCAGCCGGTGTATGCCGACACCAGCCGCCAGCCGTATGCCTCCGCGTATTTCAACTGGCTCTTCTATGCGACCTATGGCGCGGTCACCGGACCTTTCGCGGTCCATCGCGGCGATGCCACCATTCCCGCGGCCGGCCGGGTTTTCACCGCCCTGTGGGCGCTCGCCGGCGGGGCGGGCCTGTTGCTGTTGTTTCGCCGCATAATCGGAGAGGGCTGCCTGCCGGCCGCCGGCCTCGCTGCCATGGTTTTTGCCGGGCCGCTGGTGGGATGGTGGGCGCACACCGTGCGTCCCGATGTCGCGGCGCTCGCCCTCGAATGCTCGGCCCTGGTGATCCTGCTGCTCCGGCCGCTTCGCCATTGGCTCGCAAACGCTCTGCTGCCGGCGCTGCTGTTCTATGCGGCGTGGTCTTTCAAGCAGACCTACGTGATGGGCCTCGCCTCCGCCCTGCTGTTTCTCGCGGTCCGCCGGGAATGGCCTCCTACCGTTGTCCTGCTGGTAACCAGCCTGGTACTTTGGGCCGCCACCTTCCTGCTGCAAGGACCGGCCTATCGGGCCGCTTTCCAATCCACCGCTTCCACCAATGTCTATTTCCTGTCCCTCGGCCTGCGGAGCCTCGGCGACATGCTCATGAAGACCTCACCCCTCTGGCTGCTGATTGCGGCCTTGGGATTGCGAAACAAGGCTCCCGCCCCAGTATTGAACACACAGCTGCCCCGTGACACATTGTTGCTCGGATCGCTGGGACTCCTCGTGGCCCTGCCCCTGGCTTTCGTCGCCAGCTGCAAGCTCGGGGCCGCCACGTACTATCACTTTACCTCCTCGGCCATGCTCGCCTTCGTCGCCAGCGGCCTCCTCGCCACGCGGCGCGCCACTGCCTGGCCGCTAACGGCCGCCCTGCTCCTCGCCGCGGGCCTTCAGGCGCTCGCCCTCGTCGGAATGGCCGGACAGGTCAGCCTAGCCGATCAATCGCTCCGCCTCTCCAGCCTCTGGACCCGGTGGCAGACCGAGCCCGAGCCGCGATTTTCTCACCTCACCGGATTCAATCTACCGTGGATCAGCCCGTCCTCCCCGCCCCTCGTGTTGGCTTTCAATTACCCGCTGGACCGCGAGCGTGGCCGATTCTTCGAGCACGACGGTGTCGGCGGCCTGATTGCCGCGGGCCATTTCCAAAGCCTGCTCCTGCCGGCCGAGACGGGCGATCACTACGACGGAGGCTCCTTGCGCGCGTATCAGCGGGGAATAACCGTGGGGGACATGACTCTGTTCCGGCGCAAAGAGAAGGCCGGACGATAAACGCCAAACCTCCAAAACGCCAAAGGCCAAGCAAAGGTCAGACAAACGAATGAGTAAAGACTCCAGCCAGCCGAATTCGGATTTGAATCCCTGTTTGTGATTTGGCGTTTGGCCTTTGAGATTTTCCCGGCGTCGATCATCGGCGCATTCGACTAAAGCGACTTTGCGGCTATTCATCCCATCCGTGGCAAAAATCAAAGAATACGATTCCATCTGCATCGGCGGTGGCAGCGCCGGGTTCAACGCTGCGCGCGTGGCCGCGGGACTTGGTCTCAAGGTCGCCGTGGTGGACGGCGCGCGCCAGCTCGGCGGTCTGTGCATCCTGAAAGGCTGCATGCCGTCCAAGACGCTCCTCTACGCCGCCGAGGTATTGCATCATGCCCGTCATGCGGACCGCTTCGGTCTGAAAGTCACCGGGGCACGCGCCGACATGAAGGCCGTCCACGCCCGGAAAAAACGCATCATCGACGACTTCGCGCGCTATCGGTTCAAGGCGCTCACGAACGGAAAATTCGATTTGATCCGCGCCCAGGCCCGGTTCCTCGATCCGCACACCCTCGAGCTTTCCAACGGCGCGAAGGTCCGCGGCCAGCACTTTCTCATCGGCACCGGTTCGAAGGTCGGCGTTCCACCCGTGCCCGGCCTGCGCGACATCGCCTGCTGGACCAGCGATGACGTGCTTGACCTCGATTTCGTGCCCAAGAGCGTGCTGCTGCTCGGCGGGGGCATCGTAGCCTGCGAACTGGCTCAGTTTCTCAATCGCATCGGGACGAAGGTCACCCTGATCCAGCGCAGCCGGAATATCCTGCGCGATCACTCTGACGACGCGTCCACGGTCGTGCAACAGGCCCTCGTCGACGAAGGCGTCGAGCTCTTCGCCGGTACGCAGATCAAACAGCTCAGCCAGGACCGCCGCGGCGTGACCGCCATCTTCCAGCACGACGGGCGCACGATCACACGCCGCGCCGCCCACTGTTTCAACGCCCTCGGCCGCGAACCGAATACCGCCGGACTTGGCCTCGCTCTCGCCGGCGTGAAGACCAGGCCCGACGGCCAGATCATCATCAACCGCTGGCAGCAGACCAGCGTTCCGCACATCTATGCAGCCGGCGACTGCTCCGGTCCGCACGAGATCGTCCATATCGCCATCGCCCAGGGCGAACTCGCCGCCCGCCACGCCGCCGGGGTGAAGCAGCTCAAGCCCGTCGATTTCTCCCTGTTGCTGAACGTGGTCTTCACCGACCCGCAGCTGGCCACTGTCGGCCTATTGGAACGCGACCTCGACGCCAAGGGCGTGAAGTATCTGAAAGCCAGCTACCCCTTCAACGACCACGGCAAGTCAATCCTGATGGAGGCCAACTACGGTTACGTGAAGGTGATCGCCGAACCCAAGCGCGGCCGCATCCTCGGCGCCGAGATCGTAGGCAAGGATGCCGGCGAGTTGATCCACTGCTTCACCACGCCCCTCGCCATGCACGCCACCGTGCGCGATATGCTCCGGGCGCCGTGGTACCACCCTACCCTCGCGGAGATCATCACGTATCCGCTCGAAGAGATCGCCGAGCAGTTACAGGGTTGAACAACCGGAGAGCCAAGCTCCCGCGAGGCTGCGTGTAAAACGCGAGCAGCACCCTCGTCAACGGCGCGAGGCCATCGGAAATGTGTAATATAATACGTTACAGATTTCCGGAGTCCCGGTTGATTGACCGGGCCGCGCACACCCGGGCGTCGGCCGCTTCATCACATGAAGGGGATCGCTTAAGCATGAAAGCGCACAGGACGTTTGACGAATGACCGGCGTTGGACACCATAGCGGTGCTTTCTCATGCCCTCCTACACTCTGAAAATCAATGGGCAGGCTCGCACGATCGATGTGCCGGCGGACACTCCGCTCCTCTGGGCCTTGCGCGACAATCTTGAACTGACCGGCACAAAATACGGCTGCGGCATGGGCCTCTGCGGCGCGTGCACCGTCCACCTCAACGGCGTCCCCGTCCGCTCGTGCCAGACACCCGTCTCGGCCGTGGGCAACACTCCGGTCACCACCATCGAGGGGCTCGATCCCGCCGGGGCTCACCCGCTCCAAAAAGCCTGGTGCGACCACGACGTCCCCCAGTGCGGCTATTGTCAGGCCGGGCAGATCATGAGCGCCGCCGCGCTGCTCAAGCAAACGCCCTCGCCCTCCGACGCTGACATTGATGCGGCCATGGCGGGCAATTTGTGCCGTTGCGGCACCTACCTTCGCATCCGTGCGGCGATCAAGGATGCGGCGGGGATGAAAACCGCCGGCGCGGTGGGCGCTCCTTCGTCCACGGTCGCGCGGTCGGTCGGAAGACCGACCCTCCAGCCGAGCCGGGAGGGCGTCGCATGAAGCCGAAAGCCGCCCCTGTAGCGGCGGCCTATGACCGCCGTTCAGATTCGAGGCCGGATCACGGCGG
>DATCRM010000393.1:0-24289 GCA_036568985.1 Lacunisphaera sp. | reverse complement strand
GGACGGGGCTAACAGGCCGAAAGCCAAAAACATCGCACCCCAAACCGTCATTCTGAGCGCAGCGAAGAATCCAGAACGATACCCGCCGGCGAGCATGCTGCTGGATTCTTCGCTTCGCTGCTGATGAACACCCTTGTTTGTCATCCTGAACGAAGTGAAGGATCCAGCATGATGTCCGTTAGCGGTTGTGCTCTTGGATCCTTCGCACGGCTCAGGATGACGGTAGGAATGTTCTTTGATGGTCACACCCAAGCTGGATTTGGCTTGGTCTTGGATCTCAGAATGACCGGAAACGGAAATTGAAGCGGAATGGTTCACGACTTCGTTGGCGGCTGGCCGCCGTCGAGGGGGGTGAGCATCTCGATGCTGCCAGGACAAACCCCGAGCAGGAACTTGCGGCCATCATAGTCGGCCACCACGAGGTATTGGCGCGAACCCAGCGGTTTGCTTTCCACGATGGCGAGCCGGGCCGAACCGGCGATGCCGGCGGCGCCCATCCGGCGTTTCTGCCACAACCACCATCCACCCGCGGCAGCCACGACCGCGGCGCCGAGGAGAAAAAGGGTGTTCGATCCGCCCGCACCAGGGCCGGCGGGCGCGCCCGCGGGAGCAGTGCCGCGCGGATAGATGACGCCGTCCTTTTCCTGCGCCGCGAGCGGGGCGAAGAGGACCGAAACGAACGCGAGGATGAGCGCGAGCCGCCTCATGCCTTGTCGCTGCCAACCAGTTCGGTGATCTTGATGCCAAAGTGGTCCTCGACCACGACGACCTCGCCGTAGGCGACGAGCTTGTCGTTGACGTAAAGACCAACGGGATCACTGGCCTGCTGGGTGAGCTGGACGACGGAACCGGGTGAGAGTTCAAGCACGTCCCGCATCGGCAGCTGGCAGGAGCCGAGCTGGACGGTCACTTTGACCTTCACGTCGAGGACGATATCAAGGGTTTTTTCTTCCATGGGAAAGGCCGGGGCTGATGGGTTGCGAATCGGAATCGAGCTTGGCGGTGAGCTGCACCGCGACGTGGTCGCCGTCGAGGCCGACGGTGCCGACGAACTTCGGCTGGCCGTTGAGCAGCACGTTCGTGTGCCGGATCTGGTCGGCGGGCATTTCCACGACGTCGCCGACGCGGAGGTTGGTGATCTCCCGCAGGCTGATCGAGAAACCGTTCCACTCGGCGCGAACGGGCATCGTGATGTTGTCGTAGGAATCCTGCCAGGTGGCGCGTTTGGCGGCGACGGTCGTGACGTTGGCGTCCTTTTGCCGCCGGGCCTGCATCTTGCGCACCAGCGGCTCGATGGTGTAATAGGGTACGCCGATCTGAATCTGTTCGGAGCAGTCGCCGAAGCTCGCCTCGAGCGTCATGGCCAATACGACTGCATCCTTCGGCGAAGTTTGGAGGAACCGGCCGCTGTTCTCATGGCCGATAATCAAGGGGGTCAGCTCCTGCTCGCTGTTCCACTGGTGACACCACTCCTCGAGGATCATGTGGACCACGTCGTCCATCAGCGCGATCTCGATTTCGGTTAGGTAGCGCTCCGTCTTCACGGAATGGCCGCGCCCGCCGAGCAGACGGTCGGCGATCGTCAGCGCGAGCCGCGGATTGATATCGATCACACTGACGCCCGTGAGCGGTTCGGCCTTGAAAAGACAGATGTGCGTGGGACTGGGCAGCGACTCGGTAAACTTCGCGTAGTTGACGGTCGTGAGCTTGGCCATCTTCAGTCCGAACTCCATGCGCAGAAAAAGCGAGAGCCGCGCGCTGAGATAACGAATGAAATCCTCGTGGACGAGGCGCAAACGCCGCAGCTCCACCTCGGAGAGGAAGGCGGGGTTCCGGAAATCGTAGGGCTCGATCTTGACCGCCTGGGCACCGGATGACGGCCGTCCGTCCGCCCGGATCAGCGTCCGTTTGGCAGCTTCAGGCGCGCCACCTTGCTGCAGCAGCTTGTCGATCTCCGACTGGTCGAGAAAGTCGTTGGCGGGTTTTTGCGAGTCGTCGGCCATGGAAATGAAAACCTCTTTGGGTCTGCGCCACGGGGGGTGCTTATTGCACCACGAAGTCGGAGAAGTAAATCTGCTCGGCGACGCGGCTGCCGAGGGCCTGATTGTAGGCCGTCACGAGTTTTTCGCGGAGGACGTTTTTGGCGCCCGGTTCCTCGAGGTCGGACAGGCTGAGCGATGAGAGTACTCCGAGCGTGACGTCGGTCAGCTTGGCCTTGTTTTCCTCGAAGATCGCTTTGATGGTGTCGGGTTTCACCCCGGTGATCACGAAGCTGGTCTTGAGATAACGTGTGCCCATGGTGCCGGAAAGATTCACGACCATGTTGCTGAATTCGTAGGTGTCACCGCTCGCGCCCCCACCCTCCTCCTTGCCTTCCTTGCCCTTCTTCTTTTCGCCGTGGCCTTTCTCGGCGGCCTTTTCGGCCGGGGCGGTCGCGGGCGCTTCGCCCGATTGGGCGACGGCCAGCTTTTGCTGCAGACGCGGCAGCAGCACGTACTCCGCCACGGCCCAGCAGGTGGCCGGCGCAACCACGATCGCGAGGATCACGGGCAGCCAGACCTTGAGTCCGGCAAACTTGCCCGCAACTGCGACCGGAGCCTTTTCGGGTGCGGCCTTGTCCGGCGCGCCCTTTTCGGGCGCGGCCTTCTCGGGCGCTTCTTTTGCGTCGGGTTTGGCGGCCATGGCGGGAAGTCAGGTCAGGCTTAGCTGCGCTTCAGGTTGACGATGTCCTCGAGGACGGAATCGGACACGGTCACGAGGCGGGACGCCGCCTGGAAGCTGCGCTGCGTCGTGATGAGGTCGGCGAACTGCTCGGTGAGGTCGACGTTGGACTGCTCGAGCGCACCCGACTGGATCTTCGTGCCCGCGACCGGCGCGGCCGGAACCGGCAGCGTGGCGGCGACGGAGCTGAAATCGAAAAGATTGTTGGCCTGCTTGATGAGGCGGGACTCGTCGTCCACGCTGATGAGGCCCACCTGTTGCGACGTGTCGTCCGGCGTGCCGTCGTTGTAGGTGGCGGTGATCGTGCCATCGAGGCCGACGCTGATGTTGCTGACGGCGGCAAAATTGGGAACCACGATCGGGGCGTTGGACGCGCTCAGCACGGACTTGCCCTGGGCGTTCACGAGGGCGCCGGTGCTGTCAAAGTGGAAGGCGCCGTCGCGGGTCGCGAAGTCATTGGCGCCATCCTGCACCACGAAGTAGCCCTTGCCGGCGACGCCGAGGTCGGTGGCCTTGCCCGTGCTGGTGAGGGCGCCCTGCGAATAATGCGTGGCGATGGCGCCGAGCTGCACGCCGGAGCCGATCTGCGCGCTGCCGCTGGCGGTGCCGACGGTGTTGCTGAAGGTGTCGGCGAAGCTGGTGGACGCGCTCTTGTAAGCGGTGGTGTTGACGTTGGCGATGTTGCCGCCGATGACTTCAAGGCCCTTGCTGAAGGTGCGGAGGGCGCTGACGCCGGAGGTGAGGGTGCCGATGAGTGGCATGGTGGATTATGGTTGGTGGTTGAGGATTCAGGCGGCCGGAGTGAGGTCGGCTGTGGGGGAGGAGTAAATGGGCGCGGTGTATTCGACCCGCTGCACGGTTGAGAGCGGGTAGCGCACGTTGTCGATGACAAGCATCGGGCCGTTGGAGGTGCTTTCGATTGCGCTGACCTGGCCGGTGACGGCCTGGCCATCGGCATCGGTAACGGTGACATTGCGGCCGAGCATGCCGCTGGCGGAGAGGTTCTGCTGGTCGGAGCGGAGCAGCGCCATTTCCTTCACGAGCGAAGAACTCTGATCGAGCGAGGTGAACTGCGCCATCTGCGAAATGAACGCGGTGTCCTCCATGGGCTTCATCGGATCCTGGCTCTGGAACTGCACGGCCAGAAGCTTCATGAAGTCGTCGGACCCGAGGGTGGTTTTCTTGGGGGTAACGGTGGCCGTGCCGGCGCCGTACGTGGAGTTGCTGCTGTAGATGGAGTCGATGGCAGACATGGTGTTCAGGCGAGAGCGGAGAGACGGAGCGAGGTGGGAAGGAGCATGGGCACGCGCGGAGTGGCCGGCTCGGGAACGAAGCTCTCGCTCAAGGCGGAGCGACGGGAAAAGGGGGACTGACTGTGCCAGGCATCCTGGCGATTCGCGGCCTGCTCCTGCGACTGCTGCTGGGGCGACTGGCGGTAGGAAGCGTGCTGCTGCTGCGTTCCAGCATCCGTGGAAGCGGAAGCCGAAGCGGGGGAAAACACCGGATCGAGGAAATGCTGCAGATGGCCAGGCGCGGAAGCGGCGACCGCCTGCCATTCCTTCGCCAGAGCCTCGCGCAGTTCCGGTGAATCGGTGCGGAAGTCGGTGTGCACCGCGCCATCGCGGAGCTCGACGCGCACGCTGAGGTCCTCGCCTCCGAACTTCAGGCGCAACTGAACGCTGCCCGCCTTGTTCATGCTGGCGGCGAACTGGGCCTCGGCGAGGCCGGTGACGGTGGCAACGGCCCGTTCGGCAAAATTTTGCCCCGCAGGTTCGGTGGGCGCGACGGTGATTCGCTCCGCCGGCGACTGAACCATTTGGAATTCCGCATGGGCCGGCAAAACCGAGGGAATCTCGGGATTGCGGGTGGTGCGGTTCTCCTCGGTCGGGGCTGCTGACATCTTGGGACCCGTTTTAGCAACGGTGATGCCAGACTCTGTCGGGGTATACTTAACCTGCTTATTTCCAGTAAATACAAAATTTCTTTCCAACACCTCAGCAGGTCGATCGCTCTGGGTTTTTTCGAGGGCTTTAAAAGCGGCAAAATTTTCCGAACGCGGCGCGGCATCGAAACGGTGAGCCTCGGAAACGGTAGCTTCGACGCGGACCACGGTCTGCCCGGGCATTTCGAGTTCGGCACTGACCTCCAGTGGCGACGCCGGTTGGGCATCGGCCGGCAAGTCCAGCTTCCGGTTCACGGGCAGAGTGAGCTTCAGCTCGATGGCGCCATCGGTGGCAACCGTGAAGGCCGGCGCTGATTGCGTCGGATTAACCGCCACTGCTACGTTGTCAGGGGTGGGCGCGGCCGGAACTTCCGACGGCGTTTCCGGCTCGAAATTCACCTCCGCCGGGAACGAACGGCCAACCGGAACGATGGGTCTGGCCTGCACGGGGAGTTTTTCCGGGATGGCCCGATGGGCGGCCAGCGAAGGCTTGGCCTGATCGGGAAGTTCGGTCGGAAAATCACGCCCGTTCGGCAGCGTGAGCGATGGCGTCGTGGCTGCGTCCTCGGTCGATGGCTCGTCAGCCGCGGTGACGGCGACCGGCACGGGCAATTGCACGGGCGCAGAACGACGTTCCCCAAGGGCCGGCTTGGCTTGATCCGGGAGATTCGTCGGAAATGTCCGGCCATTCGGCAAGACGAGGCTTGCCTCATCGCGGGATGCGCTCTGCTGCGACGCCGGCATCGAGACGGTTTCCGCGGCGGTCTGAGCGGCCAGGATCGGCGCCGAAGCATGTGTCGCATCAACCGGCGCGGCCTCAACCTCGGCTTCCGAAGCGGGCGCGGGCGTGGATGTGGGCGTGGCGGCAGGCAACAGGGTTTGCATCAGCGCGGCGACGAAAGCCGCGGCCTGTTCAAATTCCTCGCGGGAAATTCCGTGCGGACGCACCGGCTCCGGTCCGGAATCGGTGGCTGGCGCGGAAGCCGGCAGAGAAACGGGCTTCCCGGAAATGATCATCTTTCCAGCACTGACGAAAGCCTGAGTCGGCACAGCGCAGGTTTCGGTCGTCACCGTGGCCTGCTGGGTAGCGATCGTGGCTTGCTGGGTGACGAACTGGCTCGCGCTTTCCGGCAAAGCCACGGTGATCGCAGGCAGTGGCGCGGGCAAAGCCGGCGACGCGACGCCCGTCGACGCGGGAAGCAGCGCAGCAAATTCAAGAAAGTCCCCGTCAGCCGACACAGGGCTGGCGGCGGAAGCACAGGTGGACGGCATCAAGCCGGCCAGTGCGGGGGATGCGGAGGTGAGCGGGGCCGGCCCGACGGGGGCGGCGGAGCTGCTGGCGATAAAGTTTGGCAAGGTGGAGGTCATGGGAAGCATCCATCCTTGGGGAGCGGCGTTGTGCCAGCCATGGCACGCCGGTTTAAAAAATCAGGAAGCGGCCTTGGCGGCTTTCATCAGGCGAAGCTTCTCGGAAAGAGTGGCGGCGCGACGGGCCAGCGTGCCGTCAGGCGCAGTGGTCTTCGACATTTCTTCGAAGATCGGGCTCACCGCGTCGGATTTCATCAGGGAGAGGATTTTGACGACGGTCGTGTCGTCCATCTCCCGCAGGATGGCAACCGCACCCTTCGGGGTGAGGCTGGAGTACGTCTGCGCGAGGGTACGGAGATTCTTCGCTTCGTCGGCAGTGATCTCGATCACTTTGCGGCCGATCTCGGCCCGCATGCCCTCGATCTCGGCGCGGATCTTGGCCAGCTCCTGTTGCTCGGCGGCGAGCCGGGCGGCCCGCTGGTTGAGCAACTCCGACTGCTGGCGAAGACGCGCACGCTCTTCCTTCAGTTCAGAGGAAAGACCGTCAATCTCGATGGTCCAAAAATCCCAACCCTGCGCCTTGCCTTCGTTCACGGGTGCAGGAGGAATGGCGGCGATGGCTTGGGCTACGAGGCCGTCCGCCACGCGCCAAAACCAGCCCAGGCCGACAGCGGTGCCGGCCAGGATGCCGATGAGGGCGACTGCGGGTGGAGTGGTGAGGACTTTGACTTTGCTCATGACAAGGCGGGTTGGCGGAACGCACGGAAGCCGGCGAGTTCATCGAGTTCGTCCTGACTGGCGCGCTGGGCGGCGAGATTATGCTTGGCGCGAGCTTTTTCCTCGAGGCGCTGCACGATTTTCAGCCGGCGGTTGGCTTCGATGTATTCCTGGCGGCGGGTCTGCATCGCTTCGCGGGCCTGGATGACCTCGACCTCGACTTCGATGACGGCCTGACATTCGCCGCGGTAGACCCGAAGCAGCGCGGCGGCGTCAGCGGCCAGAAACTGTCCGGACCGACCGTGAAAGAGCACGTCGGCGAGTTCGGCCGTGCGCTTGCGCAACGCGGCGAGTTTTTCCTCGGCCTGGACGTAATGATGAACGGCGGCGGCAAAAACCTCGCGGGCGCGCAACTCCTGGTGGGTCCGGAGCACGCCGACAGGCTGAAGGGGAAAGCGAAACTTTTTCATGGGGCGACGATGGATTTGATTTTCGCGTAGCTGTCCTTCCGGGATGAAAATTCGTTGACGCCCTGCCGCAGGAAGGATCGCAGCGGTTCCTGCAGGGCGATGGATTTGTCGAGGGCGGGATTCCCGCCCTTCTGGTAGGCGCCGATGGACACGAGGTCTTCGTTCTTGCGGTAAAGAGCGAGGTGCTCGCGGGCCGCGGCGGCGTGAGCCACCTCGTCGGGCGTGCAGATGTCGCGGGTGAGACGGCTGACGCTCTCAAGCACGTCGATGGCGGGATAGTGGTTGAAATGCGCGAGCTGGCGCGAAAGCACCAAGTGGCCGTCGAGAATACCGCGGACGGCGTCGGCCACGGGTTCGTTCATGTCGTCGCCCTCGACGAGCACCGTATAGATGGCGGTGATGGAGCCGCTCTCCCCTGCCCCGGTGCGTTCGAGCAGGCGCGGCAGCATGGCAAAAACCGAAGGTGTGTAACCGCGCGTGGTTGGCGGCTCGCCGATGGCGAGGCCGATTTCGCGCTGGGCCATGGCGAAGCGCGTGACGGAATCCATCATCAAAAGGACGTTCTTGCCGGCGTCGCGGTAGGACTCGGCAATGGAGGTGGCGGTGAAGGCGGCCCGCAGGCGCAACGGCGCGGATGTGTCGGAAGTCGCGACGACCACCACGGCACGCTTCAATCCCTCGGGGCCGAGATCCTTTTCGAGGAACTCGCGCACTTCGCGGCCACGTTCACCGACCAGCGCGACAACCACCACGTCGGCATTGCAACCGCGGGCGATCATGCCGAGCAAGGTCGACTTGCCGACGCCGGAACCGGCGAAAAGACCGAGACGCTGGCCGCGCCCGAGCGGAACGAAAGTGTCGATGGCCCGCACGCCCGTCGGAAGGGGGTCCTTGATGCGCTGGCGGCGCAGGGGATGCGGGGGCTTCCCCTCGTGTTCGGCGCGGTCAACCGGGAGCAGACCAAGATTGTCCATGGGCCGGCCCAAGGCATCGAGGACGCGACCGAGCAATTCGGGGCCAGGCTTCGGCAAAGGCGGACGATCCGCAGCCGCAACCTCGCAGCCCACATGCAGGCCAGCGGTGTCGCCCAGCGGCATCAGCAGAACGCGGTGTTCGCGGAACCCGACAACCTCGGCGCGAACGGAGTAGCCCGTGCGGGGCGAGCGAACGACGCAGATATCGCCGAGCCCTACGTTGGGCCCCTCGGAGTCGATGATAAGGCCAGCAATGCCCGTCACCGCACCGACACGCTTCACCGTGGGCACATGCCGCACCTGGGAACGCAGAACGTCAACGAAGGGCGCAACCGACACGCTGCTCATGACAAAACCTCCTCCAGCCGTTTGTCATATAATGTATGACAAACCTCCCCGTGACCGCGGGCAAAGGCGGAACGCTTGTCATACATTATATGACAAACGGTTTGGGGAAGATTGAGGATCGGGGTCATTCGCCGGTGAGGCCGTGGCTGAGCACGGTCAGTTTGGTCTGTTGACGGGCGTCGGTGAGGCCGAAGCGGCTGCGCACCATGCAATCGCCGGGGGAGAGGTTGGCGTCGTGCTTGACCTTAAGCCCGGGATAGCGGGCGAGCCAACCGGGATTGACCTGTTCGAGTAACTCGGCGTCGCGCGGACAAAGCGAAATCTCCAGACCCTCGCGCTCGGGGAAAAGCTGTTCCAGCGCCTCGTGACACAGTTTCTCCACGATTTCGGCGGGCGGTTCGTAGCCGGCCAGCAGACGGCGGGCGATGTCCACCGCGAGAGCCGGCAGTGCCTCGCGCAACTGCGCCACCGTGGCGGATTCCACGGTCGTCAGCTTGTTCAGCACACCGACACTGAGCTGCTCCATGTCGACGCGCATCTCGACGAGCTTCTGGTCGACCATGGCGCGCGTGGCATCAACGCCCTTGTGATAGGCGGCCTCGGTCATGGCCGCGACCTCGGCTTCGTTAAACTTCCGTCCGGCACCCGGCAGGACGGCACCGATGAGCGGACGATCGAAGGCGATGAGTTTGGCGAGAGACATGTGCTATTTTCGATTTCCGATTTTCGATTTCCGATTGCTACGAGCGGGCGGGCGCGGGCTCGAAAGGTAGGGCGCGACCACGTCGTCGTCGCCGAAGCTGCGCATGATGCCGCGCTGCACCCAGGTCGTGCCGGTCGTTTGGACCTGCAGCAGAGCGCGGCCGCGGTTGAAAGCGAGGGACTGGATGAAATCGTGCATGGCTCAGGCAACGACGGCTGCGGAATCGGAATCGATGGAAATCTGGCCTTCCTCCTCGAGGCGGCGGACCGCTTGGATGATGAGATCCTGCGCGGCCTCGACGTCCTTGAGGCGAACCGGCCCGAGCATCTCGATTTCCTCCTTGAGGCCCTCGGCGGCGCGCTTGGAAAGACCCGCGTAGACCTTGTTGCGCAACGGCTCGCTCGCGGACTTCATCGCGATCGCGAGGTTGCCCGAGTCGATCTCGCGCAGGATGCGCTGCAGGTCGGCGGACTGGAGGCGGTTGAGGTCCTCGAAGCTGAAGAGCTTCTTGCGGATCGCGGCGCTGAGCGTCGCGTTGCGCTCCTCGAGGCGGCCGAGCAGGGTCTTGCTGAGATCCTTCTCGAGGCTGTTGAGCAAGCTGGCCACGGCCCGTACGCCACCACTGTGGTGGAAGGCCGGGCGGGTCTTGGTGTCAAAATGTTTGCCGAGGCTGCGGGCGATCTTGTTCACCAAGTCGATGGAGGTGGATTCGATCGTGCCGAGGCGTTCAAGCACCTCTTCGCGCAGATCGGGGCTGAGCAGCGGGAAAACCTCGGCGGACTTGGCCGGCTCGAGATAAGAAAGCACGAACGAGATCGTCTGAGGCTGCTCGTGCTTGATCAGGTTGAAGATCTGACGGCCTTCCATCTCGCTGATGTCCTTGATGACCTCGATCGAGGTGCCGACGACGGGACCGACGCGACCGATGATGGCGGAGGCGCGGTGGTCGCCCTTGGCCAGTTCGAGGGTTTTCTGGACGAAGCCGATGCCGCCGGTGGCGGACTGCACGCTGCTGGCGACCACGCCGGCGAACTCATCGAGCGCCTGCTTCATGACCGTCTCGGGGATCATGGGGAAGGCGGCCATTTCGCGGCAGAGGTTCTCGATCTCAATGTCGTCGAATTGCTTCAATACCGATGCGGCCGCTTCGGGTCCGATGCTGATCAGGAAAATCGCCAGTTTCTGCTGGCGGTTCAATTTGGCGTAGTCGATGTCAGCCATGGGAGGAAGAATCTGAGATTTGGGATTTCAGATTTGAGATTGGGGTCAGTTATTCTTCGAGGCCGCGGGCGTGCCGACCCAGTCGCGGAGGGCCGTGCCGATGTTGACCGGCTTCTGCTTGATGAGGTCGTTGAGCATCTCCGGGGTCACGGCGCTGCCGTTCTGTAGAGAGCGGGCGGCCATTTCGGGCGGCATGGCGAGCACCTCGACCGGCACCGGTTCGGGCTTCTGCCGGGACAGCAGACGGAGGAACACGAGCAACACGAGGCCGGCGCCCGCGACTGCGGACCAGCGACTCGCGGCCTCGATCCAGCCCTGCCACTTGTTTTCCTTCTGAATGGCCTGGATCTGTTCGGTGACCGGCTCGGCGGCAAAGGGGACTTCCTGCAACGTCACCAGCGTGTCGAGAGACTGGCCGGCCTCGGGCTTGAGGCCGAGTGCGTTGATCACCACCTGGCGGAGCGCGGTGAGTTCCTCCGCGGTGCGCGGACGGGGCTGTGGAGCCGGAGCCGCGGCGCCGTCGGCGGGCGGAGTCGTGACCGCAGGAGCCACGGGAGGACGCTGCGCCACGAGGACGGCCGCGGTCACGTTTTTGATCGTGCCCGGATTGCGCGTGGTGTTGGTAAGGGTGCGGTTGATCTCGTAAGTGGTGGTCTTGTTCTTGCGGCTCTGCTCGCTGTTGGAAGTGGGGCGAGCATTGGCGGCGGTGCCTTCGTTCGCCGCAGCCTTTTCGGGCACATTGGCGCTTACGCCAACCGCGCCACCGCCGCTGCGGGTTTCCGTGGTGTTGTTGGTGTCCTCGGTCGAGGTCTGGGAGCGGACCACCTGACCCTCAGGATCGTATTTTTCCGCGGTGATGGACGTGGCCTCGGTTTCGATATCGGCCGAAACGCGAACGACGGCCTGGCCGGGGCCGATGACCTGGGCGAGCATGGTTTCGACTTTCCGGGAAAGGTAATCCTCGACCTGTTGCTTATAGCGCATCTGGGACGAGGCCGTGCCGAGCGTCGGGTCCTGTTTCAGTTCCTCGGACAGCACACGGCCGCGGTTGTCGACGACCGCGACCTGGTCGGGAACGAGGCCCTGGACCGAATTAGCCACCAGATGGCGGATCGCGTTGACCTGGTCGATCTCAAGACGGCCGCCGCCCATGTCCACGAAGACGGAGGCGGTGGGCTTGATGCCGTTGTCGGTGAGCAGAAGGCGGTTCTCAGGCTGGACGATCATGACCCGCGCCGCGCGAACGCCGGACAGTTGTCCGATGGTGCGGGCGAGCTCGCCTTGCAACGCGCGAAGGTAGTTGGTGCGCTGGACGAAATCGCTCAGGCCGAACTGACCCTTGTCGAAGATTTCAAAACCGACGCCGTCGCCGCTCGGGAGCCCCTTGGCGGCGAGGTCCATGCGGAGCTTGTAAACGCGTTCGGCCGGAACCGAAACGGTGCCGCCGCCGGCGGAAATCTGATGGGGAATATTTTGGGACTGCAGGTAGCTGATGACCGCAGCGGAGTCCTTGTCGCCGAGACGAGCGTAGAGGAGCTGGTAGTCGGGCCGACGGGACCACAGGACGACGGCGATCATGCCGCCGATCACAGCCAAGGCGGCCACGACCAGCGACACCCGCTGGTTGAGGCCGAGATGGGACCATAGGTCGAGAAGGGATTGGGCGAATTTCTTCATGTGGCTGGGTCAGCGAAAGACGGGGCGCATCACACCTGCATGCGCATCAGTTCCTGGTAGGATTCGACAAGTTTGTTGCGCACCTCGACCATCAGGCCGAAGGCGACGGAGGCTTCCTGCATGGCGATGACGCTCTGATGGAGCTGGTCGTTCTCGCCGAGGAGCACCTGCTTGGTGAGGTCGGCCGCGTGGGCCTGCTTGCCCGAGACATTGGACACGAGGCCCTCCAGCATCGTGCCGAAGCTTTCGGTGGGCTGGGCCAGACGGACGCCATCGGGCAAGGGTGCCGCCATGCGCGTCTTTTGCGCACCCTCGAGCGGATTGAGTGGACCAGCCTTGAGCGCCGCGGAGGAAATGGAACCGATGAGGGACATGGGGCGAATGGGTCAGAAGGGCGTCACTTGCCGATCTCGAGCGCCTTCATGGCGAGCGTGCGGGCATTTTTGACGACGGAGAGGTTGGCCTCGTACGCGCGGGAAGCGGTGATGAGATCCACCATTTCGAAAGCGAGATTGACGTTGGGCATCTGCACCGTGCCGTCGGGACCCGCGTCCGGGTGCTGCGGGTTGTAAACAGCCTGACCGGGCGTCTTGTCGTTGGTAATGCTGGAGACGGCGACCGTCTGGAGGGAGGCGCCGCCCGCGCGCTTCACCAGTTCGTTTTCGAAGGAAATGATCTTGCGCTTGTACGGACCGCCCTCGGGCGTGCGGGTCGTCTGGGCGTTGGCGATGTTCTGGGCAACGATGTCGAGGCGGATCTTCTGCGCGGTGAGAGCACCGGACGTGATATCGACTCCTGAGATGAGATTCATGGGCGGGATCAGGCGACGCGGCCGGTGATGGCCATCTTGAGTTGCTTGATGTTCCCCGAAACGACCTCGGTCAGAAACTGGTACTCGACCGCATTCTTGTTCATGGCGAGGAGCTCGTTTTCAATTTCGACCGAGTTGCCGTCCGGACGCACGCTGCGGGCGAATTGATCCTGCACGAGCGTGGGCCGGATCGTGGCGTCAGATGAGGACAATTCGCCGTTGCGCATGCGCGATTTGAGCTGCTCGGCAAAGTCGGGCGAGATATCGAGCCGGCGATAGCCGGGCGTCTCGGCGTTGGCGATGTTGGAGGCAATGGCCTCCTGGCGGAGAGCTGCCCCGTCGAGGAGCTTCCGTGCCAACTGATAGTTGTCGGTCTGGAAGATGGGGTCGATCATGCCCGCCTATAACCACGCCGCATGCCACCGTCATGATGAGCCGCTGTAAGCCCTGATAACCAAGGCGATAAATTTTTATCCCCGGCAAGTCAGCCAGTGTCCTCACTCACCTAGTTCTGCGGAGGCAATTTTTGCCGGGAGCCCAAGCCCTGCTTGAGAGTTTTTTCACGGAGCGTCCTAAATACGCCCGCGTTTGGGCCGATGGACAAGGAGCTAAATCCTTATGAGGGAAAGTGAGTTCGAATTCATCCGCAATCTCGTCTATCAACGCAGCCGCATCTGTCTGGATGTGGACAAGCGGGAAATGGTTACTGCGCGCCTAGGCAAGCGCCTGCGCGCCACAAACCTGGATACGGTTACGGAATACTGTCGCCTGCTGCAATCGCCGCAGGCTGGCGAGGAGCTATCGCACCTCATCGATGCGATCTCGACGAACCATACGTTCTTTTTCCGCGAGAACGCGCACTTTGATTTCGTGCGCAACCAGATTGTGCCCGAAATGCGGCAGCGGCTGCGCGCGGAACGCTGGCCGCGTTTCCTCGCCTGGAGCGCCGCCTGCTCGTCCGGCGAGGAGCCCTATTCGCTCGCCATTACGCTGCAGGAGGCGATCGAGCCGGGCTGGGACTGGCACATCCAGTGCACCGATATTTCCCATCGCATCCTCGCCCGCGCGAGCCAGGCGATCTACCGCGAGGACGTCATCGAGAAGATCCCGGCTCCGCTGGTGAAAAAATATTTCCAAAAGGGCATCGGCCCGCAGGACGGAAACTACCGGGTCCGCGCCGAACTCCGCCAGCGCCTCGCCTTCCATCAGCTCAACCTGCTGGAGAGCGATTCGCCGATCAACGAGTCCTTCCACGTCATCTTCTGCCGAAACGTCATGATTTATTTCGACCGGCCGACGCAGGAGGAGCTGGTTCGCCGGCTCGCGCGCCGGCTCGTGCCAGGCGGCTACCTGCTGGTCGGCCATTCCGAAAGCCTCACCGGACTCAGTCATCCCCTTCAACTTGTGCGGCCCGCCACCTACCGGCGCTCTCCCACCTCCTGACCATGGCCGCTCCGCGAAAAATCCGTGTGCTCGTCGTCGACGACTCCGCCTTCGTGCGCAAAATCGCCACCGATACCCTGGGCGCCGATCCCGCCATCGAAGTCGTCGGCAGCGCCGCCGATCCCTACGAGGCGCGCGACCGGATCCGGGAACTCAAACCCGATGTCCTCACGCTCGACCTCGAAATGCCGCGCATGGATGGACTCACTTTCCTGCGCCTGCTCATGGAGCATCGGCCGATGCCCGTCATCGTGCTCAGCTCCCTGACGCAGCGCGGGTCTGACTTTGCGCTGGAGGCGCTGCGACTCGGCGCGGTGGACGTCCTGGGCAAACCCAGCGGTTCAAGCTCCTTCGGAAACCTGGGCCCCCAACTCGTGGCCATCGTCAAGACTGCAGCTGTCGCCCGGGTCCGCCGGAAGGGCCCCACGCCGGAGCCGGTCAGTTACCGCACGCTGCCCTCGCCGCTCAGCAAGGACCCCCGCGCCTGCATCCTCCTCGGTGCCTCGACCGGTGGCCCCGAATCGCTACGTGACGTGCTGACCGCCCTGCCCGCCGGCCTGCCCGGCATTGCCATCGTCCAGCATATCCCTGCCGGATTTTCCCGTGCCTACGCCGACCGTTTGAACGGCATCTGCGCGTTTCCAGTGCGCGAAGCCGTGGACGGCGAAAGACTGGACCCCAGCCTGGCTCTCATCGCGCCCGGCAATTTCCATCTCATGCTGGCGTGGCATGGCGACCACTATCGCGTGCGCGTCATTGACGGACCGCAGGTCTGGCACCAACGCCCCGCCGTGGACCTGCTCTTCAAGTCCGCCGCCGACTGCGGCGCCGCTCCTCACGCCATCGCCGGCATCCTCACCGGCATGGGCAAGGACGGGGCCGAGGGCCTCCTGCGCCTGCGCGAGAAAGGCGCCACGACTTTTGCCCAGGACGAAGCGAGCTGCGTCGTCTACGGCATGCCCAAGGCCGCTTGGGAGAACGGCGCTGCGCAACGGCAGTTGCCGCTTGATCGTGTCGCCGCCCACCTGATCGCGCGTTTCCTCTCCCCCGTTTCCCATCCCGCAACGCGCCCCGCGACCGCAACACGTCCGCCGCTGCCCACGCATTCGCCCATCGCCACGCATTCGCCCGTGGCCACCACCCGCCCGCCGGTAACTGCCGCCCGCCATGACTGAACCCACCCACACCATCCTCATCGTTGACGACGAACCCGTCGTCCTCGGCGCCCTCAAGGAAACCCTGGAGCGCGAACGCTACCATGTCGTCGCCTGTTCGAGCCCG
Organism: Lacunisphaera sp.; assembly: GCA_036568985.1. GTDB lineage: Bacteria > Verrucomicrobiota > Verrucomicrobiia > Opitutales > Opitutaceae > Lacunisphaera. The sequence continues at coordinate 8,673 of DATCRM010000393.1, read as the reverse complement.
GTCAAGGCCCTCGCGATTCTCGCGGAACGCCAGTTTGCCGTCATCATTTCCGATCAGCGCATGCCCGAGATGCTCGGCCTCGATTTCCTGGTCGAGAGCCGCAAAACCCACCCGAATGCATCGCGCATCCTCGTTACCGCGGTTCTGGCCCTTCCCACCATTGTTGAAGCCATCAACCGCGGCGAAATCTTTCGTTTCATCGCGAAGCCCTGGCTGCGCGAGGAACTGCTGGCCACCGTCCGCAACGCCATCCAGCGCCACGACCTGATCGTTCGCAACGAAGTGCTGCAGGCGCGTTCCCAGCAACTCAACGCCCAGCTCACCGTGGCCAACAGCGAGCTGGAGCAGAAGGTTCGCGACCTCGAGATCGAGCAACAGAAACTCGACTTCGCCAACACCGAGCTGCACTCCCGCTACGAAAGCTCGCTCGAACTCTGCCGCCGCATCCTCACCGCCTACGATCCCGTGCTCGGCGGCCAGGCGAAACATCTCGTCGAATTCGCGACGAAGATGGGCGAAACCGAACACTTCTCCCCCGAGGAAAAACAGGCCCTGCACTCCGCCGCGTGGCTGTGCGACCTGGGTCTCATCGGCGTCTCGCGCGAACTTTTGCGCACCTTCCGCAGCGCGCCCGCCAGTCTCACCGAGCGTGAGCGCGGCGCCCTGCATAATCACCCCGTTTACAGCCAGACTCTCGCCTCGCTCGTGGATCCGCGTCCCGACATCGGCGCCATCATCCGTGCGCACCACGAGCGCTTCGATGGCAGCGGTTATCCCGACGGCCTGATGGGCAAAAACATTCCTTGGGCCGCCCGATGCCTCGCCGTCGCGGTCGGCTACGTCGAATCCGGCCTGCCGAAACAGGCCGCGATCGATCAGCTGCTGGCCAAATCCGGCACCTTCTATGACCCCGAAGCGGTGCGCCTTTTCCTCAAGGTTTCCAACCTGGTGAACCTGCCGCGCAGCGTACGCGAGATCCTCCTCGACGAACTCGAACCCGGCATGGTGCTCGCCAGCGGTATCTACAGTCCGCATGGGCTGCTGCTGATCGGCGAAGGCCAGTTGCTCGGTCCGGCGACGATTGCAAAGATCCACGATCACAACCAGATCACCCCCATCAGCCAGCGTCTGCTGGTCTATTCCTGATGCGAGGCGAGGCGCTCAGGTTCCGATAAGAAAAAGCCCGCCGGAGACCGGCGGGCTTTCCTACACACACTACTAACTAAAATGAAGTCGTTTCCCACCTGTATATCGGTCGTTCAAGGTGCGGATTCAGCATTTTCATTATACCTAAAGTTAGGTGTTCGGGAGACGACTCTTTGTTTGCTGACGTTCACGTCGGCTCCGATGCCTTTTCCCCCCACTCCTTCCGAAAGGTCCACTTTCCAAGCAGCTATCGCGTCCGGTTGTCCATGAACGGATCGCCCACCATCGCTTCTCTCTTTGTCCAACGCGTCGTCGTTGGAGTCGGTGACATGGCTGCATCGAACAACGCCAGCACGACCCTCAGCACTTATGCGCTCGGCTCGTGCATCGGCGTCATTGCCTATGATCCCGGCGTGAAGTGCGGTGGCATCCTGCACTTGATGCTGCCCGAGTCCTCGGTGTCGCCCCAGAAAGCGCTGACCCAGCCCGCGATGTTTGCCGACACCGGCCTGCCGCTTCTTTTCAAGGCCTTGGTGGGACTCAAGGCCGAGCGTTCCCGCCTGAAGCTATTCATCGTCGGGGGCGCGAGTGTGATCGCGGGACAGGATCCGTTCAAAATCGGCGAGCGCAACACCCGGTTCACGCTGGATTTTATCGCGCAGAACCGGCTCAACGTCGTCAAGACCGACACCGGCGGCGTGGTCAACCGCACCGTCCATCTCGAGCTAGGCACCGGCAACGTGAACATCATCAGCCCCGCCGGCAAAACGAACCTCTCGCTGGGTTAGTCGCGGTGTTTTTCCATCCGGGTGGGGCGGCCCCGGCTCCAGAGATATTGGAAGCCTCGCCGCGTGAAACCGGACCGACCTCGGCCCGGCGATTCCTTACAGCGAGATCGCGCCCTGATTGAGCTTCTCGCCCAGACGCGCGGTGGCCTTCTCCAAAACGATGGGCATCGCCGCATCGAGGATGTCGGTCGTAAAGCCCCATTCCTTGAGAAAGCCGCCATGAACGACGGTAAGGAAGCCTTCCTCCATCACCCCCGGCCCCATGGCCGTCGCCAGATATTTCGCGGCATGCAGGTGGGCGAGCAGCGGCAGCACAGGTGTCGGGGCGCTGGTGGGTGCAAACTGGTGCTCGACGGACAGCACAAACTCCGCGGGAAAATTCCAGGCCTTGAGCAGACGGGCGCCGGCGTCGGCATGGTGATAGCCGAGCACGGTGCGTTCGGCCTGTTCCCAAGTGCAGCGGGTCTGCTCGGCGCAGATGCGGACCGCTGGATAAAATTCCCGGCAACCATGGGCCAGCGCCAGTTTGCCCATGTCGCAAACCAAGCCGGCCGTGTAGCCAACTTGCGGGTCGAGCCGCTCGGTGGTGGCGGCAAGGACCTCGGTCGCGATTGCGGTGCAGAGCGCATGACGGCTGAAATCGCCTGGGGTCCAGCGCAGGCCGGTACCGAGGCTGCCTTCCCAACGCCCGACGAGGGCCAACGCGGAAAGCCGGTAGATCTCCCGCGCACCCAACCGGAACACCGCTTCCTCGACACTGGCGACCTTGCCGGCGCCCATAGCCGCGGAATTGGCCAGACGCAGCGTCGCGGCGGCCAGCGAAGGATCCATCGTGATCAACCGCTCGATGTCCGCCGACGAGCTCTCGTCGCTTTGCAAGGCGAGCGACAGGCGCGGCAGCAGCGACGGGGCACAAGGCAGCTTGAGCGCCGCTTCGCAGACTTTCTCGAGGGTCGGTGGCAGATTCGAAGGCATTGGACCGGTGTCGGACTCAGGCCGCCTGCAGGATCGAACCCGGGTCGAGGATGAGGGCGATGTTGCCGTCACCCAGGATGGCGCCGCCCGCGACGCCCGGCAGACCCTGCATGAGGGCGCCGAGGTTCTTGATCACGACCTCCTGCTTGCTGATCATCTCATCGACCAGCAGCGCGGAGGTGCGACCGGAATGCTCGATGATGACGACGATCCCCTCCCAAGGCTTCTCCGAGTCGGCGGGGATGTTAAAGCGACGGTGCAGACGGTGCAGCGGCATGATGCGGCCGCGGAGTTCCATCACCTCACCGGTTCCCTGGATGGTCGAGATCGTCTCCTCAGCGGGGCGCAATGCCATCTGCACGGACGTGGTGGGGAGGATGAAGCGGTCCTGACCCACGCGCACGACGAGGCCGTCGATAATCGCCATGGTGAGAGGCAGCTTGACCTTGAAGATGGAGCCCTTGCCGACCTCGGACTCGATCTCGATCTTGCCGCGCAGTTTCTCGATGTTGCGCTTCACCACATCCATGCCCACGCCGCGACCGGAGACGGCCGTGACCTTTTCCGCGGTCGAAAAACCGGGAGCGAAGATGAGGTTGAAAGTCTCCTCACGGCTGAGCGAGGCATTGGGGGCAATGATGCCCTTCTCGCGCGCCTTCTTGAGGATTTTTTCGGGATTGATGCCACGACCGTCGTCGCGGAGCTCGATGACAATGTTGCTGCCCTGGTGATAGGCGCTGAGATGAACGGTGCCCGCCTCCGGCTTGCCGGCCGCGACGCGCTCCTCCGCCGGCTCGAGGCCGTGATCCATGGCGTTGCGCACCATGTGCACGAGCGGGTCGGCGATTTCCTCGACGACAGTACGGTCGAGCTCGGTCTCGTCGCCGTCCGTGGAAAAGACGACCTTCTTGACGCAGCTGCGCGCCAGGTCCCGGGCGAGGCGCTCCATTTTCTGGAAGGTGGGCTTGATCGGAATCATGCGCAACGCCATGGCCGTGTGCTGCAGTTCCTTCGTGATGCGCGTGAGCTGGGCCACATTGCGGTGCAAGGGGGAGCCATCCATGCCCAGCGAACGGGCCGACTCCATGATCTGGCTTTGCACGATGACGAGTTCGCCCACGACATCCATGAGCGAATCGAGTTTCTCGGTGTTGACGCGGACGGTCTGGCCACCCGCGGCCTGTTTTTCCGTACCGCCATTCTTCGGGCCAGCGTTGCCAGCCACGGGTGCAACCGCTGCGGCGGGCGCATGTTCCGGCGTTTCCGCGGGGATAGGAGCAGCCGCAACAACCGCCGGCGTGACGACCGGTGTGGGCGGAGCCGCCTGCGGCACAACGGGCGCGGGGACTTCTTCCGGAGCTTCCTCAACCGGCGCCGGCGCGGCAGCCTCGGCCGGAGCCGGGGCGGGAGCAGCCGCATGGGCGCCGTCCGCAACGGCCAGCCGTTTCACGGCATGAATCAGATGACTGACGGGAATGATCTCGGTCGGGAGCTTGCCCTTTTCCAAAGCGTGACCGACCTGCTGCGTGAGCGCATGGAGGGTGTCGCGGCTGCGGAGGATCTCGGTGATGATGACCGAGGTGAGCCGGAGCTTGTTGGTGCGGGCCAGATCGAGCAACGATTCCACCTCGTGGGCGAGCGTGTGCATCGGCACGAGACCGAGGAAACCTGCGTTGCCCTTGATGGTGTGGAACGATCGGAAAATTGAGTTGAGCGCCTCCGGATCGTCGGGCTGCTGGTCGAGTTGCAGCAGGGCGGCCTCGATCTGTTGGAGATGATCGACCACCTCCGCGTGAAATTCGGTGAGCAGTTCCTGGTTCTCCTCCAGCTCAAAGGCCATGAGAACGTCGGTCTTTTCCGATTTGGCCGGACCGGCAGCCGCGACGGCATTGGTCGTGGGGGCGGCGTTTTCGAAACCCGGGCATGGAGCGACCGCCGTGTCGCCGCGAACGGCATCGATGGCGGGCCCGAGCCATTCCACGGTGGACCGAAGGGTGCCCAAGAGGGCTTTGGTGAAGGGTTGGGCCGTATCGAGACTCTTTTCCAGCTCAGTGAGCAGGGCCTTCACGGGAGCGTGCAGCACCGGGTGATCGGCACAGAGCTCGCACAGCTCGCCGACGAGGCTGTAAGCGGGCACTAACCCATCATCACGGCCTACGGTGGCCAACATGGCTTCGGAGGCGAGCCGGTTGACGGCGTTCTCCAGCGCCGCGTATTTTTCGGGGGATTTAGGCATGAACCAGTGGTGTATGGTTAAAGCCTTATATCGACGGGCTCCGGGCACTTCTTAAGGCGGAAATCGCATGTTGGCGGGTAGGTTTCGTCAAAATCAGCCCTCAACTCCGCCCCCGAAACGCCGATTAGGCCAAGGCGGGTTGTTACCGCTACCATCAATTCCATGAGCACCCCTTCTGCCAGCACCACTCCCACCGTCCATCATGCCGGGAAATATCTGACCGTCGGTCTCGCCAACGAGGCCTACGGCATTGCCGTTCTCAAGGTCCGCGAGATCATCCGCATGCTCAAGATCACGTCGGTCCCGCAGCTGCCCCCCTACGTCAAGGGTGTGATCAACCTGCGCGGCCGCGTCATCCCCATCGTCGACCTCCGCGTCAAATTCGGTCTCGAGGCCGCCTTCACTGAGCGCACCTGCATCGTTGTCGTCCAGGTCCGTCCGGCCAACGCCCAGCCCGTCCAGATGGGCCTCATCGTCGATTGCGTTGAAGAGGTCGTCACCCTTACCGACCAGGAAATCGAGCCTACGCCCGAGTTCGGCTGCAAGATCGACACCTCCTATCTTCTCGGGCTCGCCAAGGTCAAAGGACAGATCAAAACCCTTCTCGATATCGACAAAGTCGTCGCTCCGGAGGCGGTCCAGCAAATGGCCCAAGCCGCTCAGGCGTAACTCGCGATATTTTTCACGCCGGTATGTGATCATGGCCGAATGAACATCGGCCTGACGGGAACCCGGATCACATGCGCCCCCAGCGTGTTCCAGTCCCGGCAACACGCGTTCTTGCGTCGCAATGAATTTACCGGCCCCCAGCACTCCGTCAGGCCCCGCCATTCCCGTCCTGGCATCTCCGGCCATGGAATCCGGCCGCCGGCGTCACGAAGCCTTGGCTCTGGCCCTCGATGCCACGCTGACCAGTATCTGGGATTTCGATGTCGCGTCCGACCGCGTCACGCTCGATGCCAACTGGTCGCGCATGCTTGGCGGCGCGGCGACGATCACCAGCATTCCGATTCCAGATCTTTTCAGCCTGCTGCATCCCGAAGATCGGAACCGGGCCTCCCGTGCCACCCTCGCCTGCCTAGTCGGCAAGGCCGACGAATATAGCCAGGAATACCGCGTCCGTGACCATCACGGCGAATGGCTCTGGGTCCACAGTCGCGGACGCGTGACCGCGCGCAACGGCAGGGGTCGCGCCACGCGGCTGATCGGCACCAACATCGACATCACGGAGCGCAAAGCCAACGAACTGGCGGCCTCACGTCAGATCGAGTTTCTGCAAGCGCTCAACCAGACCGCCCTTGCCCTGCTCCAACGCCGCGCGAAGCCCGAGATTCTCGACGCTCTGGCCAACCGCGCCGCCCGGTTGCTCGATTCGGCGCTGGTCGAAGTCGCCTTGGTGGAGGGAGAGGAACTGGTCACCTATGCCTATGGCGGATCCGCCCGGGCAGCAGGCGGCGAACGCGCCGGTCGGCACGAAGCGGTGCTTTCCTGGCGAGCCATCGACTCACGCGAGCCCGTCATCGTGGACAACTACGCCAACGTGGCCGAAGGCTCGCCCGCCTATCGCCGGGCGCAGTTCCGCGCGGTCGCGGTGTTCCCGATCGTACTCGGGCATCGCTGCCTCGGAGTGCTGGGTTTTCTGCGCGCCCGGACTGGCCACAGCTTTACCCGCGAGGAGCAGGAAAAAGGGCAGCTGCTGGCCCAGCTGGCCGCCCTCGTCATTCACAATGCCGCCATTTATGAGGACGCGCTGCTCGTGGCCGAAAGCCGCACCGCCGCATTGCGCGAAAGCGAAGCCCGCTTCAAGGGCGTCTTCGACGCCAGTCCCATTCCCATCATCCTGCTCTCATTCCCCGAGGCCCACATCGTCGAGGCCAACCAAGCCTGCAGCCGGGTCTTCGGTTACACCCGCGACGAAGTGATCGGCAAGACCACGGTCGATTTGAATGTGTGGGCCGATCCCGCCGACCGCGACCACTACCTCGGACGGCTGCAACGCGAGGGCCGCCTTCACGGCGTGGAGACGCGCATGCGCACCAAGACGGGCGACGTGATCACCGTGCTCTACAACGCGACGGTCATCACGCTGGATGGGCGGCGCTGCCTGCTCAGTTCCGTGATCGACATTACCGCGCAGAAGCAGGCCGAGGCGGCGCTCCGCAAAAGCGAAGCCCAGTTGCGGCAGGCGCAGAAGATGGAGTCCCTCGGAACGCTGGCCGGAGGCATCGCCCATGATTTCAACAATACGCTGACCGGCATCCTGGGCTATGCGCAGCTCGGACTCTCCGATCTGTCCCCGGAACATCCCGCCACCCCGTGGCTGGAGGGCATTCTCAAGTCCGGTGAACGGGCCAAGGACTTGGTGCATCAGATCCTGACTTTCAGCCGCAAAACGGAAAGCGCCCGCAGTCCGCTCCGGCTGCAGCTGGTGATCCGCGAGTCCCTTGCCCTTTTGCGTTCCACTTTGCCCGCGATGGTGCGCATCGAACACGACCTCGATCCCGCCTGCGCGCCCGTGCTCGCCGACCACACTGAAATTCACCAGGTCGTGCTCAACCTGTGCACGAATGCGTGGCATGCTTTGCCCGAGCAAGGTGGCATTATCACCGTGACCCTGGCTCCGCTGGTGACGACTCCGGAATTTGCCGCATCGCATTCGCCGCTCAAAGCCGGATCCTTCGTCCATCTTTGTGTGCAGGACAATGGCAAGGGCATGAATCCCGCCACGCTCGAGCGTATTTTCGAACCGTTCTTCACCACGAAGGCCGCCGGCAAGGGCACCGGTCTGGGACTGGCCGTGGTGCACAGCGTCGTGACCGCCCACGATGGCGTGATCCTGGTGGACAGCACGCCCGGACGGGGCACGCGTTTCGACATCTACCTGCCGGCGCTGACCACCCCATCCGCTTTGGCAACGACCGCCACGGCCACGCCTTTTCAAGCTCCCCGCGGACAGGGGGAAACTGTTCTCGTCGTCGACGACGAACCAGCCAGCGGCACCGTGATCGCCCGGATCATCGGCCGCCTGGGCTACCGGGCCACTTTATGCCAAGATCCCTTGGAGGCGCTCGCCCTGCTCCAAGCCAACAATTTTGATCTCCTCGTGACCGATCTAGCCATGCCCGGCCTGCCAGGTGACGAGCTTGCGCGCCAAGCCCTCGCCCGCAATCCCCTCCAACCGGTGCTGCTGCTTTCCGGCTTCATCGAGCCGGCGATGAGCGAAAGACTCCGTGGTCTCGGCGTGAAGGAAATCCTCGGCAAGCCTCCGGCAGCCGAAGAACTGGCCACCGCTCTGCACCGCTGTTTGCACGGTTGAGGAGCGTGAGCTTTTTATAGGCCCTATAGGGCGTATGCGGCCTATGGGGCCCGTAAAGATCCTCGGGGCACGCCCCGAGGCATTTCAGAAATGGAGGCAGGACTATCAGTCCTGCGAGGCGCAGGCCGCGCTCTTTCCCAAACGCGGGGCTGATAGCCCCGCCTCCAACCAAGTCGGAGCACCTGTCAGCCGTAGGCCAGGCGAAGGCTGAA
>DATCRM010000392.1:0-5241 GCA_036568985.1 Lacunisphaera sp. | reverse complement strand
ACGGCTGACTGCACGAAGGAGCTGGAATCAAGACTTTCATCGGACTGTTGGGGTTCGTTGTTCACGCGACCTGCTCCTTACACGGATGGATGCCGGGTTTATTAGGCTTTGGACACAGAATTTTCCGGCCCCTCCTTGCCGGCCTCCGAATCCCGGCTTTAATCATCCCATGCTGTTCCGCCCGGTCCCGTTCGCCGCACTGAGCTTGTTCCTGGCCCTCACAGGCTGCGCCAAGCGCGAATCCCCGGCCGAGTCCGGCCTTCGCACCGGCATGCTGCTCGTCGGCAATCTCGCGGAGCCCCAGGAGCTCGATCCGCAGCTCATCTCGGCCTACACCGACCAGAACATCGCCGTCGCCCTCTTCGAAGGCCTGTGCGCCCTGGACGAACGCAGTTCCCAGCCCGTCCCGGCCGCCGCGGAAAAATGGGACGTCAGTCCGGACGGCCTCATCTACACTTTCCATCTGCGTCCCTCGGCGAAATGGTCCAATGGCGATCCGCTCACCGCCGGGGATTTCGTCGCCGCGTGGCGCCGGGTGCTCTCCCCTTCCCTCGCCGCCGAATACGCGTACCTCCTCTATCCGCTCAAAAACGCCGAGGCCCTGAACACCGGCAAATCGGCGGACTTCACGACCCTCGGCGCCCAAGCCCTCGACGATCATACGCTCCGCGTCACACTGGAGCGCCCCACGCCCTATCTTCCCGCGCTCACCGCCCAGCCGGTTTGGTTTCCGGTCAATCTCCGCGTGTTGGCCAAATTAGGCGACGTCCACCAACGTCTCCCCGCCTGGACCCGGCCGGAGAATCTTGTCGGCAACGGTCCCTTCACCCTCGCCGAGTGGACGCCGAATGCACGTCTCATCGTTGCCCAAAGCCCAACCTACTGGGACGCCCCGAACGTAAGACTGAAGCGCATCCTCTTTTTTCCCACGGAAAGTCCCGAGGTCGAGGAACGCAATTTCCGCGCCGGCCAGGTGCACGTCACTTATGGCGTGCCGACCTCCAAGCTCGAGACCTACCGCAAGGAAAACCCCGCCTCGCTTCGCCTGGATCCGTTCCTGCAGGCAATCTTCCTGCGCTTCAACACCACGCGCGCGCCCTTCACCGATCCGCGCGTCCGCCGGGCGCTGTCGCTGGCGATCGATCGCGAGGCGATCGCGAATCACGTGCTGCGTGGCGCCGGCACTCCGGCGCGCAGCTTCACGCCGTCCGGCTGCGCCGGCTATACCGCCCGTGCCTCCGTGCCGACTGACTTTGACACAGCCCGACGTCTCCTGGCCGAGGCCGGCTTCCCTGGCGGCCATGGCCTGCCCGCGCTCGATCTGCAAGTGCGCAACGACGAACACCAGCCTCGCGTGGGCGAAGTCCTGCAAGCCCAGTGGAAGAAGGAACTCGGGGTTAATCTCACTCTCACCCCGCTTGAGCAGAAGACCTGGGTGCAAAACCAACAGACGCTCAACTACAGCCTCTCGGGCGCGGGCTGGATCGGCGACTTCGTGGATCCGGTCACTTTCCTCGATCTCTTTGTTTCCAGCGGCGGCAACAATTGGACCGGCTGGTCCAGCCCCGCCTACGACACCCTGATCCGACAGGCCGCCGCGACCGCCGACCCCGCCGCCCGGCACGAGATTTTTCAACAGGCCGAAACCCTCCTGCTCGAACAGGCGCCGATTGCACCGGTCTTCTTCGGCACCCGCGCCTACCTGATCCACCCCGCCGTCAAAGGCTGGGAACCTTCGCTGCTCGGTCTCCACCAATACAAGAAGGTCCGCCTTGAGTAGGTCCGGTCTCCGACCGGACTCCGCCACTCAGCGCTTGCCTGACCATTCCCGTCCGATGAAAAACATATCCGTGCTCACCCGTGTAATCCGTGGCAGTTTCTTCTTCCTGTTGCTCGGGCTCTGCGCCGCGTCCGCGGCAGAGCTGACCATCACCCGCGTCTATTCCGGCTGGCGCGACGCCGCATCGTTCAAGCGCATTTCCGAATACTTCGATGGCAAGGAGAATACCGGCGGCGAGGCGGTCTTGCGCACCCATCCCGACCAGCGGGCCGGTTACTACTTTCTCGTCCGCGTCGCGAACCCGGCGGCTCCGCTCAAGGCCACCGCCCACCTGCAGGTCATCACCAGCGCCGCCTCCAAACCGGTCGAATTCGACTTCTCGCCTGAGCTGCGCACAGGCAACACCGTGTTCCATCTCGGTCTCACCGGTTCCGACTGGACCGACGCCAAGACCAATCCCGTGGCGTGGAAACTCGACCTGACCGATGCTGACGGCAAGCTGCTCGCCACCGAGAGAAGCTACCTGTGGGAGCAACCTGCGGCCAAATAACCATCTCTTCCGTCATTCTGAGCGGAGCGAAGAATCCAAGAGGATCGACGCCGTCAGGATGGATCCTTCGTTTCACTTAGGATGACACGCATCGGAAATCAGACCGTTTCATGCGCCTGGCAACCGATCACCGGCTGGAATCCCTCGCCCGAGGTGCTCCGTGAGACACTCGATGGCGGCCAGGCTTTTCGATGGTTCAGCCACGCTGAACCATCGACCCTCCGAAGCCTTGGCGAAGGAGGGTCACAGGCTTCGTCCACCGATATCTGGACTGGCATCTGGTCTGACCACCTCGTCCAGCTGCGCTCACACCACCATGCCGTCGAATGGCGCAGTGAGAATCCCTCTGCCGAACCCGCTCTCCGGCGCTACCTCGCCCTCGACACCGACTGGACGGCCCTCACCGACTCACTGCCGTGGCGCAGTGACGCCCATCTGGCGCGGTGCATCGCCGCGTTTCCCGGCCTCCGGATCCTGCGCCAGCCCTTCGGAGAGACCCTGCTCGGCTTCCTCTGCAGCGCCACCAAACAAATCGTCCAGATCAAACAGATGTGCGCGCTGCTGGCCCAGCGCCACGGTTCTGAAATAGGTAGGACGCGGACTCCGCTCCGCGCCGATCCGGCGGCGAAGGGACTCGCCGCCCTACCCGTCCACCGCCTCCCCACTTGGTCGCAACTCGCGCTCATCCCCGAAAAAGACCTTCGCGCCTGCCTGCTCGGCTTCCGCGCCCGCTACATCGCCGAGACCGCAAAATTCCTCGCCTCCCGCCCCGGCTGGCTCGACGAAACCGAATCGCTCCCCTACGCCGCCGCCAAGGCCCGGCTGGTCGAATTGCCGGGCGTAGGCGAAAAGGTCGCCGATTGCGTGCTGCTCTTCGGTGTGGGCAAGCTCGAAGCCTTTCCCGTCGACACATGGGTGCTGAAATCACTCGCCCGTCGCTACGACCTCACCGGCTGGAAACCCGCCCAAGTCGCCCACTTCGGTCGCACGCATTTCGGCCCCCTCGCCGGCTTGGCGCAGCAATACCTGTTCAGCTGGGAGAGACGCTTCGGCGAAAGGTAGGGCGGTGAGTCCCTTCACCGCCGTGCGACGGCGCGGAACGGAGTCCTCGCCCTACCCGACCCTACGGTCATTTCGCCTTCTGAATCAGCTCCACCTCGTAGCCCTCGGGCGCGTCGATGAAGGCGATCACCGAGCCGCTGCCGGTCTTGGTCGGGCCGTCGCTCAACGCATAACCTTTCTTCTTCGCCGCCGCCGCGAAAGCTTCAAGGTCGTCCACTTGGAAAGCAAGGTGCATCAGGTCGGGCTGTACCTTCACGGGCTCGGCACCCGCGGGCATCTGGCAAAGCTCAATCTCCTCGTCACTGTTCGGCGTGGAGAGGAACACCAGCTGCGCCCCGCGCGGCGATGTGTGCCGGCGCGAAGCCGTGAGGCCGAGGGCTTCGGTATAGAATTTCACGGAGCGCTCGATGTCATTTACCCGCATGCGGGTGTGGAGAAGCTTTTTGACGGTCATGCCGGCACGGTAGCCATATCCGCCCGCGAATACAGGGGAAAACACCAAGCCGCGAAGGAGCGAAGCCCAACCTCCGGAGTATTGATCGGTCGTCATCGTCCGTGAACCGGACCTTTGCTCCTTCGCTCCTTTGTGTTCCTCCGGTTTTCTTTTCGTGTCTTTCGTGTGCTTCGTGGTTAACCCTCTGCTTTCCGATGCCCGACTCCCTCGACTTCGCCGCCATCCAAGCCGCCCATGAGCGCATCCGCCCGTTCATCAAGCGCACGCCCGTGCTCACAAGCGAGCGCCTCGACACGGCGGCTGGCGCACAGCTTTTCTTCAAATGCGAAAACTTCCAGGAAGCCGGCGCCTTCAAGTCTCGCGGGGCTTGCAACGCCGTTTTCTCCCTCACCGACGCCGAAGCCGCCACCGGGGTGGTGACGCACTCGTCGGGCAATCACGCCGCCGCCCTCGCCCGCGCCGCCCAGTTGCGCGGCATCACCGCCCACATCGTGATGCCCGCCGGCGCCGCCCAGTCGAAGGTGCGCAACGTCGGCCACTACGGCGGCTGGATCACTTTCTGCGAACCCAACCTTGCCGCTCGCGAGGCGGCCTGCGCCCGGGTCTCCCGTCAAACGGGCGCAACCATCGTCCATCCGTTCGACGATCTCCGTGTCGCCGCCGGTCAAGGGACCGCGGCCATCGAGCTGCTCGAGGACACGCCCCTCCTCGACGTGATCCTTTGCCCGGTTGGCGGCGGTGGGCTGCTCTGCGGCACGGCCGTGGCCGGCAAGGCCCTGAAGCCGGGTATCCAGGTCATCGGCGTCGAACCGGAACTCGCCAACGATGTCCAGCAATCGTTCCGCACCGGACATCGCGTCTCGATCGCGACTCCCGCCACCGTCGCGGATGGCCTGCGCACCAATTGCACGGGTGAGAAAAACTTCCCCATCATTCAGCGGCACGTCGACGACATCGTCACCGTGTCCGAGGAAGCCATCGTCGCGGCCATGCGCGCCGTGTGGGAGGCGCTGCACATGGTCATCGAACCGTCGGCCGCCGTGCCGTATGCGGCGATTCTGGAAAACAAAATTCCCGTACAAGGTCGCCGCATCGGCCTGGTGGTGACCGGCGGCAACGCCGACCTCGACAAGCTGCCGTGGCTGAAAACGTGAGGTAGCGCACACCGGGCCGAGCCGCCGGCCCATAGCCGTGGCGACGGCAACGGGATTTCCCTACGTGCGGTATTTTCGGAAGTAAAGATCCTCGGGGCCAGCCCCGAGGCATTTCAGAAATGGAGGCAGGACTATCAGTCCTGCGAGGCGCAGGCCGCGCTCTTTCCCAAACGCGGGGCTGATAGCCCCGCCTCCAACCAAGTCGGAGCACCTGTCAGCCGTAGGCCAGGCGAAGGCTGAA